>CAVOGI010000002.1:0-300000 GCA_963695205.1 uncultured Actinomycetota bacterium | reverse complement strand
GCCCGCGGGCGAGGTCCTCGCTCGTTGGCGGCGACGATCTGGTCGCGTGGCGGCGTCGAGCGCGTCGGCGAGCGCGCGCAGGGCGGCGTCCTTCTCGGCGCGGTGACAGCAGCGCCAGCCGGCGCGAGGCCGTGACGGGCGGCGCGAGCCGCAGTGGCGACCTGCGCGACGGCGGCCGGATCGATGGTCTGCCGGTCTTCGACTGCGCCCTCACCCATGCCGTCAAGGGTATGCCGCGGTGCCCGGCATGCGGACGCTTGTCCCGCTGGTTGAATGGCCGGGGTGAGCATCCTGTCGATCCAGTCCTCCGTCGCCTACGGGCACGTCGGCAACAGCGCCGCGGTCTTCCCGCTGCAGCGACTCGGCATCGAGGTCTGGCCCGTCGTCACGGTGCACTTCTCCAACCACACCGGGTACGGCCAGTGGCGGGGTCCGCTGCTCGCAGCCGAGGACCTGCGCGAGGTGCTGACCGGCATCGAGGAGCGCGGGCGTCCCGGGACGCTGCGACGCGGTGCTGTCGGGTACCAGGGAGCCGAGGAGGTCGGCGACGGTGGTCCTCGACGCGGTGGCCCGGGTGAAGGCAGCCAACCCCGACGCGGTGTACTGCTGCGACCCGGTGATGGGCGACACCGGGCGCGGCTTCTTCGTGCGACCCGGCATCCCGGAGTTCTGCGCGACCACGTCATCCCCCGGCCGACATCGTCACCCCCAACCACTTCGAGCTCGACTTCCTCACCGGCGCGCGAGCGCGCACCACTCGACGGAGATCGCTGGCGGCAGTCGCGACCTGCGCGGGCCATGGGTCCGGCGACCGTCCTCGTCACCTCCGTGGTCCACGACGGCACCGGGCAGGACACCCTGGAGATGCTGGCCGTCGACCGGCACGGGGCCTGGCTGGTCAGTACCCCGCTGCTTCCCGATCACGGTCAACGGTGCCGGCGACCTCACGGCCGCGCTGTTCCTCGCCCACCTGCTCGAGACCGGCGTTCCGGCGCATCGCCCTGGCCCGCACCGCGTCCTCGGTCTGGGGCGTCCTGGAGGAGACCGCCCGTTCCGGCGAGCGCGAGATCCAGATCATCGCGGCCCAGGAGCGATCTGCCCACCCCGACGAGCGGTTCGAGGAGCGGCCCGGCGCTGATGCCGAGCTGACGGCCTCAGAGCAGCACGAGGTCGTCGCGGTGGACGACCTCGCGCTCGTACTCCGGGCCGAGCTCCTTGGCCAGGTCGCGGGTCGACCGGCCGAGCATGCCCGGCAGCTCGGCCGAGGTGTAGTTGACCAGTCCCCGGGCGATGACCGTGCCCTCGGCGGCGCACAGGTCGACGGGGTCGCCGTCGGAGAAGGTGCCCTCGACCGCGGTGATCCCCGCCGGCAGCAACGAGGTGCGCCGCTCGATGACCGCCCGCACGGCACCGTCGTCGAGCAGGAGCCGGCCACGCGGGGTGGTCGCGTGCGCCAGCCACAGCTTGCGGGACGTGCGCCGCGAACCGGTCGGGACGAACACCGTGCCGACGTCGTCACCGGCCAGCGCCGCGCTGATGCGGTCGGCGCTCGTGAGCACCGTGGTGATGCCGGCGGCGTTCGCGATCGACGCCGCCTCGACCTTGGTCACCATCCCGCCGCTGCCGACGCTGGACCCGGTGCCACCGATGCGCGACGTCGTCGAGGCCGTCGTCGCCCACGACCGACGGGCACCCGCGCGCTGCCCGCGCGACTCGGGCGGGCCGTCGTACAGCGCGTCGACGTCGGTGAGCAGCACCAGCGCGTCGGCGTGGACGAGGTGGGCGACGAGCGCGGCGAGGCGGTCGTTGTCGCCGAACCGGATCTCGTGGGTCGCCACCGTGTCGTTCTCGTTGACGATCGGGCACGATGCCGAGCTCGAGCAGCCGGTCGAGGGTGCGGCGGGCGTTGGTGTAGTGCGAGCGGCGGGTCACGTCGTCGGCGGTGAGCAGCACCTGTCCGACCGTGAGCCCGTGGGCCCCGAACGCCGCTGGTATGCCGCGACGAGCGCTCCCTGCCCCACGCTCGCCGCGGCCTGCTGGGTCGCGAGGTCGCGCGGGCGGCGGCCAGGCCGAGCGGACCGATGCCGGCCGCGATGGCCCCCGAGGAGACGAGCACGACCTGGTGCCCGGCCAGCCGGCGCGCGGCGAGGGCGTCGACGAGCGCCGACCAGCCGGGCCTCGTCGAGCGGCCCGCCGCTCGCGCGGTGAGCGACGACGAGCCGACCTTGACGACGAGCCGGCGGGCGCGAGCCACGTCGCGCCGGCGGTCGGCCACGCTCATCCCTGTGAGCCCTGGAGTCCTCGGAGTCCTCGACGTCCTCGCCGGCCGTCGCCCAGTGGCCGGCCTTGCGCTCGGCCGCCAGCTCCGCGCGGGCGGCCGTGCGGGCGGCGCGGCGGTCGGCGTAGTCGGCGCGCTTCTCCTCGCGGGTGGGACGCGTGGCCTCCTCGAGGCGCAGGTCGGTGCCGCGCTGGCCGAGCAGCTCGGCGCCGGCGATGAGGGTCGGCTCCCAGTCGAAGACGACCGCGTTGTCCGCGGGCCCGATGAGCACCGTGGCGCCGGCGACCGCCCCGGCCTTGAAGAGCGCCTCCTCGACGCCGAGCCGGCCGAGCCGGTCGGCGAGGTAGCCGACGGCCTCGTCGTTGCAGAAGTCGGTCTGGCGCACCCAGCGGGTCGGGCGCTCGCCGTCGATGCGGAAGACCTCGCCGTCGGGGGTGTTCTCGCGCACGATCCTGAAGCCGCTGTCGTCGACGGCTTCGGGCCGCAGGACGACGCGCTGGGGAACGCCGTGGCGATCTCCAGCTCCGCGCGGGCCTCGCCGACGTGGCGGGCCAGGGCGAAGGTCAGCTCGCGCAGCCCGGTGTGGGCCACCGCGGAGACGACGAAGACCTCGATGCCGCGCGCCTCGAGGTCGGGCTTGACCATCTCGGCCAGCTCGCGCGCCTCGGGGACGTCGGCCTTGTTGAGGACGACGACGCGGGTGCGCTCGGCCAGCGGGCGGCCACCGAGGGTCTCGTCGGGGACGTACTGCGCGAGCTCCTCCTCGATGACGTCGAGGTCGGTCATCGGGTCGCGACCGGGCTCGAGCGTCGCGCAGTCGATGACGTGGACGAGCACCGAGCAGCGCTCGACGTGGCGCAGGAACTCCAGCCCGAGCCCCTTGCCCTGGCTCGCGCCGGGGATCAGCCCGGGCACGTCGGCGACGGTGAACCGGAACTCGCCCGCCTGCACCACGCCGAGGTTGGGCACCAGCGTCGTGAACGGGTAGTCGGCGATCTTGGGCCGGGCCGCCGACAGCACCGAGACCAGCGAGGACTTGCCGGCCGAGGGGAAGCCGATGAGGGCGACGTCGGCGAGCGACTTGAGCTCGAGCACGATGTCGCCGGAGTCGCCGGGCTCGCCGAGCAGCGCGAAGCCGGGCGCCTTGCGCCGGGCCGACGAGAGCGCCTTGTTGCCCAGGCCGCCACGGCCACCCCGGGCCGCGACGAACTCCGCGTCCTGGCCGACGAGGTCGGCGAGGACGTTGCCGTCGCCGTCCTTGACGACGGTGCCGGCGGGACGGGCAGGACCAGGTCGTCGCCGTCGGCGCCGTTGCGCTCGTCACCGGCGCCGGGCTTGCCGTTGGTCGCCTTGCGGTGGGGGTGGTGGTGGTAGTCGAGCAGCGTCGTCGCCTGGGGGTCGACCCGCAGGATGACGTCGCCGCCGCGACCACCGTTGCCGCCGTCGGGTCCACCGAGGGGCTTGAACTTCTCACGCTTGACGGAAGCGACGCCGTGGCCACCGTCGCCCGCGGCGACGTGCAGCACGACGCGGTCGACGAAGCTGGTCATGGGGCTCTTCTCTCTGATCTGGTCGGGCCGTCCCCGAGTCTGGGAGGGGACGTGCTGGGGGTCGTGCGCCGTGGCGAACGACAGAAGGGGGCGGGCCTGGTCAGGCCCGCCCCCTTCAGGAGGTATGGAGCGTGGCCGGGCCACGCGGCATACCGAAAGTCAGCTGGCGTCCGCGGTCTCGAGCGGGACGATGTTGACGACCTTGCGGCGACGCTTCGTGCCGAACTCCACGTTGCCGGCGACGAGCGCGAACAGCGTGTCGTCCCTGCCACGGCCGACGCCCTCACCGGGGTGGAAGTGCGTGCCGCGCTGGCGGACGATGATCTCGCCCGCGTTGACGAGCTGGCCGCCGAAGCGCTTCACGCCGAGTCGCTGGGAGTTGGAGTCGCGACCGTTGCGGGTCGAGGACGCACCCTTCTTGTGTGCCATGTCAGTGCCTACCTTCTGCTAAGTCTCTGGGATCCGAAAAGGGTCGCCGACTCAGGCGTCGATCGAGGTGATCTTGACCTGGGTCAGGTGCTGACGGTGGCCCTGACGCTTGCGGTAGCCCGTCTTGTTCTTGAACTTCATGATCGTGATCTTCGGGCCCTTGGCGGGCTTCACGACCTCGGCCGTGACGGTGACCTTGGCGAGCTTGGCGGCGTCGCTGGTCACGGTCGAGCCGTCAACGAGGAGCAGCGGGGTCAGGTCGATGCTGTCGCCGGCCTTGCCCTTGACCTTGTCGATGATGAGGACGTCGCCGACGGAAACCTTCTCCTGGCGACCACCAGCGCGAACAATCGCGTACACGTGGAACTCTCTTTCGTACTTCGGGAGGCACGCGCTCTCTGTCTGGACCGTCCGATAGCTACCCGAGCTCGACCTGGGTCGAGACACGGACATCAGAGCGGTGGGCGCACCAAGGCCTGAGAATACCGGGTGGTTGCCCTGCCGACCAAACCGGCTCGGCAGGGCTGACCGGTCCCGATCAGGAGTCGGACGCTGCTGCGCCGGCAGGAGCCTCGTCACCGACCGGCCGCGGCGGTCCTGCCGGGGCGACGACCCGGCCGCGGCGACGACGCTTGGGGGCGGCTGCGGCAGCCGGTTCGGCCACCTCGGCGGCCGGCGCGGTCGTCGGCTCCGCGGCGGCAGCAGGTGCCTGTGCCGGCGCGGCATCAGGTGCCTCCTGCACGACGGGCGCAGCCTCCTGCAGCGCGGCCTCGGCGGTCTCGACCTCGGCGGTCTGGGTCTCGGTCACCTCAGGCGTCGCGGTCTCGATCGCGGCGCCGGCGTCCTGGTTGTTGGCCTCGCGCACCTCGACCACGGGCTCGTCCTGCGCCGGCACGGCCAGCAGGGCGTCCTCGTCATGGTGCTCCCCCGCCGACTTCAGCGCGGCGGCGTGGGCGGCAGCGGCGATCTGGGCCGGGGTGGGGCCGGAGTGCACCGGGGTCCCGGCCTCCGTGCCCTGCCCGCCCGCGGAACCCTGACCGCCCTGCGACTGTCCGCTGCGCACGCCCTCGCCGTCACCGGAACGCCCGCCTCGACGGCTGCGCGTGCTGCCGCCGCCTGCGCCGGCCGAGCCGCTGCGCTGGGCCGGACCACCGGAGGACGAGCCACCGTGGTCACCGGACGACTTGTCGACCGGGTCGGCGTGCACGATGATCCCGCGACCGCCGCAGTGCTCGCAGTTCTCGGAGAACACCTCGATGAGGCCGGAGCCCACGCGCTTGCGCGTCATCTGGACCAGGCCGAGCGAGGTGACCTCGGCGACCTGGTGCTTGGTGCGGTCCCGACCCAGGCACTCGAGGAGGCGCCGCACCACGAGGTCGCGGTTGCTCTCCAGGACCATGTCGATGAAGTCGATGACGATGATGCCGCCGATGTCGCGCAGCCGGAGCTGTCGCACGATCTCCTCGGCCGCCTCGATGTTGTTCTTGGTGACCGTCTCCTCGAGGTTGCCCCCCGAGCCGACGAACTTGCCGGTGTTGACGTCGACGACCGTCATCGCCTCGGTGCGGTCGATGACCAGGGAGCCACCGGAGGGCAGCCAGACCTTGCGGTCCATGGCCTTGGCGATCTGCTCGTCCACCCGGTAGTGGGTGAACAGGTCCTCCTCGGAGGTCCACTTGTGCAGTCGCTCGGCCAGGTCGGGGGCGACGTCGCCGAGGTAGTCGCCGACCTCGCCGTACGCCTGGTCACCGGCCACCACCAAGGACGTGAAGTCCTCGTTGAAGACGTCGCGGATGACGCGGACGGTGAGGTCGGGCTCCCCGTGGACGAGGACCGGGGCGGCGCCCTTGCCCTTGCCGCCGGACTTGGAGTCGGCCTTGGCCTTGATCTTCTCCCAGGTCTGGGTCAGCCGCTCGACGTCGGCGCGCAGCTCCTCCTCGCTCGCCCCCTCGGCAGCGGTGCGCACGATGACACCCGCACGGTCCGGCACGACCTCCTTGAGGATGCCCTTGAGGCGGCCACGCTCGGTGTCCGGGAGCTTGCGGGAGATGCCCGTCATGCTGCCCTCGGGCACGTAGACCAGGTAGCGGCCCGGCAGCGAGATCTGGCTGGTCAGGCGGGCACCCTTGTGGCCGATCGGGTCCTTGGTGACCTGCACGAGCACGGAGTCACCCGACTTGAGCGCGTTCTCGATGCGCTTGGGCGCGTTGTTGTCCAGGCCCGCGGCATCCCAGTTGACCTCACCCGCGTACAGAACGGCGTTGCGTCCCTTGCCGATGTCGACGAAGGCGGCCTCCATCGAGGGCAGCACGTTCTGCACGCGGCCGAGGTAGATGTTGCCGGCCATCGACACGTTGGTCTCGCGGGAGACGTAGTGCTCGACGAGGACGTCGTCCTCGAGGACACCGATCTGGGTGCGGCCCTCGCGCTCGCGGACCACCATGACCCGCTCGACGCTCTCGCGGCGGGCCAGGAACTCCGCCTCGGTGATGATCGTGCGGCGACGGCCGGCCTCACGGCCCTCGCGACGACGCTGCTTCTTGGCCTCGAGCCGGGTCGAGCCCTTGACGCTCTGCGGCTCGTCGTTCTGGCGGCGGGCCTCGCGGACCTTGGTCACCGTGCCGGGCGGGTCGTCGCTGTCGGCCGAGGACCCGCTGCGGCGGCGACGACGGCGGCGACGGCTCGAGGTGCTCTCGGAGTCACCCTGGTCGTCGTCGGTGTCCGGTCCGGTGGACGACGGCTCGTCGGTGTCGTCGTCCGAGGTGTCGGAGTCGGAGGAGTCGGTGCTGTCGGCGTCGACCGGGCCACGGCCGCGGCCCCGGCCCTTGCCGCCACGGCGACGGCGACGACGACCACCCTCGGACGACGACTCGTCGTCACCCGCGTCGGTGTCGGTGTCGGTCGAGGCGCTGTCCTGGTCGTCGGACTGCTCGTCGTCGCGAGCGGTCTCGGTCGCCTCGGTGGCAGCACCGCGTGAGCCCCGGCCACGGCCACGCCCACGGCTGCGCCGCGAGGGAGTCGGCTGGTCTGCCTGCGCGGCGTCGTCGGTCGCGTCCTGGACGCCGTCGGTCGTGGCGTCCTCGGCCCGGTCGCTCGACTGCGCCGGGTCGGGCTCGGCGACCGGGGTCTGCTGCGCCGGCGCGGCAGGAGCCGGGGCGCCCGCGGCACTGCTGGCCCGGCGACGGCGCGGGGCCGCCTTGGCCGGGTCCGGGGCCTGGAAGAGCAGCCCGAAGCTGGGGACCGCGGCTGCGGCAGCGGCCTCGGCAGCTGCGGCCGCCTCGGCCTCCTCGTCGGTGTCCTCGGCGCTCGCGTCCTCGGATACGGCCGGGAGGACCGGATCCGCCGGGGCCAGGGAGGAGCTGGTGGAGGACTCGGTGGAGGCCTCGGTGGCCGGGGCCGTCGCCGTCAGGCCGGTATCGGTGGGCAGGTCCATCGCGCCCTCGTCGAGGACGGCGGCACCCGTCTCGGTGGGGGCTGTCGTGGCCTTCTTGGCGGTGCGCTTGGTGGCGGCCTTCTTGGCGGTCTTCTTGACGGCAGCCTTCTTCGCGGCCTTCTTGGCCGGGGCCGCAGCCCCGGTGGGGTCCTCGCCGGTGGCAGCAGCAGGGATGCCGGTCGCGTCGCTGCTGTCGCCGGCCCCGACGCTCACGACCTCGATGGCCGCGGGCTCGATCGGGGCCGCCTCGACCGCGGAGGCGGCGTGCTCGTCCACCGGAGCGGGAGCAGAGGCCTTCTTCGTGGCACGGCGTGGGGCTCGCTTGCGGGCCGGCGCCTTGGCGGCGACGCCCTCAGACGCCTGCGCGTCAGTGCCCTGGGCTGCGGTCTCGCCAGCCGGGGCGTTGCCCGAGCCGTCGGTGCCTTCGGTGGTGGGGAACTGGTCTTCCGTGGAGGCCATCTCGGCGCCCTTCCGTCACCCACGAGGCGAGGGCCACACCCGAAGGTCCCAGGAGGGCCTTCCGATCAGCCACGTGGTGCGCGGTGCGTGCAGTCGTGTCGGCAACGGGTGCTGTCGACACGGAAGTCGTTTGGCTTACGTCCGACGAGGCTCGCGCAGGTCGCGCGGCACCGGGTCAGGCGCCGGCGTCGTTCTGGTCGGCAGCCAGTGGATCAGCCACCCCAGCGGTTGCGGAGTGCAGGGGGCCTTGCGCCAGTCGGGTCACCAGGGGTGGTGTCGGTGGTGCCAGCTCCGTTACTGCTCGCAGCGCGGTCAGGACGTCGTCGGGACGTACGGCCGGTGTGGTGTGCCGTACGACCACCCGCAGTATCGCACAGTCGGCCTCCTCAGAGGCGCTGACGTCCAACGACACGACGGCGGATCTCACGTCGAAGGTCCGCGGGCCCGTCTTGAAGGTGCGGCTGACCTCGACGCGGTCACGGGCCAGCAGCTCGTCGGCGGCGGCCCTGACGTCCTCGAGCGGGACGCCGCGGAACTCGATGACCCAGTCACTGGCCTGCAGCCGGTCGGCGAGCGAACCCGGCGCGGCCTCGACCACCTCGAGGACGTCGAGCCCGTCGGGCAGCGCCTCGTCCAGGGCGGTCCGCAGCGACTCGGTGTCGACCCGCTCGGTCACCGAGATCTCGAAGTACTCGGCCTCGCTGGCGGTGCCCGTCGGTGCCGCGTTCGCGTAGCTGACCTTGGGGTGCGGGTGGAACCCGGCGGAGAACGCCATCGGCACCCCGGCCCGGCGCAGCGCCCGCTCCAGGGCCCGCTGGAAGTCACGGGTCGAGGAGAACCTCAGACGGCCACGCTTGGCGTACCTGATCCTCAGCTTCATCACCGCAGGGGCGGGGGGCGGGCCTTCGGGTACGCGCTGTCGAGCCATGGTCGGCAAGCCTAGGGCGAGGCCCACCACCTACGGAATCCGCACTCCCCTGCCGCACCTCCGAACGGACCTCTAGCGTTGGACCATGGCAACCCTGGACCGCTCCCGACTGGCCTCCCTCCTCGCGGACGAGCAGGCGGCATACACGACGAACCACCCGCAGAGCCGTGCCCTCTTCGAGCAGGCGGACAACCTCTTCGGCCGGGTGCCGATGACCTGGATGAACATGTGGACGGGCGGGTTCCCCCTCTACCTCGACCACGCGACGGGCAACCGGGTGACCGACGTCGACGGCCACACCTACGTCGACTTCGCCCTCGGCGACACCGGAGCGATGGCCGGCCACTCCCCCGCACCCACCGTCAAGGCGGTGCAGCAGCGCGCGGGTGAGCTCGGCGGCATGACGACGATGCTGCCGACCGCCGACGCCCAGTGGGTGGGTGCCGAGCTGGAGCGACGCTTCGGTATGCCGCTGTGGAGCTTCACCCTGTCGGCCACCGACGCGAACCGGTGGGCCATCCGACTGGCCCGCCTCGCGACGGGCAAGCCCAAGGTGCTGGTCTTCGCCTACTGCTACCACGGCTCGGTCGACGAGGCCTTCGCCCTGCCCGGCCCCGAGGGCAAGGCCCAGAGCCGCCCCGGCAACGTCGCCCCTCCCGTGGACCTCGACCTGACCACCCGGGTCGCGACGTGGAACGACATCGAGTCCGTCGAGGCAGCCCTCGCCCACGGTGACGTCGCGGTCATCCTCACCGAACCCGCCCTGACGAACATCGGGATCGTCCTGCCCGAGGACGGCTTCCTCGAGCGGGTGCGCGAGCTCGCGACCGAGCACGGTGCGCTCCTGCTCATCGACGAGACCCACACCTTCTCTGCCGGGTGGGGTGGCGCGACCCGTGAGTGGGGCCTGGAGCCCGACATCTTCGTCATCGGCAAGTCCATCGGCGGCGGGATCCCCTGTGGTGCCTACGGGATCAGCCGGGAGGTGGCGGCCGCCGTGACACGCCATACCGACGCCGGGGACGCCGACATCGTCGACGTCGGCGGTGTCGGGGGCACCCTGGCCGGCAACGCGCTGTCGACCGCCGCGATGCGCGCGACGCTGGGTGAGGTGCTGACGCAGGAGGCGTTCGACCACATGGTCGAGCTGGCCACCGCGTTCACGGCGGGGGTGCAGGCGACCTTCGACGAGCTCGACGTGCCGTGGTCGGTCGCCCAGCTGGGCGCCCGCGCCGAGTACCGCTTCACCCGTCCGGCACCCCGCAACGGCGAGGAGTCCGCGGCCGCGGCCGACGACGAGCTCGACGCCTACCTGCACCTCGCCCTGTGCAACCGCGGCGTGCTGATGACGCCGTTCCACAACATGGCACTCATGTGCCCGGAGACCTCGCGCGCCGACGTCGACCGGCACACCGAGGTCTTCCGCGAGGTGGTCGGCGCCCTCTTCGCGTGAGCCTGCCCCACCCGTCCACTCCGCCCGTCGCTACCGCCCGTCCCCGCCTCCAGTCGCAGCCAGACCCAGCGCCCTCCACCGGTCGTCGAACCGCTGGGCGCACGGCCCGGTATGTCCGGTGACGCCTCCGTGGGCCCGGCGTAGCGTCGGGAGGCGGACCACTTCAGCACGAAGCGGCCCCTTCCAGAGAAGCGGAGGGTTCAGAGGTGTTCATCCAGATCATCCAAGGAAAGTGCCGGGACGCCGAGCAGGTGCACCGGCTGAGCGACGAGTGGCGCGAGACGATGGGCAAGACGGCCGAGGGTTGGCTCGGCGGGACCTACGGCATCACCGACGACGGCGAGTTCGTCGGCGTGGTGCGGTTCGAGAGCAGGGAGGCTGCGGCCAGGAACTCCACCAAGCCGGAACAGGGCGAGTGGTTCCAACGCATGAAGGCGTGCTTCGACGGCGAGGTGACCTTCCACGACTGCGACGACGCGATGATGTTCCTCGACGGCGGGTCGGACGACGCCGGGTTCGTCCAGGTCATGCAGGGCCGGGTCGCCGACCCCATGAAGTTCCGCAGCTTCATGGAGCAGCCGATGGACGCCCTGCACGAGCAGCGGCCCGAGATCATCGGCGGCACGATCGCCCTCGAGCCGGACGGCTGGTTCACCGAGACCGTGGCCTTCCGCAGCGAGGCCGAGGCCCGGGCCGGTGAGGTGACGCCCATGCCCGAGGACGCCCGTCAGGCGTGGGAGGAGCAGATGGCGGCCATGTCCGACCTGCGCTACCTCGACCTGCACGCCCCCTGGTTCGCGAGCGCCATGCGCAAGGAGTCGATGACCTGAGGTCGGCGGTCAACGTGCACCAGATCGGTAGCATCGGCCCCGGACAGAGGTTTGCCGCCCGTTCACCCATGGCCCGAGGGCCTGGGTGAACGGGCGGCTGTCCTCAGAGCTCTCCGCACGAGCGTTCCGAGGCACTCACCGGTGGGGCGGTGAAGGGGCCGTCCCACCGACGGGTGTGCGGTCTGGAGGAGACGACCGCATGCACCACGCCTGCCGTTGGGGGCCGATGTGAGCGACCCTTGCTGGCAGTACCCATTCGACACCGCGGGCAGATGCGGCTGCGATGACAAATGTCACCGATCTCCGGCGCCCGCTCAGCCCCCACTCAGTGAGTGTGTGCCTCCAGCATCGCCTCGCGGCCGGAGCCCAGGACGGTGAGGGGCAGCAAGGTCTTGCCGGTGGGGCCGACCTCGATGTCGGTGCCCATCTGGGGGCAGACACCGCAGTCGAAGCAGGGCGTCCAGCGGCAGTCGTCGACCTCGGTCTCGTCGAGGGCGTCCTGCCAGTCGGCCCACAGCCACTCCTTGTCCAGACCGGAGTCGATGTGGTCCCAGGGCAGCACCTCGGACTCGGCGCGGTCACGCGTGGTGTACCAGGCCACGTCCACGGGCAGGTCGGCCAGCGCGGCGTCGGCCGCGGACATCCAGCGCTCGTAGGAGAAGTGCTCGCTCCAGCCGTCGAACCGGCCGCCGTCGCGCCAGACCTGCTCGATGACCCGTCCGACGCGGCGGTCGCCACGGGACAGGAGTCCTTCGACGATGCCGGGTTTGCCGTCGTGGTAACGGAATCCGATCGACGAGCCGTAGCGGCGGTCGGACCGGATGGCCTCGCGCAGCTTGGCCAGGCGAGCGTCGGTCTCCTCTGCGCCGAGCTGTCCGCACCACTGGAACGGTGTGTGCGGCTTGGGCACGAACCCGCCGATGGAGACGGTGCACCGGATGTCGCGGCGACCGCTGACCTGGCGACCGGTCTCGATGACCTTCTTGGCCAGCTCGGCGATCTGCAGGACGTCCTCGTCGGTCTCGGTCGGCAGGCCGCACATGAAGTAGAGCTTCACCTGGCGCCAGCCCGCACCGTACGCAGCCGCGACGGTGCCGATGAGGTCCTCCTCGGACACCATCTTGTTGATGACCTTGCGGATCCGCTCGCTGCCACCCTCGGGGGCGAAGGTCAGGCCGGAGCGACGACCGTTGCGGGTGAGCTCGTTCGCGAGGTCGATGTTGAACGCGTCGACCCGGGTCGACGGCAGCGACAGACCCGTCTGGGTGCCGTCGTAGCGGTCGGCCAGCCCCTTGGTGATGTCGGCGATCTCGGAGTGGTCGGCCGAGCTCAGGGACAGCAGGCCGACCTCCTCGAACCCCGTCGCCGCGAGCCCTCGCTCCACCATCTCGCCGATGCCGGTGATGCTTCGCTCCCGCACGGGTCGCGTGATCATGCCGGCCTGGCAGAAACGGCAGCCGCGCGTGCAGCCCCGGAAGATCTCGACGGACATCCGCTCGTGGACCGACTCCGCGAGCGGCACCAGGGGCTGCTTGGGGTATGGCCACGCGTCGAGGTCCATCACGGTGTGCTTGGAGACGCGCCACGGCACCCCGGTGGCGTCGGCCTTGGGGGCCACACGCTGGATGCGGCCGTCCGGGAGGTAGGAGACGTCGTAGAGGGACGGGACGTAGACACCGCCCGTGCGGGCGAGGCGCAGCAGCAGCTCGCGGCGACCACCCGGCATGCCCTGCGCCTTCCACGCGCCGATGAGGTCGGTGACCGCGAGCACGGCCTCCTCGCCGTCGCCGACGATGGCGGCGTCGACGAAGTCGGCGATCGGCTCGGGGTTGAAGGCCGCGTGCCCGCCGGCGATGACCAGCGGGTCCTCGTCGGTGCGGTCGACCGCGTGCAGCGGGATGCCCGCGAGGTCGAGCGCGGTGAGCATGTTGGTGTAGCCGAGCTCGGTGGAGAACGACATGCCCAGCACGTCGAAGTCGCGGATGCTGCGGTGCGCGTCCACGGTGAACTGGGGCACGCCCGACTCACGCATGAGGGCCTCGAGGTCCGGCCACACGGCATACGTGCGCTCGGCGAGGGCGTCGTCGCGCTCGTTGAGCACTTCGTAGAGGATCATGACGCCCTGGTTGGGCACGCCCACCTCGTAGGCGTCGGGGTACATCAGCGCCCAGCGCGTGGTGAGGGCCTCACCCCCGGGGCCGAACCCGCCGCAGTCCCAGTCCTTGACCGTCGAGTTGAGCTCACCGCCGACGTACTGGATGGGCTTGCTGACCTGCTCGAGCAGCGGCTCGAGACGGGCGAAGACAGAGGTGCCTGGGGTGTCGGTCATGGTGGGTCAAGGGTAACGGTGCATCGCTCCCCCGCCGAAAACGCCCGAACGGGTTTCAGGATCCTCCCAGACGTCCTTCCTATCCTCGTGGCCATGCGCGCCTCGACGGTCCGGCTCATGGCAGCCTTCGCCCTGCTCTTCCTGGTCGCCGTCGCGACCCACGCGATCGGTCCGGGTCCCGACGGCCCCGCCCCCACGAGCCATCGCGCCGCCGTCCACCGGTGATCCGCACCTGCGGGCGCCGCGCATACTGAAGGGGTGGCGAGCGCGCAGGACCGCGTCGCGGCCGCGATGGAGGCGGTACCGCGCTCCTCCTTCCTGCCTCGGGCGCAGGTGCCGTACGCGTCCAGGGACGCCCCCCTCCCGATCGGCCACGGCCAGACCAACAGCCAGCCGACGACGGTGCGCCACATGCTCGAGCTGCTCGAGGTGCGTGAGGGTGACCGGGTGCTCGACGTGGGTGCCGGGTCGGGCTGGACCACCGCCCTGGTCGGCTGGCTCACCGGGCCGCGCGGGAGCGTGACGGGTGTCGAGCGGGTGCCGGAGCTGGTGACCGCTGGGGCGGCGAACGTCGCGGCCGCGGGTATGCCGTGGGCCTGCGTGGTGGCCGCCGACCCCGGGGTGCTGGGAAAGCCGTCCGGGGCGCCGTACGACCGCATCCTGGTGTCGGCCGCTCCCGAGCGGCTGCCCGACGAGCTCCTCGCCCAGGTGGCGCCAGCAGGCGTCATGGTCATCCCGGTGGCAGGCAGGATGCTCCGGGTCGACGCGACGCCTCAGGGCCCGGTGGTCCAGGAGCAGGGGTGGTACCGGTTCGTCCCCCTCGTGTCGGACCCGGTGCCGGTGAGCGACGACCCCGGCTGACACCGAACCAGGATGCCGACACGACGACGCCGCCGCGGTCGCTCGTCGGCGACCACGGCGGCGTCCGGTCGATCAGCTCGCGTAGTGGCTGTCGAGCATCGTCTGGTACTTCTCGCTGACGGCCTTGCGACGCAGCTTCAGGCTGGGCGTGAGGTCGCCGTCCTCGATGGTCAGGTCGTGGTCGAGGATCGTGAACTTCTTGATCTGCTCCCAACGGTTGAGGTTGACGTTGAGGGTGTCGATGTAGACCTGCACCATGTCGTGGGCCTCCTTCGACGTCACGATCTCCGCGGTAGGAGCCCGAGACGCCGTGGTTGGCGGCCCAGTCCTGGATCGACTCCGGGTCGAGCGTGACCAGCGCGGTGACGAAGTTGTGGTCGGCGCCGTAGACCATGAACTGGCTGACGTAGGGGCAGATGCCCTTGAAGCGTCGACTCGATCATCGACGGGGCGACGTACTTGCCGCTCGAGGTCTTGAAGAAGTCCTTCTTGCGGTCGGTGATCCTGAGGTAGCCGCGGTCGTCGAGCTCACCGATGTCGCCGGTGTGCAGCCAGCCCTCGGCATCCTTGGTCTCGGCCGTCTCCTCGGGCTTGTTGTGGTAGCCCTGCATGATGCCGGGCCCGCGCAGCAGGACCTCGCCGTCCTCGGCGATCTTGGCCTCGGTGCCCGGCAGCGCCCAGCCGACCGTGCCGATCCGGTTGGAGGCCGGGCGGTTCACGAAGGATGCGGCGCTGGTCTCGGTGAGGCCGTAGCCCTCGAGGATGGTCAGGCCGATCGAGTCGAACCAGCTGCGCGATGTCGTGGTTGAGCGCGGCCGAACCGGAGATGAAGAAGCGGATGCGTCCGCCGAACCGGTCGCGCACCTTGTGCAGGACCAGCTTGTCGGCGAGGGCGCAGCTTGCTTCGCGAGCATGCCCGTCGGCTCCTCGCCGCGCGCACGCATGCCGGCGACGTCGCGGCCCGACGCTGACCGCCCAGACGAAGAGCTTCTCCTTGAGGCCGCCCTCCTTGGCCATCATCGTCGTGATGCGGCCGTAGGCCTTCTCGAAGATGCGCGGGGCAGCGCCCATGAAGGTGGGCTGCACCACGGCGAGGTTGTCGACGATCTTGTCGACCCGGCCGTCGATGGCGGTCGGGAAGCCGATCTGGAGCGGGCAGGGTCAGCAGGACCTTGCCGAACACGTGCGCCAGCGGCAGCCAGAGGTACTGCAGGTCGTCGCCGCCGCAGGATGCCGATCGCGTCGACCGCGGCCGCCTCGTACGTCCACGCGTCGTGGGTGAGCCGGACGCCCTTGGGACGGCCGGTGGTGCCGGAGGTGTAGATGATCGTCGCCAGCCGGTCGCGGGTGCAGCGCATCGATCCGGTCGTCGACGGCCGACGGGTTGGTCGCCAGCAGCTCGACGCCCCATCTCCTCGAGCTCGTCGAGGCCGATCACCCAGTCGCCGTCGGCCGTGCCCGTCGAAGGTGACCACCCGCGCCACGTCGGGCATGTCGACCCGGCGGTCGCGCAGCTTGGCGACCTGCTCGTCGTCCTCGGCGAAGACGACCACGCTGCCGGAGTTGGCGAGCGATGTAGGACACGTCGGGCGCGATGGTCGTCGGGTAGATCGTCGTCGTCGCGCCGCCCGCGCACATCACGGCCAGGTCGGCCAGGGCCCACTCGTACCGGGTGGACGAGGCGATCGCGACGCGGTCCTCGGGCTCCACGCCCGAGGGCGATCAGGCCGGCGGCGAGCCGGTAGGCCTGCTCGCTGCACCTGCGCTCCAGGTCACCGACCTCCAGGTCTGGGTCCGGCCGCCCTCGGCGAAGCGGAACGCCTCGGCCTTGCGGGCTCTTGGCGACGCGGTCGCGGAACAGGTGGGCGACACGTCTGGGCGCGGCCGTCGATGACGGCCGTGTTCACCCGCTCGTCGCATGGGCGCGTGTGTGCAGGTGCTGGGTGGTGGCTCGGCATGACCGTCCTCGGCTCGGCGGTGGCGCGTTGCGCCGGGATCGTGCCACGCTGCCCGCACCGGCGGGGCAGATCGCCGCGATTGTGGCCGAACGGTCGACCGCAGGCCCGCGACTCACGTCCGACGTGCGACGACAGGTGGACGTTGTTGACCAGCCCGATCGCCAGCCAGCACGCGAACATCGAGGACCCGCCGTAGGACAGGAACGGCAGCGGCAGCCCGGTGACCGGCATGAGCCCGAGGTTCATGCCGACGTTCTCGAACACCTGGAACAGCGAGCCACACCGCGACGCCGATCGCCATCAGCCGGCCGAAGGCGTCCTGGGCGCGGGCGGCCACGAGGACCGCCCGCAGCGACGACGAAGCCCAGCAGGAGCACGAGCAGACCCGCGGCACCGACGAACCCGAGCTCCTCCCCCGCCACCGAGAAGACGAAGTCGGTCTGCTGGAAGGGGATGAAGCCGCCCTGGGTCTGCCGCCCCTCGAACAGCCCCTGGCCCTGCCAGCCCCCCGAGCCGATCGCGATCCGCACCTGGCGGGTCTGGTAGCCGATGCCCTGCGGGTCGGCCTGCGGGTCGACGAACGCGGTGAGCCGGTCGCGCTGGTAGGCGCTGAGCACCGGCGTCGTCAGCGCCACCACGACCCCGGTGGCCACGAGCCCGACGGCCAGCGGCCAGCCACCGCTTCGGGGTGCCGGCGACCGCGATCACGCCCGAAGGCGAGCGCACCCAGCACGAGCGCCGAGCCCAGGTCGGGCTGCAGCATGACCAGCCCGACGGGGACGGCGGCCACCGCCACCGCGACGGCGAGGTCGCGCACCGTCGGCTCGGCGCCGCGGTCGCAGCCGCTCGCCCAGGATGAGGGCGAGCCCGAGGCACAGCGCCACCTTGGCGAACTCCGACGGCTGCACCGAGAAGCCGCCCGGCAGCAGGATCCACGAGTGCGAGCCGTTCACCGTCGACCCGACCGGCGTGAGCACGAGCAGCAGCCCGCCGACCGACAGGAGGTAGAGCAGCGGGGCCACGGCCCGCAGCCGCTGGTGGCCCATGCGGGTCACCACGGCCGCGATGAGCATGCCCGACCGTGGTGTTGAACAGGTGCCGCACGAGGTATGCCGTCCCGGCCTCCTGCCGCGTCGCCGACCAGACGAGCAGGGCCACCGACCAGCGGACAACCCGAGGGCGGCGATGACCAGGCCCCAGTCGCTGCGCGCCCAGCAGAGCGGCTCCCCCGCTCGCCCTGGACCAGAACCCGCCTCGGCGGGGTGCGGTCAGGACGGGACGATCGAGGCCAGGACCTGTCGGCACTTCTCGATGTCCCCGGCCATGGCCTCCAGCAGCTCCTCGATCGACTCGAAGCGCAGCGTCGGGCGGATGTGCTCCACGAACTCCACGGTGACCTGCTCGTCATACAGGTCGAGGTCGGTGCGGTCGAGGACGTAGGCCTCGACGGTGCGCAGCGTGCCGTCGAAGGTCGGGTTGGTGCCGACCGAGATGGCGCACGGCAGGGTGCGCTCGGGGTCCTCGGGCGTCCAGACCGTGCGGGTGAGCCAGCCGGCATAGACCCCGTCGGCGGGGACCAGGCCCAGGGCGTCGTCGGAGAGGTTGGCGGTCGGGTAGCCGAGCTCGCGACCGCGGTGGGCGCCGTGGACGACCGTGCCGCTCATCCGGTGCGGGCGTCCGAGGATCGCTGCAGCCGGCGGCGACCTCACCGGCAGCCAGGTGGCGGCGGACCGCCGAGGACGACCAGCGCTCCCCGTCGCCGAGGTCGTCCAGGACGACGACGTCGAAGCCGTGGACGGCCCCCGAGCTCGCGCAGGCGTGTCGACGTCGCCGGTGTAGCCGCGCCCGAAGCCCCGGGCGTCGGCGCCGACGACGAGCGCCGCGCACGCCGAGCGTCTCGACGAACGTGCTGACGACGAACTCCTCCGCGGTCTGGTCGGCGAACTCGCGCGTGAAGTCGAGGACGAGCAGCCCGTCGATGCCCGTCTCGGCGAGCAGCTCGTCGCGCAGGCGGCCGGGAGCGATGAGCTCGAGACCGTCGTCGGGGTGGAAGATCCGCGACGGGTGGGGGTCGAAGGTGACGGCGACGCTCGGCAGGCCGACGGTGTCCGCCCTCCTCGAGCAACCGGCTCAGCACGGCGCGGTGCCCGAGGTGGACCCCGTCGAAGTTGCCGAAGGTCGCCACGCTGCGTCGCAGCGAGTCAGGGGTCCGGGCGGGGTCGGTCCAGCGGTGCACGGAGGACACTCTACGAACCTGCCGGGGCGAACACGACGTGCGACCTCGCTTTGTGACCGGACTCATCGAGCATCGCCACCAGGGTGCCGTCCGGTGCGAAGGCGGCGACCGGGTCGGCGCGCCCCGGCTCGGCCGAGTCGACGCGCTGGCCGAAGCCGATGGTGCGGGCCTCGATCCTCGCTCAGCTCGCGCACGGCGAACTGGGCGCGGGCCGCCTCGGCGAGCGGGGTGACGGGCACCAGCTCCGGACCGTCGAGGCGACCGAGGTCCTCGAGGTCGTGCGCCTGGTCGAGGGTGAACGCCCCGACCCGCGTCCGGCGCAGCGCGGTGAGGTGACCGCCCACGCCCAGAGCCGCGCCGAGGTCACGGGCCAGGGCGCGCACGTAGGTGCCCGAGCTGACCGTCACCTCGACGTCGACGTCGAGCACCGGGGTGCCGTCGACGTCGGCCGGCCGGGTGTCGAGCACCGCGAACCGGCTGACGGTCGCGGGACGGGCAGGGAGCTGCACGTCCTCGCCGGCGCGGACCCGGTGGTAGGAGCGCTGGCCGTTGACCTTGATGGCGGAGACGCTGCTCGGGACCTGCTGGATGTCACCGGTCAGCCCGGCCACCGCGGCGTCCAGCGCCTCGCGGGTCGACCCCGTCGGCCGCGACCGAGGCGGTGACCTCGCCCTCGGCGTCGTCGGTGATCGTCGCCTGGCCCAGGCGGATGGTCGCGGTGTAGTCCTTGTCGCAGCCGACGAGGAAGGTCAGCAGCCTGGTGGCCCGGCCGATGCCGAGGACGAGGACGCCGGTGGCCATCGGGTCGAGGGTGCCGGCGTGGCCGACCTTGCGGGTGCCGCACAGGCGACGCCCCCGGCCGACGACGTCGTGGCTGGTCCAGCCGCCGGGCTTGTCGACGACGAGCAGGCCGTCAGGCGCGGGCATCCGGCGCCGTACCGTCCTCGGTCGCGTCCACGTCGAGGGCGTCCTCGTCAGCGTCGCCGTCGAGGTCGTCGTCCTTGCGGTACGGGTCGGCCTCCCCGGCGTACGTCGCGCCGGCCGCAGCGGCCGCCACGGCCGCGTCGCGCTCCTTGGCCTCGCGCAGGAGGTCCTCGAGGTGCGACGCCGTCTCGGGGATGGCGTCCGCGAAGAAGTCCAGGCTCGGCGTGAGCCGGATCTTGATCTGCTGGCCGACGAACGAGCGCAGCCGTCCCTTGTTCTTCTCGAGCAGGGCAGCGGTCTTCGCGCGCTGCACCTCGTCGCCGAAGACGGTGTAGAACACCGAGGCGTGCTGGAGGTCGCCGGTCACCCGGACGTCGGTGATGGTGACGAAACCGAGGTCGGGGTCCTTGACGATCGACACGACGTTGGCCGCGATGAGGACCTTGATGCGGTCGGCGATCTTGCGGGCCCGTCCGGTGTCAGCCATGCGCGTGGTCTCCTTGCTGGGAATCTGGCGGGGCAGAGGCGAAGCTGAGATGTTGGCGCGCCGCACCGTAAGGCGAGCCTGCGAGAGGTGCAAGCGCCAACATCTCGCGGAGCCGTCGGGCGACGTCACCGCCACCCCGCGGAGCCGGGAGCGACCAGAAGGCCGCCCCCGGCTCACGCTGCATACGATCAGGCGCGCGGCTTCTCGCGCATCTCGTAGGTGGCGATGAGGTCGCCGAGCTGGAGGTCGTTGTAGGACCCCAGGTTGATACCGCACTCGAAGCCGTCGCGGACCTCGGTGACGTCGTCCTTGAACCGGCGCAGGCCGGCGATCTCGACGTTCTCCGAGATGACGACGCCGTTGCGGGTGATCCGCGCACGGGTGCCGCGCTTGATCTCGCCGCTGCGGACGATCGATCCGGCGATGTTGCCGAACTTGCTGGAGCGGAAGATCTCGCGGATCTCGGCGGTGCCGAGCTCCACCTCCTCGAACTCCGGCTTGAGCATGCCCTTCAGGGCTGCCTCGATCTCCTCGATGGCCTGGTAGATCACCGAGTAGTAGCGGATCTCGACGCCCTCGCGCTCGGCGTAGTCAGCGTTCTGGCCCTCGGCCCGGACGTTGTAGCCGATGATGATCGCGTCGGACGCCATCGCGAGGTTGATGTTGTTCATCGTGATCGCACCGACGCCGCGGTCGATGATCCGCAGGTCGACCTCGTCGCCCACGTCGATCTGCAGCAGCGCGTCCTCGAGCGCCTCGACAGAACCGGACACGTCGCCCTTGAGGATGAGGTTGAGCGTGTCGACCTTGCCAGCCGCGAGCGCCTCGTTGAGGTCCTCGAGGGAGATGCGCTTGCGAGCCTTGGCCAGGGAGGCCTGGCGGTCGGCGGCTTCGCGCCGCTCGGCGATCTGACGGGCCGTGCGGTCGTCCGGGGCCACCACGAAGGTGTCACCGGCGCGCGGGACCGAGGACAGACCGAGCACCTGGACGGGACGGGACGGGCCCGCCTCCTTGAGGTTGTTGCCGTGCTCGTCGAGCATCGCGCGGACACGGCCGTAGGCCGAACCCGTGACGATCGCGTCACCGACGTGCAGCGTGCCGGCCTGGACCAGCACCGTGGCCGTGGCGCCACGGCCACGGTCGAGGTTGGCCTCGATCGCGACACCACGGGCGTCGCGGTCGGCGTTGGCACGCAGGTCGAGCGCCGCGTCGGCGGTGAGCAGGACGGCCTCGAGGAGGGCGTCGATGTTCTGGCCGGCCTTGGCGGACACGTCGACGAACATGGTCTCGCCGCCGTACTCCTCGGCCACCAGGTTGTACTCGGTGAGCTGCTGGCGGACCTTGGACGGGTTCGCACCCTCGACGTCGATCTTGTTGACCGCGACGACGATCGGCACGTCCGCAGCCTGGGCGTGGTTGAGCGCCTCGATGGTCTGCGGCATGACGCCGTCGTCGGCCGCGACCACGAGGATCGCGATGTCGGTGACCTTGGCACCACGGGCACGCATGGCGGTGAACGCCTCGTGACCCGGGGTGTCGATGAAGGTGATCGGACGGTCGACGCCCTCGTGCATCTTGTGGACCTGGTAGGCACCGATGTGCTGGGTGATGCCACCGGACTCGCCACCGGCGACGTCCTCGTTGCGGATGGCGTCGAGCAGTCGGGTCTTTCCGTGGTCGACGTGACCCATGACGGTCACGACCGGCGGACGAGCCTCGAGGTCCTCGTCGTCCTCACCCTCGATACCCGTCTCCAGGTCGATGTTGAAGGCGTCGAAGAGCTCCTTCTCCTCCTCCTCGGGGGAGACGACCTCGATGTTGTAGCCGAGCTCGGCACCGAGCAGCTTGAAGGTGTCCTCGTCCAGCGACTGGGTGGCCGTGGCCATCTCGCCGAGGTGGAACAGCACCGTCACCAGCGCACCGGGGTTGGCGTTGATCTTGTCGGCGAAGTCGCTGAGCGACGAGCCGCGACGCACCCGGATGAGGCTCGTGCCGTTGCCGCGGGGCACGCTGACGCCACCGAGCGACGGCGCCTGCATCTGCTCGAACTCCTGGCGCTTCGCGCGCTTGGACTTGCGACCACGGACCGGACGACCGCCACCGCGGCCGAAGGCACCTGCGGTCGAGCCACGACCGGCGCCACCGCGGAAGCCACCGCCACCGGGGCGACCGGCGAAGCCGCCGCCACCTGCACCGGCACCGGGTCCACCGGGGCCGCGACCAGCGCCACCGGGACCACCGGGGCCACGGGCGCCACCACGGGCGGGACGCTCACCGGGACGGCCGACCGCGCTGCGGTCGGGCATCATGCCCGGGCTCGGGCGCGGACCACCGGGACGGGGTCCACCCGGGCCGGCGGTTCCTCCGGGACGCGGGCCTGCAGCACCGGCACCGGCACCGCCGGGACGGCTCTGCGGGCGCGGCATGCCCTGCGAGGGAGCGAACGGGTTGTTGCCGGGCGCCCGGCCTCGCGGGGAGCACCCTCACGGGGAGCGCCCTCACGGCCACCATCGCGACCACCGTCACGACCCGTGCGCATGCCCTGGCTGGGCGCGAACGGGTTGTTGCCCGGACGCGGGGCGCCGGGGCGGGGAGCGGACTGCCCGCCGGGACGCGGAGCCGAGCCGGGGCGCGGGGAGGCGGGGACACCGGAGGTCTGCTTGCCACCGTCGCGGGCGGACTGCACGTCTGCCTTGGCGGCGGGAGCTGCTGGCGCGGCCGGGGCCGGAGCCGCCGGGGTGGCCTTGGCTGCCGGGGCAACGGGGGCCGGAGCAGCCGGAGCCGGAGCAGCAGCCGCCGGGGCGGAGGGTGCCTGAGCAGCCGGAGCCGCAGCGGGGGCAGCAGGAGCGGCCGAGGCCGCGGGAGCCTGCGGCTCGGCCGGGGCCTGCTTGGCCGGAGCCGGCGGGGTGGGCGCCGCCGGGGCGGCGGGCGCGGCAGCGGCCGGCTTCGCCGGGGCGGGCTTGGGGGCCGGGGACTTCTTCTGGTCCTCGGGGAAGGTTTCCGTCGCCTTGCGGACGACGGGTGCCTCGATGGTCGAGCTGGCTGTCTTGACGTACTCGCCGATGCTGTTGAGGTGGGCGATCAGCGTCTTGCTGTCGGTGCCGAGCTCTTTCGCGAGCGCGCTTACACGGACCTTGGCCACGTTTCTCCTGTTCCTGGTCCGTGCCAGGACAGGCGCGGACCGTCGTTACTGCTGGGGGGAGCTCATTGCTGAGTTCTCATCGGGTGCTCATCAGCGGTCAAACCCACTCTCTGTTCAGAGTCATGGTCGGTTCCCATAGCGATGGACGGTTGTTTCAAAGGGCATCCGGGGTGTGGCGCGGGGCCAGCTCCCGGACGTGTCGTGCGACGGCCTCCGGATCGGTCGCGGCGCTGATACGCAGCGCTCGACCGAACGCCCGGCGGCGTAGGGCCTGCTCGAGGCAGTCGCCCGTGGGGTGCAGCCATGCGCCACGCCCCGGCAGGCGGCGCCACGGATCGGGCACCAACCGGGTCACCCCGGTCTCGTCCTTCTCCGCGACCACTCGCAGGAGTGCCGACCAGCTATCCGTCCCGCGGCACCCCACACACGTCCGGACCGGGGTCCGGGTCGTCGTGCGGGTGGTGTCGTCCTGTGCTGCGGGCTGGGGTCCAGTCCGGTCGGTCACCACCAGTCTATCCCCTACCGGCGTCCGGGTGCGTCATCCGTGCCGCGTCGAGGCGCGCCAGCGCCCCCTCGCGGCCCGCTCTGGGCGGGCGCAACGTCGCCGCGGGCGCCTGCGGCGTCACCGGCGGGCTGGGTGTCGGGCCGGATGTCGATGCGCCAGCCGGTGAGCTTGGCGGCGAGGCGGGCGTTCTGCCCCTCCTTGCCGATGGCGAGGGAGAGCTGGTAGTCGGGGACGATGACCCTGGCGGAACGCAGCTGCGGGTCGACGATCTCGACGGACTCGACGCGCGAGGGCGACAGGGCCGCGGCCACGAAGGTCCGCGCGTCCTCGGAGTAGTCGACGATGTCGATCTTCTCGCCGTGCAGCTCGGTCATCACGGCGCGCACCCGGGCGCCCATCGGACCGATGCAGGCGCCCTTGGCGTTGAGGCCCGGCGACCTTGGAGTGGACCGCGACCTTGGTGCGGTGGCCGGCCTCGCGGGCCAGCGCCGCGATCTCGACCGAGCCGTCGGCGATCTCGGGCACCTCGAGGGCGAACAGCTTGCGCACGAGGTTGGGGTGGGTGCGGGACAAGCCGATCTGCGGGCCCTTGGGGCCGCGGCGCACGGACACGACGAAGCAGCGCAGCCGCTCCCCGTGCACGTACTTCTCCCCCGGCACCTGCTCGGCCAGGGGCAGGATGCCCTCGACCGTGCCGAAGTCGACGGTGACGTGGCGCGGGTCTGGGCTCTGCTGGATCACGCCGGCGACGACGTCACCCTCGCGACCCTTGAAGTCGCCCATGATCGCGTCGTCCTCGAGGTCGCGCAGGCGCTGGACGATGACCTGGCGCGCGGTCGCCGCGGCGATGCGGCCGAAGCCGGTCGGGGTGTCGTCGAACTCGGGGCCGTACTCGCGCCGGGGCCGACGCTCGGCACCCTCCTCGGGCTCCGGGGTCTCCAGCTCCTCCTTGGCCCACACGATGACGTGACCGGTCTTGCGGTCCAGCTCGACCCGTGCGGTGCGGTAGGAGTCGTCGGTGCGGTGGTAGGCCACCAGCAGGGCCTGCTCGATCGCCGGGATGAGGATGTCGAGGGAGATGTCACGCTCGCGCTCCAGCCCCCTGAGGGCAGCAAGGTCGATGTCCATGGTCAGTTCTCCTCGGTGTCGGCGTCGCCGTCGTGCTCGTCATCGTGCTCGTCGTCGTGCAGGTCGTCATCGTGCAGGTCGTCGTGCAGGTCGTCGTCGTGCAGGTGGTCGCCGTCCGTCGCTCCGGCCGGCGGGCGCGAGAACTCCACCTCGACCACGGCCCTGGACAGGTCGGCATACGCGAGCTCGACGGTCCTCGCGGGGGTCTTCTTCTCGCCCGGCACCTCGACGGTGAGCGCGTCCGGACCCGCGGCCACGACGCGCCCGGTCACGTTGGGCCCCTCGAGCGGGGTGAGGGTGACCAGCCGGGTGACGTTGCGGCGGAAGTGGCGCGGCTCGGTCAGCGGACGGTCCAGGCCGGGCGAGGTGACCTCGAGGGTGTAGGGCTGCTCCCCCATCGCACCGGTCGTCGTCGAGGGCATCGCTCACCGCGCGGGTGGCGTCGGCGACCTCGTCGAGGGTGAGGGGTGCGGTGGCGGACGTCGTGGCGTCGGGCGACTCGGGCAGGACCCGGTCGATCCAGATGCGGACGAGCCGGCGCTTCCCGGCCGGCGTCACGGCGACGTCCTCCACCAACAGTCCGAGGGCCGCGAGGGGGCCGTCTACTGCGGGACGAATCTGGTCCTTGACGCTCAACTGACTCGTCCTCTCTGAAGTTTGGTGGTCGTGCGACCCCGAGTCTATCCACGGCGAGGACGGGACGCATGCCAGCGTCGAGGCGCATGGCAGGATCGGCGCATGCTCGAGGACCGCACCGGCGTGCCGCCGCTCCCGACCCGGCGCGCGGTGCTCGCCCTGGGCCTGCGGCTCGGGGGCGCAGCCGCTGTGGCGGCGTCCCTCGCCGGATGCGGTATCCGGCTCGAGGACGACGCGCCGCGGGTCCCCGGACTGCCCACGCGCCAGCCCGTGCCCGGCGAGGCGTTCCTCGTCACCCTCCGCCGGCACAGCACCGACCTCGCCGCGGAGGCCAAGGCCCTCGGGGGATCGACGAAGACGGTGCCGGCTCGACTCGCGGTGCTGCACGCCCGACAGGCTGCGGTGCTCGAGGCCGAGCTCGTCCGCCTGGGTGTGCCCCGCACGGTGATCGACGCCCCGGTGGCGACAGCGACCCCGAGGTCGACGAGTCCGACGGCGGGTTCGACGGCGACCCCCACCGGCAGCTCAGGCAGCGGGACGACGACTGGTGCCGGGCCCAAGGGTCCGGCGGCGCTGGCTGCGTCGGAGGCCGCCGACCTGGGTCCGGCGGCGGTCGCCGCCCTCGCCGGGGTCGGCCCGGACGCCATCGCGCTGGCGGGCTCGCTGCTCGCCCAGCGCGCGTGCGCGGCGACCCTCCTCGGCGCTCCCGCCACCTGGCCCGACCCGAGCTGGTCCGAACCCTCGCTCGCGGCCTCCTACCTCGACGCCACCCGCGCCGCCGCATACGCCTTCGAGGTCGTCGCCGCGCAGTCCCCGAAGGGGGCCCAGCGCACCCTGGCCGCGAGCACCCTCGCCGCCCTGCAGGCCAGGCAGAGCGAGCAGGAGGCCCTCGCCGGGGCGTCCGCCACGCCGCCTGCGCTGGGGTACCCGCTGCCCTTCGCCGTGACCACCCCGGCGGCGGCACGCACCCTCGCGGTGAAGGTGCTCACCGACCTGCGCGCCGCCGTGGCCCGCGAGCTCGGCTCGACCGGCGGGGACGTCGGACCGCTCGGCGCGGTCGTGCAGTGGCTGGCCGAGACCGAGGTGCTGGCCTCCCGCTGGGGTGTCGCGCTCGCGCCGTTCCCCGGCCTGACGTGACGCGGTCCCACCCGATCCGCACGGAGGACGCCGCGGCGCTGGTGCCGCAGGAGTTCACGACCTTCGTCCAGCGGTTCTCGTCCGAGGCCGGCGCGGTCGGTGGTCCGTCAGGGTCGGACTGGGCAGCCGGCCTGCCCCGACTGCTCGCCGAGCTCCTCGACGCGTGGGACCTGACGGTCACCGGCCCGGCAAGCACGGGCTGGACCGCTGTCGTCCTGCCCGTCGTGCGCGACGGCGTGCCGTTGGCGCTCAAGGTCGGGTGGCCGCACGTCGAGGCCAAGGACGAAGCGCTCGTGATGCGTCTGTGGGAGGGCCGCGGAGCCGCGCACCTCGTGTCCGCCGACCCCCACCGCAGTGCCCTGCTGCTCGAGCAGCTCGACCCCGCCCGCTCGCTGCAGGACCTCGACGTCGACAGCGCCTGCGAGGTCACCGGCGACCTGCTGCGCCAGCTCCACGTGCCCGCCCCGCCGCAGCTGGAACGGCTCTCGTCCTTCGTCCGCCGGCACACGGTGTCGGTCCTCGCCGCCGACTCGGTCCTGCCCCGGCGCATGGTCGAACGCACGACGGGGCTCGTGCAGGACCTGCTCACCGACCCCGGCTGCGACGCGACCCTGCTCCACGGCGACCTGCACAACCGCAACGTCCTGCACAGCCACGACGGGTCCGGACGTCCCGACTGGCTGGCGATCGACCCGCACGCGCTCGCCGGGCACCCGGGGTTCGAGGTCCAACCCCTGCTGCGCAACCGTCGCGACGAGCTGGGCACCGGTTCGGCGTTCCGCTACCTCGTGCGTCGCCGGGTCGAGCTCACCTGCGACGCCGCCGGCATCGACGAGGACGCGGCCCTCGCCTGGTCCTACGTCCACACGGCGATCCAAGCGGGTTGGGCGGCCAACGACGGCGATGCCGACGAGGTCACGTTCAACATCGCCTTGCTCAAGGCCCTCGACGGCTGAGCCCGCGCAAAGGTCTGCCCGGCGCCATACCAGCCCGGCCCGGCCCACCCGGCCCGACCCGGCCCGGCCCGGCCCGTCGGTATGGCGCGTGTCCGGTGCCCGCCGCGCAGATCGTCCGCGAGCGTTGCAGACTGCAGGCATGCGCTTCGGATTCCACTTCCTCGACTTCACCCTCCCCGAGGGCCCGGCGTCCTACGCCCCGGCCCTTCGCTCCACCGCGGTCGCCGCCGACGCGGTGGGTGCCTCGTGGTTCACCGTGATGGACCACTACTTCCAGATGGAGTTCTTCCGCACCGCCCACGACCCGATGCTCGAGGCCTACACGACCCTGGGCTTCCTGGCGGGGGTCACCGAACGGGTCAAGCTCGGCACCGTCGTCACCGGCGTGACCTACCGCCACCCGGGGCTGCTCGCCAAGATCGGCACCACGTTGGACGTCCTCAGCGGGGGCCGGTCCTTCCTGGGCATCGGTGCCGCGTGGTACGAGCGGGAGCACAAGGCCTTGGGTGTCCCCTACCCGCCTGTGGCAGAACGTTTCGAGCGGCTCGAGGAGACGCTGCAGATCATCCTGCAGATGTGGAGCGACGACGAAGGACCCTTCGAGGGCAAGCACTACCAGCTCGCCGAGACGATCAACGTCCCTCCGACGCTGACCAGGCCCCACCCCCCGATCGTCATCGGCGGCAGCGGCGAGAAGAAGACCCTGCGGATGGTGGCGCAGTACGCCGATGCCACCAACCTCATCGTCGCCGACGCGGACGAGCTGGCCCACAAGCTCGAGGTGCTGCGCCGGCACTGCGACGACCTGGGCCGCGACTACGACTCCATCGAGAAGACCGTGATGGGGCCGCAGGCCGACCCGCTGGCCGACGTCGACAGCTTCCTGCGGCTCGCCCAGTCCTACGCCGACCTCGGTGTCGAGCACATCCACCTGCGCGCCATGGCCCCGGACCCGGAAGCCACGGTGACGGAGTTCGGTGAGCGCGTGGCGCCGCGGCTGCTCGAGATCGGCTGACCGGGCAAGGAGGACAGGCGGGTCCGTCGGTGGACGACCGACCCGCCTGTCGCCGTGGGTCTGGCCGAGCTCACCCGACCCAGCGGTACTCGACCTCGGGTCGCCCCTGGCCCGCATAGCGGGAGCGCCGGACGACCGCTCTTGTCTCGCAGAGGAACTCGGCGTATCGGCGCGCCGTGACACGGCTCACGCCGACCCGTTCGCCCAGCTCGCTCGCCGACAGGCCCGTGGTCGCCGCGGTGTCCTGCAGCATCCGCGTCACCCGGCTGAGGAGGTCCTCGCTCATGCCCTTGGGCAGCGAGGTCCGGGTGGACGGGCGCACGCCGGCGAGGACGTCGTCGACCTGTGCCTGGCTGTCGACCTGCTCGGTGGACGGCAGCTGGCGGCGGTACGCGGCATACGCCTCGAGCCGGTCGCGCAGGGTGGCGAAGACGAACGGCTTGAGGAGGTACTGGACGACCCCGAGCGAGACCGCGCCGCGGACGATGTCGAGGTCGCGGGCCGAGGTCACGGCGATGACGTCGGCGCGGTGGCCGGCGGCGCGCATCGCCCGGATGATGTCGAGGCCGTGGCCGTCAGGGAGGTTCATGTCCAGCAGGACGACATCGACCCGCACGGTCTGCAGGGCCTGGAGCGCGGCCTTGGCCGTGCCTGCCGTCGCGACGACCTCGAACCCCTCGACCCGCCCGACGTAGGCGGCGTGGGCCTCGAGCGCGACCGGCTCGTCCTCGACCACGAGGACCCCCAGGACGCGGACCTCAGCCATGTCGGCGTCCGGTCGCCGGGACGTCGGAGGCTGCGCCAGGTGCCTCGGTGGGCAACGGGAGGCGGACGGTGAAGACCGCCCCGGGGCCACCGTCGACGGACAACGAACCGCCTAGGCGGCTGACGACCTGCGCCACGAGGGCCAGGCCGATGCCGCGGCGGCCTTCACCGCCCTGGTCCTTGGTCGAGACCCCGCGCTCGAACGCCCTCGCAACCGCACCGGGCGCCAGTCCCGGCCCGGTGTCGGCGACGGTCAGCACGAGCTCGGACCCGTCTGGGCCCCGGTCGTCGAGGTGCGTGTCGACCCGGACCTGGCGCTCCCCCGGCTGGCCCGTCACGGCGTCGAAGGCGTTGTCGAGGAGGTTGCCGACGATCGTCACGACGTCGCGCGCGGGAAGGGCGTCGACCGGCCAGACCGCCTCCTCGTCGATGCGCAGGTCGATCCCGCGCTCCCCCGCCTCGGCGGCCTTGCCCAGCAGCAACGCGGAGAGCGCGGGCTCCTCGATGCCCGAGACCACGCGGTCGGTGAGCAGCTGGGACAGCTCCAGCTCCTCGGTGGCGAACGCGAGGGCGCGCTCGGGGTGCCCGAGCTCGATGAGGGAGACGATCGTGTGCAGCCGGTTGGCGGACTCGTGGGCCTGGGACCGCAGCGCCTCGGTGAGCCCACGCGCCGAGTCCAGCTCGCCGGTCAGGTGCTCGAGGTCGGTGCGGTCGCGCAGGGTGGCGACCAGGCCCAGGACGCGACCCTCCCAGCGGGCAGGCGCCGTGTTGAGCACCAGCACCCGCGACGAGGTCACGTGCAGCTCGTCGCTGCGCGGGGTGTCGTCGGTCAGCGCAGCGACGAGCGGACCCGAGAGGTCGAGCTCGTCGATCCGCCGGCCGATCGCGCCGGAGGATGCGCCGTCGCGGTTCGCAGCCCCAGCCCCGTCCGCGCCCACGTCCGCGCTCCCGTCCACGCCCACGTCGGCGCCCCCGGCCCCCCTGTCGAGACCGAGCAGCCGCACCGCCTCGTCGTTGGCCAGCCGCAGCCGGCCGTCCCTGTCGATGAGGAGCAGGCCCTCGGTGACGGCGTGCAGGACGGCGTCGTAGTACTCGACCATCTCGCGCAGCTGCTGCTCCCCGAGACCGTGGGTCTGGCGGCGGACGCGTCGCGCCACCAGCGCCGTGCCCAGGCCGGTGAGCAGGGCAGCAGCCAGACCAGCAGCGAGGAGCGCCACGAGCTGCCCCTCCAGACGCTGGCTGACCACCGCGTTGCGGATGCCGACCGCCACCAGGCCGACGACCGGTGCGCCGGCAGCGTCACTCGCCCGCACGGGGACGACCGCTCGCCGGCTGGGGCCGAGCGAGCCGGTGTAGTCCTCGACGACGGTGCCGCCTGCCCGGGCCTTCTCGATGTGCCCGACGAACGTCTTCCCGATAAGAGTGGTGTCCGGGTGGGAGTAGCGAATCCCGTTGGGGCTCATGATGACCACGAAGTCGGTGGCTGTCCGGCGCCGCACGTCCTCGGCGAACGGCTGCAGCACGCCACGGCGGTTGCCGTCCTGAACGGCGGCCACGACCTCCGGGCTGCTCGCCACCGTGCGCGCCACGGCAAGGGCCCGCGCCGTCGCCTCCTGGGTGCCTGCCCGCCGTGCCTGCGTGTAGGCGGCGCCCGTCCCGATCCCGACGACCAGCAGGGCGACGAGCACCTGCAGGGCGAACGTCTGCGCCGCCACGCTCCAGCGCGTCGGTGAGCTGGCCCACCGGCCGCGGCTCAGCGCCATACCGCGCCGCACCGGTGACCGGCGCGAGGGCCGCGGCTGGCGACGCCTCGAAACTCAATGAACACAACAGTGACCCTAGTCACTGGCGCCTCCATACTCGTGCGGAGTTCACCCTCCCGGGCCCCTCCGGGACGGCGCCCGACCACGAGTCCACTGGAGTACACGTGAGCACCACAGCCGACCAGGCCGTCGACCGTCCGGCACCACGCCGCGACAGGACGCACTACCTCTACATCGCCGTCATCATCGCCATGGCCCTCGGCATCGCCGTGGGCCTGCTGTTCCCCGACCTCGGCGTGAGCCTGAAGTGGCTGGGCACCGGGTTCGTCAACCTCATCAAGATGATGATCAGCCCGATCATCTTCTGCACCATCGTCCTCGGCATCGGCTCGGTCCGGCGCGCAGCGCAGGTGGGCAAGGTCGGCGGTCTCGCCCTCGGCTACTTCCTCACCATGTCGACCGTGGCGCTGGCCATCGGCCTCGTCGTCGGCAACCTCGTCCAGCCGGGTTCTGGCCTCAACCTCACCAAGGAGCTCGCGGCCACCGGCCAGAAGCAGGCGGCCGGTGGCAGCGAGACGACGACCGAGTTCGTCCTCGGCCTCATCCCCGACACGCTGCTCTCGGCGCTCACGTCCGGCTCGGTGCTGCAGACCCTGCTGGTCGCGATGCTCGTGGGGTTCGCCCTGCAGAAGATGGGTCGCGCCGGTGAGCCGATCCTGGTCGGCGTCAAGCACCTCGAGCGGCTCGTCTTCCGCCTCATGTCGATGATCATGTACGTCGCGCCGATCGGTGCCTTCGGCGCGATGGCCGCCGTCGTCGGCGCGACGGGAGTCCAAGCGCTCAAGAGCCTGGGCCTGCTCATGGTCGCGTTCTACATCACCTGTGCGCTGTTCGTGTTCGTGGTCCTCGGCACCCTCCTCAAGGTCGTCACCGGCATCAACATCTTCTCGCTGCTGAAGTACCTCGCCCGCGAGTTCCTCCTCATCCTGTCGACCTCGTCGTCCGAGTCGGCACTGCCCCGCCTCATCGCCAAGATGGAGCACCTCGGCGTCTCTCGTCCGGTCGTCGGCATCACCGTCCCCACCGGCTACTCGTTCAACCTCGACGGCACCGCGATCTATCTGACCATGGCGTCCCTGTTCATCGCCGAGGCGCTGGACAAGCCGTTCTCCATCGGCGAGCAGATCTCGTTGCTCGTGTTCATGATCATCGCCTCCAAGGGCGCCGCCGGGGTCTCGGGTGCAGGTCTGGCGACGCTCGCCGGTGGCCTCCAGTCGCACCGCCCGGACCTGGTGGACGGCGTCGGTTTCATCGTCGGCATCGACCGCCTCATGAGCGAGGCCCGCGCGCTGACCAACTTCGCCGGCAACTCGGTCGCGACCGTCCTCATCGGCCACTGGGTCGGCGAGCTGGACCGCGCCAAGCTCGACCGGGTGCTGGCCGGGCACGAGCCGTTCGACGAGGCCACCATGGTCGACGACGACGAGCCGGCCCCGGTGGCGGCCCCGGAGCCCGTGGGCGCCGGCCGCTAGCACCGGCCACCAGCGAGCACTCGGGTGCCGTGCGACCGACGAGGTCGCACGGCACCCGTTCGTCGTGTGGGCCCCGTGCAGGAGCCACCACTTCTGCCCTCCTGCCAGTTGTGGTGGCCGGTATGCCGCTTCGGCCACCACTTCTGCCCTTCCGCCAGTCGTGGTGGCGCCGGGTGGGCAGGGACGGCGTCAGAGCGCCTGGGGGAAGCCGAAGGTCGTGCGCACGCCCTCGGAGAAGAGCACGCTCGCCGGTGGGGTCGTCCTCGCGAACGAGCCCAGCCCGGCTGCCTCGACCAGGTCGTCGTCGAGCTCGAGCACCTCGGCGGAGCGCAGCGGCCACGGGCCGTGCGTGTTGGGCACCCACAGCGGTCGACCGGCGACCTGGGTGTGCAGCCCGAACCTCGCCGTCAGGAACAGGTCCAGCGGCGAAGGCTCGGCCACGAGCTCACCCACGCGCACGGTGATCCGCGATCGCGGCCGGCCGACACCCTTGGCCCGGGCTCGGGTCGCTCGGCGGGTCGTGTAGGTCAGCACCCGTCCCGGAGCGCCCCCGGGAACGCTGTGGTCGCGGATCCGCATCGAGGCCCACTGGTAGGGGACGTTGAACCCCAGCCTGGCCCCGAGGACGACCAGCAGCCGCGACGCCTCGAGGGACAGGAAGGTGACGCCGTGCCGGCCACTGTCGTCGACGGAGTACACCCGGACGTTGGTCTCGGGGAACGTCCCCAGCCACGGCACCGGGCCACCGTGGAACACGCCGGCGTCCACCATCCTGAACGGGATCAGGCCGACCCAGGCCGCCCCGTCGAACTCGTCGGGGCGCACGCCTCGCGGCAGCAGCGGCGCGAGGAGCGCAGGCTCGACCGGCCAGTGCAGGAACGCGATGTCGCGCCACCACTGGCTCATGATCTGCCTGGTCGGCAGCTGCGGTCCCTGCGGGTCGAGGAGCGGCCGGCGCGGGTCGGAGGTCGGCTCCGTGCCGCTGACGGGTCGGTTGCTCATGACGCGCCGCGGGTGACACCGAGGTGCGCAGCCACGGCCCGCGCGGCGCGACGGCCCGAGACCATCGCGCCCTGGATCGAGGACGTGTCGCGGTGGTCCCCCGCGACGAACCGTCCCCCACCGAGGGCCACGGGCCGACGGGCCACCAGCGGCGGCGCGACGAAGGGCAACGCGGCACCGACGTCGTGGCGCACCAGCAGGTCCCAGCGCTCGGTCGACGTCGACCACAGCCTCCCCACCTCGCGGCGGACGAGGCCCTCGTCGTCCGGTGCGGTGGTGAGCGTCGTGGCCTGGACGAGCCGGCGCCCGGGTGGGGCGTAGGTCGGCGCGGCATCGGAGACGACCGCCGTGTTGACCACGGGTCCGCGGGCACCGTCGACCCGCAGCCAGCGGCTGGTCGGCGCGGGGTCGGTCGTGGAGAACCACCACGTCCGCAGACCCTTGGTGGCGGCTGGTGGCAGGACGTCGAGGGAGGCGGCGGCGGCGACATCGGTGGCCACCACCACGGCGCGGGCGGCGACCTCACCGCTCGGGGTCCGGACCGTCGTCCCGGTGCCGAGCGTGGCCCTCGTGTCGACCTGCACCGGACGGCTCAGCCGGGCCGCCAGCTGGGCAGGGAGGGCGCGCATCCCCTCGGCGGGAAGCCCCGGGGTGCCGAGCAGGAACGACCGCAGCAGCAGCCGCACGAACGCCGCTGAGGTCTCCCCGCGGTCGTCGGCCAGCACCCCTGCGAGGAACGGCTCGAGGACCTCGCGCCGCAGCGGCCCCTGGACCCCGGCCCGGTCGAGGGACTCTGCGAGGGAGGCGTCGGCGCCGTCGAGCAGGCGTCGCACCGGCCCGAGCGAGGGCGCGGCCCACCGAGCGAGGGCGGCCAGCTCGCCGGGGGCCAGGAGGCCGCTGGCCAGGGTGCGCAGAAGTGCCGTCGGCTCGCGACGCGGGTCGGCGAGCAGGGCGGTCACTCCCCGGCCCGCGCTGACGTCACGCCGCACCTCCACCCCGGCCCCGAACGTCTGCAGCCCCAGCGCGTCCACGTCCACGAGACGACGCACGGCGGGGTACGCGGGGTTGAGCAGCTGGAAGCCCACGTCGCACAGGTGGCCGTCGACCACCTCGGTCCGCACCCGTCCACCGACCTCGGCGGCAGCCTCGAGGACGAGGACGTCGAGGCCACGCGCCTCCAGGGCCACCGCACAGGTCAGTCCGGCCAGCCCTGCGCCCACCACCACCACGTCATGCATGGACTCACGGTGTCATGGGCGAGCGCGTCGCGCCCACGCGGGAGGCGTGGCGCCCACGCGGTGGTGAGGCGGCGCCATACGGTGGGCCCATGGCCGACACGACGACGGTGCCGATCGAGCTGCGCACCGAACGTCTCCTGCTGCGGCAGTGGCGACCTGAGGACCGCGCGCCGTTCGCCGCACTCAACGACGACCCAGCCGTCATGGAGCACTTCCCCGAGCACCTCACCCGCGAGGCCAGTGACGCGATGGCCGACCGGATCGAGTCCGCCCTGGCCCGGCACGGCTGGGGCCTGTGGGCGACCGAGGTGCTCGAGACGGGAGAGTTCATCGGGTTCGTGGGGTTGTCGATCCCGCGGTTCGAGGAGCACTTCACGCCGTGCGTCGAGATCGGCTGGCGACTGGCCCGCTCGTCATGGGGCCGCGGCTACGCACCCGAAGGAGCCCGCGCCGCGCTCGCGTACGCCTTCGGCCCGCTGGGCCTCGATGAGGTGGTCGCCATGACGATCCCCGCCAACGACCGTTCCCAGTCGGTGATGCGCAAGATCGGTATGGCGCGTGACGAGTCCGCGGACTTCGACCATCCCCTCATCCCCGTCGGCGACCCGACCCGCCGCCACGTCCTCTACCGGATCACCCGGGCGGACTGGGTGGGCCACTCTCTGCAGCCATGAGCTGGTCCCGGACCGACTAGGGCTCCGCGTGGTGCCGAGGTCCGTCGATGGTGAGCACGATGTCCAACAGGCTCCGTACCGGGTCCTCCCTGACGAACTCGGCGTCCGACAGTCCGCCGGCGATCCGCTCAGCGACCTCGACGAGCTTGACGTTCGCCCGGTTGGAGTAGGCGCGCAGCAGCTCGAAGGCGGTCACGTCGTCGACGCCGAAGGCCAGCATCAAGGCGCCCTTGGCCTGTTCGATCACGGCCCGGTGCTCCACCGCACCTGCGACCGCCTCGGCAGCGTGGTCGCGCAGCAGGTCGGTGATGTCGATGACGAACCCGCGCACGCGCTTGACCTCCCCACCGCCTGCCTCGCACTGGCCCACGTACCTGATCCGGCGCAGGGAGCCGTGGCCGTCGTGCATCCGGTACGTCCACGACCACGGGCCGGGGGTCCTCAGGTGCTGCGCGAAGCGGCGTCGCACGGTGTCCCGGTCTGCGTCGACCACCCGGCCCAGCAACAGCCCGGTCGTGGGAACCTCGCCCGGGCCCAGCGCGTACAGGTCCCGCAGTCCCTGCGACCACGACCAACGGTCGGCCTGCACGTCGAACTCGAAGAGCAGTGCGGCCTCATCACGCCCCGTCAACCTTCCAGCCTCCTACCCGCGTGCGACCGGCATGGCCGCGATGAAGGTGGTCCCTCCTGACCTGGGAGAAGAGTAGATCCACCACCGCGGGCCGCCAAGAGTCCACGCGCCCGGGCTCGCATTCGCCGTCTCGTCGACCGGTGAGGAAGAGTGGGAGGCATGCCCAACCGTCTCGCCGACTCGACCTCCCCATACCTGCTGCAGCACAAGGACAACCCCGTCGACTGGCAGGAGTGGGGACCCGACGCCTTCGCGGAGGCGCGACGCCGTGACGTGCCGGTCCTGCTCTCGGTCGGGTATGCCGCGTGCCACTGGTGCCACGTCATGGCCCACGAGTCGTTCGAGGACGACGGCGTGGCTCAGGTGGTCAACGCCGGCTTCGTCGCGGTCAAGGTGGACCGTGAGGAACGACCCGACATCGACGCGGTCTACATGGCTGCCACGACCGCCCTGACCGGTCACGGCGGCTGGCCGATGACCTGTTTCCTCACTCCCGACGGCGACCCCTTCTTCGCCGGGACGTACTTCCCGAAGGGCCAGTTCCTGCAGCTGCTGTCGGGGGTGACGAGTGCGTGGACCGACCAGCGCGACCGCGTCCTGGAGAGCGGCTCGCACATCGCCGAGACGCTGCGTGGGCTCTCCGCACCGGTGAGCGGGCACCCCCTCGACGCCGACGTCCTCGACGCAGCCGTCGACACGTTGCGTGGCCAGTTCGACCACGGCGCAGCGGGATTCGGCGGCGCACCGAAGTTCCCGCCGTCGATGGTGCTGGAGTTCCTCCTTCGCAACCACGCGCGCACCGGGTCGGACGACGCCCTCGCCATGGCTGCGCGGACGTGCGCGGCGATGGCCCGGGGCGGAATGTACGACCAGCTCGGCGGCGGCTTCGCGCGGTATGCCGTGGACGCCCGCTGGGTGGTCCCCCACTTCGAGAAGATGCTCTACGACAACGCCCAGCTGCTGCGCGTCTACACGCACCTCCACCGGACCACGGGCGAGTCCCTCCCCCGTCGCGTCGCCCTGGAGACGGCCGAGTTCCTGCTGCGCGACCTGCGCACGGACGCAGGGTGGTTTCGCGTCGGCGCTCGACGCCGACACCGAGGGCGTCGAGGGCCTCACCTACGCCTGGACGCCCGCGCAGCTGGACGAGGTGCTCGGTGCCGAGGACGGCGCCCGGGCCGCGGCACTGCTCTCGGTGACCGACACGGGGACGTTCGAGCACGGTTCGTCGACCCTGCAGCTGCCCGTCGACCCCGACGACGACGCCTGGTGGTCGGGGACCCGAGCGCGCCTGCTCGAGTCGCGCAACGACCGACCCCAGCCGGCCCGCGACGACAAGGTCGTCACCTCGTGGAACGGCCTGGCCATCGCGGCCCTGTCCGACGCGGGGGCCCTGTTCGACGAGCCGTCGCTGGTGGCGGCTGCCGAGGCCTGCGCCGCATTCGTCGTGGACGCCCACCTCGTCGACGGACGTCTGCGGCGCGCCTCGCGGGACGGTGTGGTCGGCGCGGCAGCCGGTGTCGCGGACGACTACGGCAACCTCGCAGAGGGGCTGCTCGCCCTGCACCAGGCGACCGGTCGGGCCCGGTGGCTCGAGGTCGCCGCTCGCCTCCTGGCGACGGCGACCGAACGCTTCACCGCGCAGGACGGCGGTTTCCACGACACGAGCGACGACGCGGAGCCGTTGTTCACCCGGCCGCGCAGCGCCGCCGACAACGCCGAGCCCTCGGGACAGTCCGCCCTCGCCGGTGCGCTGCTCACGTGCTCCGCCCTGACCGGGGACCCGGCGACGCGGGAGCAGGCCGAGGCCGCTCTCGCGGCCTCGGGTCAGCTCGCGTCGCGCGACCCACGGTTCGGGGGCTGGGCGCTGGCCGTGGCCGAGGCCGCGCTGGCCGGGCCGCTGCAGGTCGCCGTCGTGGGGACCGGACCCGACGCCCGGGCGCTGACGTCTGTCGTGCGTCGTTCGACGTCACCGGGGCTGGTCACCGTGACGGGCGACCCGGACGCCGAGGGCATCCCCCTGCTCGCCCAGCGGCCCCTGGTCGGTGGCCACGCCGCGGCATACGTGTGCCGGGGGTTCGTCTGCGACGCCCCGGTAACCGACATCGAGACCCTCAGCGCAGCGCTGCGCTGACCACGGGCCGCAGGCTGTCTGCGTCCCAGCCGAGGCTTGCTCCCGGCCGCTCGGCGACGTAGGCCGTGATCTCGTCGACGCCCAACCCGTGGGTGTCGGACAGGCCGCGGGCGATCATCTCGACGTAGCCCCTGGTGGGTGCGTTGCGTTGCAGCCCAGCGGAATCGGGCGCTGTGAAGGTCAGCACCGGACGGCCCTCCAGCTCACCGACGAGGTGCAGCGACTCGTAGCGACCCGGGCCCAGGTCGTGTCGTGACTCGTCCAGGACGGTCGTGAGGTCGAGGTCCTTCCCCGGCTCGCGGTGCATCTCCTGGGCGGCCACGTCGGCGAACTGCCGGTCGGTCACGAGGTACGCCCGCGCCAGGGTCGTGCCCGACGCGATGGCGTCGTAGAACGCGATGCCTCCACCCCACGTGGGCGACTCCCAGGCGAAGAAGACCTCCCCCGGCAGGGTGAGCGCGCGGTCGTCCGCGGGCAGCGTCGTGTCACGCGCCCCGGGGTAGGTCCGGGTCGCCCCCGCCGGGCGCCCTCCCCGGACGTAGCAGAGGAAGCGGTCGCGGGCGAGGTTGCTCCCGTAGCTCGCGTACCAGACCTGCACGCGCCCCACTGTGCCAGAGCGAGCGCCTGTCGGCCCGCTGAGGTCACAGCACGAACGAGCGGTACTCCGGGTCGTTCGCGGCCAGGGCCGTGCGACCGGCATCGGGGTCGACGAACAGCGCTGTCGCCCACACGTCGGCCCACAGCAGGCTCGGCCCCCAGACCGTGACCGAACCTGCGCGGTCCACGGTGGAGCCGGACCGCGGGTCGGCGATGTGCTGCCCGCGGGCCGCCGTGCCCGAGGTGGCCAGGCCGCCGGTCACGAGGTCGAGCGAGGCGGCGATGGTGCCGGCATGCAGCGGGTCCTCGATACCGACGCGCCAGGGCGTCGGCTCGGTGTCACGGCCCGCCCCGGCGACAAGATCACCACCGGCGTTGAGGCAGTAGGAGATCCCTGGCACGTTGGCGAAGTGCTCTGCGGCCTTCTCGACCGCCCAACCCTTGACGAGGCCGGTGGGGTCGTAGCCACCGGCACCGGGGTAGGACGCGGTGAACAGGCCGCCGGTGCGTCGCTGGGCCTCCGCGCACAGGAGGGCGACCTCCTCGTGCCACGGGTGCGCCGAGACGCCGTCGAGCTCACCGCGCCGCAGGCGCATGAGCTCGCTGTCAGCACGCCAGGTGCTGAACAGGTCGTCCACCTTGTGCAGGAACGACCACACCTGCGTCACGGCCTGCTCGACCTCCGGTGCGTCGACGGCTCCACGGACGTGGGCGGAGACCGGCAGACCCATGATCTGGGTGACGAAGGCGCGGCGGGGCAGGGCGGACGACGGACGTCCGCCCGCCGATGGTCCCGACGGTCCCGAGTCCTGGCCGTTCCACCGTCGAGGCACTCACAGGTGCGCCTGGTCGATCGCGGACTGCAGCGACTGGATGTAGCCGTCGGAGGTGTAGGTCGCACCCGAGACCATGTCGATCTTCGAGCTCTGCGACGAGACGGCCTCCTGGTTGAGGATCGGCACGGCGTAGGAGTTGATCTCCTGGTCGCGGTTGTCGTTCCACGGGACCTGCAGCACCTGCGAGGCGGTGATCTTGCCGCCCTTGACGGTGATCTGGACCTGGACGTCGCCGTACTGCGTGCCGATGGCGTCACCGGCGTAGGTCTTGGCGGCGGACGACTGCGCGGGGCTGGAGGAGGAGCTCGACGAACCACCACTCGGCGTCGGCGTGCTCGACGAACCGCCGCTCGGCGTCGGCGTGCTCGACGAGCCGCTGGTCGAGGTGCCTGAGGGGCTGGTCGCCTTCGGCGTGGCGACGGCACCGGGCGCGGCGGCCTGGGCGATGACCGGGGACGCGACCGAGGAGCTCTTGCTGGACGTGGAGGTGTGGTAGCTGAACAGCAGGACCAGCGTGGTGAGGGTGGACAGGCTCCACAGGGTGATGCGTCGCACGGCAGGCTCCTAGTACTCGAACAGCTCGAGGTGGATGTGGTCTGAGGGGACACCGCAGTCGCGGGCGGCCCGTCGGGCCGCCTCCATCCACTTCGGTGCCCCGCACAGGAAGATGTCGCGCTCGGCCACGTCGGGCACGAGCTGGGCGAGCGCCTGGGCGTCGGTCAGGTGTGCGGCGGAGGCGGGCAGCCACGAGTCACGGCCCGGGACGCGCGACCCCTCGACGGTGACGTAGCGGGCACCCTTCTCCCGCGCCAGCTCGAACATCTCGACGGCGAAGACGAACTGGTCGCGGCTGTGGGCGCGGTGCACGACGACGACGTCGCCCGGGTCCTGGTCCAGTCCTTCGAGCAGCGCCCGGATGGGGGTGATGCCGATGCCGGCCCCCATGAGCAGGACCTTGCGCCGGGTGCGCACACCGGGGTGCATCCGTCCGTAGGGGCCTTCGACGAGGACGCGGGTGCCGGGCTGCAGCGTGGCCAGGCGTGCGGTGCCGTCGCCGACCTCAGCCGCGGTGATGCGCAGGCTCTGGCCGTCGGGCGCCGCAGAGATCGAGTAGGGGTGCGCCCGGCTCCAGCCCGGACCGTCGAGGAAGCGCCACTGGAGGAACTGGCCGGCCGCCACGTCGAGCTTCTCGACCCCGCGGCCCGCGACGATGACAGAGGTGACGCCGGGTCCCTCGTTGACCACGGAGGCGACGCGCAGCGGGGCCCGCAGCGAACGCCAGGCCGGCACACCGATCCGGTAGACGAGCACGGCAGCGGCGCACACGGCATACAGGCCCCACCAGAAGACGGTCGAGGCGGTGGAGCCGAGGAACTCCCGGCCGGTCCACAGCTGGTGCGGCAGGGCGAGTCCGGCGCCGAGGTAGCCGTACAGGTGGATGAGGTGCCACGACTCGTAGCGCAGCCGCCGTCGCGCCTTGCGGACGGAGGTGACCACGACCATGCAGAGCGCGACGGTGGCGGCCGTGGCCAGCAGCATGCCCGGGTAGTGCAGGACGAGGTCGACGAGCGTCCCCCACAGACCCTTCGGCGTGCCGGACGCGTAGCCGAGGGTGATGAGGACGATGTGCGCCCACAGGAGGTTGAACGAGGTGAACCCGACCAGCCGGTGCGTCCGCGCGAGCTCGTCCTGGCCCCAGGCCTGCTCGAACCACGGCACCCGCGCCATGAGGAACACCTGCACCAGCAGGAGCGCCGAGGCGACCAGACCGGTGAGCCGTCCGGTGCTGGTGAGCGCGCCGGCGACCGAGCCGAGGTCCTGGACGCCACCGTTCGCCACCCACAGCGCGGTGACCCACAGCAGGACGAGCCAGAAGGCGGACACCGACGCGTCGCGCCACCAGCGCGGGACGGTCCGGACCGCACGGCCCCGGTATGCCGCCGGAGCCTGCGGGCGCTGCGTGGGCGCCGTGGCAGACGGCACGTTGGTCATGGTCACAGGGATACTGTGCGGCCGAAGTCTAGGAGTTTGCTGTGGACGGCCCGTGACGTCGGTTTGGGTTCGCCGAGTGCCCGAAAGGTCTTGTCTGTGCGGTGCTGGAGTGGTTGCGTAACGGGATGGACACCACACGAGACGACCTCTCGACCCTCGACCGCGGACTGACCCAGCTCTCCACCCTGGTGGAGGCGGTGCAGCCCTCCGACCTCGAGCGCCCGACACCGTGCACGGACTGGACGGTGCGCGAGCTGCTCGGCCACGTCGTGCAGGGCCCGGCCAACTTCGCGGCCTCGGTCCGTGGCGAGAGCCCCGACTGGTCCGCGTCGGCCAAGCTCCCCGACGACTGGTCGGCCGCCTTCCGCTCGAACGCGGACGACCTGCGCGCCGCATGGGTCCAGAACCCCGACGCGCCGGGCGGCCCCGGGTTCCAGGTCGCCGAGCTGGCCGTGCACTCGTGGGACCTCGCCACGGCACTGGGCAAGGACGCCGCAGAGCTGGACCCGGAGGTGGCCGAGGTCGCCTACGCCACGATGTCGCAGGCACTGACTCCCGAGCGACGCGGCGCGGCGTTCAAGCCCGAGCAGGAGCCCACGGGGGACGCGGGTCCCTACGAGCGCCTCGCGGCCTTCGCCGGTCGCTCGATCTGACCGTCGACGAGGACCACATCGGCCTCGTCACGCCCGCCGACGACCAGGCGCGCGTTCGCCTCGTCGGACCGGACGACCCACGCCTCGGCGTCGTCCACCTCGCGACCGGTGAGGACGTGCCTGTCGATGAGGCGCGAGCGGCGCTGGTCGGCACCGAGGTCGCAGAACCACACCTCGTCGAGCTGGTCCCGCACCGCCGGCCAGCCACCGTCGGGCAGCAGCAGGTAGTTGCCCTCGGTCAGCACGAGGTCGGCGTCCTCGGGCACCTCGATGCTGTCGGGAGCGGGCTCCCCGACACCGTGGTCGAAGCTCGGCGCCCACAGCGCGGTGCGCGGGAGGGCACGCGCGGTGGCGAGCGTCGCTGCATACGCCTGGACGTCGAAGGTGTCCGGAGCGCCCTTGCGGTTGCGGCGACCGAGCCGGTCGAGCTCGGCGTTCGGGAGGTGGTAGCCGTCCATGGGGACGTGGGCGACGCGGCCGGCGAGGCGTGGGTCCCCGGCGGCTGCCGCCAGCACGGCCAGGACCAGGGTGGTCTTCCCGGCTCCCGGGGCGCCGCTGATGCCCAGGACCCGGCGCCGGCCGCGGCCCCCTACCGCCTCATCCGTCGCGGCACCCTCGACCAGGGCGGCGCACCGGTCGAGCAGGCGCGGGTCGGCGTGCGGTGTCACGACCAGGCTCCCAGCACCGAGCCGCCGATGCGCACGATGAAGGCGACGAGGACCACGACGAAGACCACGCGGACGAACCTACTCCCCCGGGCCACGGCCGTCCGAGCGCCGACGTAGCCGCCGCAGACGTTGGCGACGGCCATCACCGCACCGATCTTCCACATCACGTGGCCTCCGGGGATGAAGACGGTCAGGGCTCCGAGGTTGGTCGCGAAGTTGGCGATCTTGGCCTTGGCGCTGGCCTCGAGGAAGGCGTAGCCCATGAGGCCGACGAGGGCGAAGACGAGGAACGAGCCGGTGCCCGGGCCGAGCGCGCCGTCGTAGACCCCGATGACGAACCCCGTGATCATCGCGACGACGGTGTGCCGGTGGCCGTTGAACCGCAGCGCCGTCTCGTGGCCCAGGCTCGGCTTGGCGAGGGTGTAGGCACCGACGACCACGAGCATGACGAGGATGACGGGGTTGAACGCCGCCTTGGGGATGTGCAGACCGATGAGCGCCCCGCCGACCGCCCCGACGTACGCGACGGCAGCCATCGGCAACGCGGTGCGCAGATCGGGCCGGACCCTGCGCCAGTAGGTGATCGAGCTCGTCGCGGTGCCGAAGATCGAGGCGATCTTGTTGGTCGCCAGCAGCTGCGCCGGCGCCGCGGACGGGAAGCCGAGCAGCAGGGCCGGAAGCTGGACCAGCCCGCCACCCCCGACGACGGCATCGATCCACCCTGCGCCGAAACCGGCCAGGGCCATGAGCAGGACCGTCGTCAGGTCCAGGTCGAGGACCTGCACCTAGCGACCGAGCCAGCCGTCGACGACGTCGAGGATGTCGAGCAGCTCGTGGGCCACGGCGTCCGGCGTCACGTCGACCGCCACCTGCTGGCTGGTCGGGATGTCGCTGTGCGGCACCCAGATCGCGCGCATGCCGACCTGCTGCGGCCCGTGCACGTCCTCGAACATCCGGTCACCGACGTACACGGCCGAGGCGGGTTCGACGCCGACGGCCGCGCAGGCAGCGAGGAACGCCTCGGGGTGGGGCTTCACGACGTGGATCTCCGAGGAGTAGACGTCGCCGTCGAGCAGGTCCAGGACACCGTCGCGCTGGAACACCTCACGGTGGTAGGCGCGGGTCCAGATCGTGTTGGACAGCACCCCCACCTTGAGGCCGCGGTCGTGCAGGCCTTCCCACAGGGGCCGGACCTGCGGGTCGGTGTGCGTGTGCGGCTCCCAGAACCGGCGGTATGCAGCGAGCGCCAGGTGGTGCCGGTCGTGCTCCGCGTCGACGCCGGCCTCGGCGAGGATCGCCTCGATCGAGGCGCTCTCGTGGGTCTGCCGTCCACGGGACCAGGCCTTCTCCTCGGCCTGGTGGATCCGCAGCGCCAGCGAGTCGGCCTCGGCGAGGTCCTCGACGGGCATGGCGGGGTCCTCGACCGGCAGGCCGTGCACCTCGCGGGCGAAGACCCGCCACTGCTGGGGCAGGTCGACCGTGTGCCACGGGGTGAGCGTCCCGCCCCAGTCGAAGATGACGGCCTGCAGGGGCGCGCTCGCCATCAGCCGGCCGCTGTGTCGGTCACGGTGTCGGTCGTGCCGTCGGCCGCTGCGTCGGCCGCGCTGCCGGCCGTGCCGTTGACGGCGGCCAGGACCGCGGTGACGACGCCGTCGACGGGCACCTCGGTGCGCTCGCCGGTCGCGCGGTCCTTGATCTCGACGATGCCGTTCTCCAGCGACTTGCCGACCACGACGATCGTGGGGATGCCGATGAGCTCGGAGTCCTTGAACCGCACACCGGGGCTGACCTTCTGGCGGTCGTCGAACAGCACCGTGAGCCCGGCAGCCTCGAGCTCGCGCACGAGCTCCTCGGACTTCGTGAAGACCTCCGGGTCGCGGTTCATGTCCTTGCCCGCGGCGACGAGGTGCACGTCGGCGGGGCTGATCTCGCGCGGCCAGCGCAGCCCGAGCTCGTCGTGGTTGCCCTCGGCGACACAGGCGACGGCGCGGGAGACCCCGACACCGTAGGAACCCATGATCACCGTCTGGAGCTTGCCGTTCTGGTCCAGCACCTTGAGGTCGAGCGCCTCGGCGTACTTCGTGCCGAGCTGGAAGATGTGGCCCATCTCGATGCCGCGGGCGGACTCCAGCGCGTGGCCGCACGAGGGGCAGGCGTCGCCGGGGCGGACGTCGGCGGCCTCGATGGTGCCGTCAGCGGTGAAGTCGCGACCGGCCACGAGGTCGATGACGTGCTTGCCGGCCACGTCGGCGCCGGTCACCCAGCGGGTGCCCTCGACGACGCGGGGGTCGAGCAGGTAGCGGACCTTCGAGGCCGACCCCGAGCCCAGGGCACCGGGCCCGATGTAGCCCTTGACCAGCGCCGGGTTGGCGGCGAAGTCCTTCTCCTCGAAGGCCTCCACCTCGGCCGGCTCGACCTGGGCGCCGAGGCGCTTCTCGTCGATCTCGCGGTCCCCGGGCACGCCGATGGCCAGCGGCTCGCGGGTGCCGTCCGGGTGCACGAGCACGACGAGGACGTTCTTGAGGGTGTCGCCCGCGGCCCAGGGACGGTCCTCGCGGGGGAACGCCGCGTTGAGGTGGTCGACCAGGGTGTCGATGGTCGGGGTGTCGGGGGTGTCCTCGGCGTGCGCGGCCGGTGCGTCGTCGTAGGGCAGCGCGTCGGGGACGGGCACCTGCACGGCCTCGACGTTCGCGGCATACCCGCAGTTGGGGCAGTGGACGTAGGTGTCCTCGCCGTTCTCCGCCGTGGCGAGGAACTCCTCGCTCTTGGACCCACCCATGGCGCCGGCCATCGCCTGGACGATGACGTAGTGGAAGCCGAGGCGGTTGAAGATCCGGATGTAGGCGTCGCGGTGCAGCTGGTAGCTCTTGTCGAGCCCGGCGGTGTCGATGTCGAAGGAGTAGGAGTCCTTCATGACGAACTCGCGTCCGCGCAGGATGCCGGCGCGGGGACGCGCCTCGTCGCGGTACTTCGTCTGGATCTGGTAGATCGACAGGGGCAGGTCCTTGTAGGACGAGAAGAGGTCCTTCACCGCGAGGGTGAACATCTCCTCGTGCGTCGGGCCGAGCAGGTAGTCGGCACCCTTGCGGTCCTGCAGGCGGAAGATGTTGTCGCCGTACTCGGTCCAGCGCCCGGACGCCTCGAAGGGCTCCTTGGGCAGCAGCGCCGGGAACAGCAGCTCCTGGGCGCCGATCTCGTCCATCTCCTCGCGGACGATGTTCTCGACCTTGCGCAGCACCTTCAGGCCGAGCGGCAGCCAGGTGTAGATGCCGGGGCTGACGCGACGGATGTAGCCGGCCCGCACGAGCAGCCGGTGGCTCGGCACCTCGGCATCGGCCGGGTCCTCGCGAAGGGTTCGCAGGAACAGGGTCGACATGCGCAGTGCCACTTCGGACTCCTCAGGTGGTGGACAACCACCAGAGGATATCGGTGCGTATGGCGCCTGCTCACCCCAGTTGTGCCGGCGGACATCCGGGCGGGTGCGCAGGCCCGGTACGCCCGAGCTCCGGTCGGCGGTGAGCGGCCGCTGGCACACTGGCGCGATGGGCTCCCACGACTCCGTCGACGACCACCGCATCGAGACCCCCGAGCAGCTGCGTGCGCTCGTCGGCGAGCCGCTCCCCCGGGTGCGGGACAAGGTGAGGAGGACCCTGCACGAGCTCGACCGCGACTGGATCGCCGCGTCACCGTTCTGCGTCGTGTCGACGGCCGACGCCCAGGGCCGCTGCGACTCCTCGCCCAAGGGCGACCCGCCGGGGTTCGTGAAGGTCCTCGACGACACGACCCTCGTGGTCCCGGAGCGCAAGGGCAACAAGCGGGTCGACGGCTACCTCAACGTCCTGGAGAACCCGCACGTCGGACTGATCTTCCTGGTCCCGGGCCGCGGCGACACCCTGCGGGTCAACGGTCGCGCCCGGCTGGTCTCCGACGCCCCGTGGTTCGACGAGATGGAGGTCAAGGGCCACCGCCCCGTCCTTGCCCTCGTCGTCGACCTCGAGGAGGTCTTCTTCCACTGCGCCAAGGCGTTCATGCGCTCCCAGCTCTGGCACCCCTCGACCTGGGACCCGATGGCCGTCGGTTCGCGCCCGGAGATCGCCAAGACGCTCGAACGTCCCGAGGACTCGGTGGAAGAGCTCGAGAGGTACTACGGGGAGCAGTACTCGACAGGCCTCTACTGACTCATCAGCGGCCGGCGGCCTTCAGGGCGGTGCGGATCAGCGGGAGCTGGAGCGGCAGCCTGGCGATGGTGCCGGCGAACATCGCCTTCGCCCCCGTCGTCTGCGTGCGCTGGGCGCGCTTGCCGTGGTTCGCGCTCATCTGCACGTTGCCGGGCAGGATCGCGACGAGCAGGACCGCGCTCGCCCAACCGGCCAGCCGACGGGTGCGCGGGTGCAGCAGCCCGGCGGCGCAGACGAGCTCGGCCACGCCCGAGACGTAGACCAGCTCGCGCCGGCGGGGCAGCGAGTTCGGGACGAGCGGCTCGAACACCTCAGGCTTGGCCAGGTGCGTCACCCCCGAGGTGAGGAACAGCACGGCCAGCCCGGCGATGTCCGTGCTGAGAGGCGGGACGGGTCGGCGGACGGCGGGCAGGGAGGTCATGAGGCCATCTTGTCCCGCTCGGACGCCCGGTGCGCTGCGAGGTAGCGCACCCGGGCCCGCAGCGCGAGCGCGAAGGTGACCCCGCCGACGCCGATCAGCACGATCCCGACCCAGAGCCACGTGCGCCCCTGCGGCTGCATACCGGGGACCAGGAGGACGAACGCCCCGAAGGTGAGCACGGACCCGGTCAGCCACAACAGGGCGTTGCCGGCGGCCGGGTTGTCCTCGCGGGGAGCGTCCTGCTGCATCAGAGCAGGATGGTCGAGAACGAGCCCACGTCCTCGAAGCCGACCTTCGCGTAGGTCGCCCGGGCACTGGTGTTGAAGTCGTTGACGTACAACGTGACCCACTTGGCGCGGGTGGTCATGACCTGCTCGACGACGGATGCCATGAGCGGTACCGCGAGCCCCTGCCCGCGCAGGTGCGGTGCGAGCCACACCCCCTGCAGCTGGGCGCAGCCGAGGGCCACCGAGCCCACGTCGGCCTTGAAGATCACCGCGCCGTCCTCGACGACGACGAAGGTGTGCCCGCGGTCGATGAGGGCCAGGAGCGCCGTGCGGTATGCCGCGCCGGAACCGGAGTAGGGCGGGTAGCCGATCTCCCCCTCGAACATGTGCGCGGCAGCCGGCATCACGAGGTCGACCTCGTCGGTGGTGGCCGGACGGACCCGGTCGTCGAGCTCGACGCCCAGGGAGGACGGCAGGTCCATCGCACTCATGAGCGGCTGGTCGGCCCGGATCGCGCGGGCCGGGCCCCACGACGGCGCGAGGTGGCGCCACAGCTCGGACACCTGGTCGGCCGGCCCGAGGATGGACGCGCAGTGGCGGCGCCACCGTCGGACGCGGTCGGCGAAGAAGGCGATGTCGGTGTCGTCGGCCTCGACGGGCACGAGGTTGGCACTGGACCAGCACAACGACTGCAGGTGCCCGTCCACCCGGTGCCCGAGGACGGTGCCCGGCTGCGTGGTCAGCACGCCCTCGAGGAGGCGGGCGGCGACGAAGACGTTGGCCGGAAGGTTGCGCGCACACACCTCCAGGGCATCGTCGCGGTCCGCCGCAGTCAGGGCGTGGACCGGGTTCCGGGTGCGCAGCACGCAGTCAGCCTAGGGCGTGCGCGCAAGGTCCGCGCCCCTTCCGCCGGCGATGACGGGCCGACCGGTCAGAGCACCTGCGAGAGGAACCGCCGCAGCCGCTCGCTGTGCGCGTCCTCGAACACCGTGCCGGGCGCTCCGGACTCGACGACCACGCCCCGGTCCATGAAGAGCACCTGGTCGGCGACCGAGCGGGCGAAGCCCATCTCGTGGGTGACGACGAGCATGGTCATGCCACCCGCCGCGAGGTCGGCCATCGTGGCCAGGACGCCCTTGACCAGCTCGGGGTCCAGGGCCGAGGTGGCCTCGTCGAACAGCATCACCTGGGGCTGCATCGCCAGGGCGCGGGCGATCGCCACCCGCTGCTGCTGGCCGCCGGACAGCGTCCCGGGGCGGACGTCGGCCTTGTGGCGCAGACCGACGCGGTCGAGCTGGGCGAGCGCCTGCTCGGCGGCCTCGTCCCTCGACAGGCCACGGAGCCGGGTGAGCCCGAGGGTGATGTTGTCGCGAACCGTCTTGTGCGGGAACAGGTTGAAGTGCTGGAACACCATCCCCACGCGCTGCCGCAGCAGGTCGGGGTCGTCGGCGAGGACGCTGCGGCCCTCGAGGAGGACGTCGCCGGAGTCCGGCTCGAGCAACCTGTTGACGACGCGCAGCAAGGTCGACTTGCCCGAGCCGGAGGGCCCGATCACGCACGTCGTCGAGGCAGCCGGGACGTCGAAGGTGACCCCGCGCAGGACGTGGTTGGTGCCGAAGGACAGGTGGACGTCGCGGGTGGCGACGTCGACGCCTCGGGTGGTGGCGACGTCGACGCCGATGGGGGCGCCGGTCGTCGGGGTGGTGGTCATCGGTGGGCCTCCTGGGCGAGGGCGAGGGATGGCGCAGCTGGATCGGTGGGCTCGTCGTCGGCGCCCTCTGCACCGTCGGCGCGGCGACCGTCCCGGAGCCTGCGGTCGATGGCGTTGACCACGTGGGTCAGCGGCACGGTGATGACCAGGTAGAACAGCCCGGCGAGGAGCAGCGCCGACTCGTTGCCGGTGTTGGCCGCTGCGTCCTGCCCGATCCGGAACAGGTCACGCTGGCTCGCCAGCAGCCCGAGGAAGTAGACGAGCGAGGACTCCTTGATCAGAGCGATGAACTGGTTGACCAGGGCCGGCAGCACCCGCCGGATCCCCTGCGGGATGACGACCAGGCGCATGCCGCTGGGCCGTGAGAAGCCGAGCGCCCGAGCGGCTTCGAGCTGTCCGGCCTCGACGCTCTGGATGCCCGACCGGAAGATCTCGCCGATGTAGGCGCTCGCGATGAGCGACAGGGCGAGGATGCCCAGCGGGTAGGGGTTGGGTCCCCAGATCTGCAGCCCGAACGGCGACAGCCCGACCCCGATGAGCAGGATCGTCACCGCCGCCGGGAGGCCGCGGAAGACGTCGGTGTAGACGCGCGCCGGCCACCGCAGCCAACGGCTGCCGGAGAGGCCGGCGATCGCCAGGACCATGCCGACGACGGTGCCGATCACCGCCGAGGTGAGGGCCAGGAGCAGGGTGTTGGGCAACCCGACCCGAAGCAGCTCGGGCAGGGCGGTGCGCATGGCGTCGACGTCGAAGAACGTCTGCCACAGGGTGCTCAGGACATCCATCCCTGGCCCTCCTCTCGGTGGTGGTGGGTGGTTACTTCGCGGCGCCGATGGTGACCGAGCCGCTGCCGGGCTTGAAGTCGGCGGGGATCTCACGGCTCGGGTAGTACTGCTTCTGCAGCTTCGCCCAGGTGCCGTCCTTGATGACCTCGTCGAGCGCCTTGTTCACCCCGGCGCGCAGGGCGGTGTTGCCCTGGCTGACCGCGAAGGCCGTGCCGCCGGGGTCGAGCTGCTTGGCCACGGCAAGCACCTTGCCGCTCGAGTCGGCCGCGGTCTTCTCGCCGATCTCGGCGGGCGTGATCCAGGCGTCGGCCGTCCCGGCCTTGAGCTGGTTGAGGGCGGCGTTGTAGTCGGGCACCCGCACCGGGTTGAGGTTCTCGCGGCTGGCGAAGTCGTCCTGGACGGTGCCCTGCACGACGACCACGCGCTTGCCCGACAGCTGGGCGAACGACGTGATGGGCGAGCCCTTCGGGACGTCGAGGCCCAGGAAGCCGAAGTCGTACTTGTTGGAGAAGGCCACCGTCTTCTTGCGGGCCTCGGTGATGCTGATCGAGGACGAGCCGAGGTCGTACTTGCCGGTCTTCACCTGGGCGAGCAGCGAGCTGAACTCCGTGCCCACGAACTCGACCTTGAGGCCGAGCTTGGCGGCGACCGCGGTGAGCAGGTCGTTGTCGAAGCCGGTGAACTTGCCGTCCTTGAGGAAGACGTTCGGCGGGGCGTCGGTCAGCGTGCCGACCCGCAGGGTGCCCGGCTGCTGGAGCTTGTAGGGGTTGGACGCGGCAGAGCTGCTGCCGCCGCCGCACGCGGCGAGCGACAGGGCGAGCGCGGCGGAGGTGGCAAGGACGAGGGCGCGACGGCGCACGGACATGGGTGATCGGTTCCTTCGGTCGGGAGGGGTCGACGGCGACCCCGGCGGCGGGCAGGCAGGAGCCCGGCGGGATGGTGCGTGTCAGATCGGACGGGTACGGCGTGCCGCACGCGGGCTGCCCGAGGGCGCCATACGCGTGCGGCTAGGGACAGACCCGTCGAACGGCCGGGGCCGGTGCGGCGGCCTCGTGGCCGCTCGTCATGAACACATCAGAAAGTTATCCCACCCATAACTAGGGGTGATAACCGGGGTCGCGCTTCGCCCACCATGTGGACGCCCTCTGGACAGCAGCGGCGACCGGGGAGGTGACGCCTCAGCCGACGGTGACGGACGGCGCGCCCGCGCTCGCCTCGTCGATGGGCTCGCCCATCTCCTCGGCGATGCGCATGGCCTCTTCGATGAGGGTCTCGACGATCTGGCTCTCGGGCACCGTCTTGACGACCTCGCCCTTGACGAAGATCTGCCCCTTGCCGTTGCCGGACGCCACACCGAGGTCCGCCTCGCGAGCCTCGCCGGGACCGTTGACGACGCACCCCATGACGGCGACGCGCAGCGGCACGGTCATGCCCTCGAGCCCGGCGGTGACCTCGTCGGCGAGCTTGTAGACGTCGACCTGGGCGCGACCGCACGAGGGGCACGACACGATCTCGAGCTTGCGGGGCTTGAGGTTGAGCGACTGCAGGATCTGGTTGCCGACCTTGACCTCCTCGACCGGAGGCGCCGACAGGGAGACGCGGATCGTGTCGCCGATGCCCTTGGACAGCAGCGCGCCGAACGCGGTCGCGGACTTGATCGTGCCCTGGAACGCCGGGCCTGCCTCGGTGACGCCGAGGTGCAGCGGCCAGTCGCCCCGCTCGGACAGCATCTCGTAGGCCTTGACCATGACCACCGGGTCGTTGTGCTTCACCGAGATCTTGAAGTCGTGGAAGTCGTGCTCCTCGAACAGGGACGCCTCCCAGACGGCCGACTCCACGAGCGCCTCGGCGGTGGCCTTGCCGTACTTCTCGAGCAGGCGCGGGTCGAGCGAGCCGGCGTTGACGCCGATGCGGATCGAGACGCCGGCGTCCTTGGCCGCGGCCGCGATCTGCTTGACCTGGTCGTCGAACTTGCGGATGTTGCCCGGGTTGACGCGCACTGCCGCACAGCCGGCATCGATGGCCGCGAAGACGTACTTGGGCTGGAAGTGGATGTCGGCGATCACGGGGATCTGCGACTTCCGGGCGATCGCCGGGAGCGCGTCGGCGTCGTCCTGGCTCGGGCAGGCCACCCGCACGATGTCGCAGCCGGAGGCGGTGAGCTCGGCGATCTGCTGCAGCGTCGCGTTGATGTCCGTCGTCGGCGTCGTGCACATCGACTGCACGGAGATGGGGGCGTCGCCGCCGACCTCGACCTTGCCGACCTTGATCTTGCGCGTCTTGCGCCGGGGCGCGAGGACGGGCGGGGGCAGGGCCGGCATACCGAGTCCAACAGTCATGGCTGAAGTATCTCCCAGAGGGGTTTGGAGGGCGTCCCCGGGCTGCCCCGCTGGCGGGAGACGGCGACCGGCGGCGACGGGCAGGCTCAGCCGCCGAGGCTGATCGGCTTCACGACGTCGGCGTAGATGAGCAGGACCGACATGACGATGAGCACCGAGGACACGGCGTAGGCCACGGGCAGCGCCTTGGCGACGTCGACGTGACCGGGGTCGGGGCGGTTGCGGGCCTTGGCGATGCCGCGCTTGGTGCCCTCCCAGAGCGCGCCGGCGACGTGACCGCCGTCGAGGGGCAGCAGCGGGATGAGGTTGAAGACGAAGAGGGCGAGGTTGAGCGACGCCATGAGCATGAGGAGGAAGACGAACGGGTTCATCCCGTTCTGGCCCCCGATCCACGGGATCTTGCCCGACGTCGCCTCGCCGGCCATCCGGCCGACACCGACGACGGAGACCGGGCCGTTGGGGTCGCGTGCGCCGGAGCCGAAGGCGGCCTGCACCACGCCGACCATCTTCTGCGGGATCTTCAGGACCACCCCGGCCGTGGCGAGCAGCTGCTCCCCCACGACGCCGGGGACGGCCGTGACCGGCTGCCGTTCGTAGCCGATGATCGCGCCGGAGGAGACTCCGAGGAAGCCGGTCTCCTGGACGATCGGCTTTCCGTCGGCGTCGACGAGCGGGGTGCCGTCGGGGCCGACCTGCTGCACGGAGTTGCGGATCGGTGTGGCGGTGAGGGTCTGCTCGACTCCCCCGCGCTTGACGACGATCGGCACCTGCTGACCGACGCGGGGGCGGATGAGCTTGCCGACGTCGGCAGTGGTCTTGATCGGCTGGCCGGCGACGGACACGATCTCGTCGCCCGGGCGGATCCCGGCGGTGTAGGCCGGGGTCTTCGGGTCGGCGGCGGCGCAGGTGGTCTTGGTCGCCGCGTCCTTGGCGGGCACGACGCACTCGGACACGCTCGCCACGCGCGCGCCGTCCTGGAGCGTCGCGACGCCATACGTCGTGAGCACCCCGGTGAGCAGCACCACGGCGATGACGAAGTTCATCATCGGGCCGCCCAGCATGACGACGACCTTCTGGTGCACGGGGAGCTTGTAGAACACGCGGTCCTCGTCGCCGGGCTTGACCTCTTCGAGGCTGAGCTGGCGGGCCTCGTCGGCCAGCTGGGAGAACCGTCCCGTGCTCGACACCCGCAGGGTCCCCGGCTTGTCACCGGGCCGCGGCGGGAACATGCCGATCATCCGGATGTAGCCACCGAGCGGGATCGCCTTCATGCCGTACTCGGTCTCGCCGCGCTTGCGCGACCACAGGGTCGGTCCGAAACCCACCATGTACTGGGTCACCTTGACCCCGAACTTCTTGGCGGGGACGAGGTGGCCGATCTCGTGCAACCCGATGGACAGACCGACCCCGAGCACCACGAAGAGCACCCCGAGCACGAACAACAGCACGGTCATCAGCGGAGCGCCCCCTCGGCGTCGGAAAGTCGTTCGGTCGGTCGTCCATCGGCCAGCCCCAGCACGGTGCGGGCCCGGTCGCGTGCCCACGAGTCGGCACGCAACACGTCCTCAACGGACAGTGTCGCTGATTCGATCCCCTCGCCACCGGTGGTCGCGTGGTCGTGCGACCACCCTGTCGATCGTGTCGACGATGTCGAGGAACCCGATCCGACCGTCGTGGAACGCGTCGACCGCCACCTCGTTGGCTGCGTTGTAGACCGCGGGGTAGGTGCCGGACGCCTCCCCCACCTGCCGGGCCAGCCGCACGGCGGGGAACGCCTCGTCGTCCAGCGGCTCGAACTCCCACGACTGTGCGCGGGTCCAGTCGCACCGGCACGTCGACGTCGGCGAGGCGCTCCGGCCACGACAGCCCGAGAGCGATCGGCACGAGCATCCGCGGCGGACCCGCCTGCGCGATCGTCGAGCCGTCGACGAACTCCACCATCGAGTGGATCATCTGCTGCGGGTGGACGACGACGTCGATCCGGTCGAAGGGGATGTCGAAGAGCAGGTGCGCCTCGATCACCTCCAGCCCCTTGTTGACCAGGGTCGCCGAGTTGGTCGTGATGACCCTGCCCATCGAGAAGTTCGGGTGGGCGAGCGCCTGATCGGGGGTGACGTCGCGCAGGGATTCCCTGGACCGGCCCCGGAACGGTCCTCCGCTGGCGGTGACGACGAGTCGGCGGACCTCCTCGGCGCGTCCTCCGCGCAGGCTCTGCGCGATGGCGGAGTGCTCGGAGTCCACCGGGACGATCTGGCCGGGTCGCGCAGCGGCCTTCACCAGGGGTCCGCCGACGATGAGCGACTCCTTGTTGGCCAGTGCCAGCACCGAGCCCTCGGCCAGCGCCGCCAGAGTGGGCCGGAGACCGATCGAACCGGTGATGCCGTTGAGCACGACGTCCGCGCCGGACCCAGCGGCGGTCACCGCCGCGTCGTCCCCGACCACGATCTGGGGCCGGTATGCCGCGCGGCCGGCGCGGGCGGCATACGCACCGATCGCCTCGGCGACCCGCTCGGAGGTCCCGGTGGCGACCGCGACGAGGTCCACCTCGAAGGCGACGGCCTGCTCCGCGACGAGGTCGAGGTTGGACCCCGCGGACAGGGCCGGTGACGCGGAAGCGGTCGGGGTTGCGGGCGACGACGTCGAGCGCCTGGGTGCCGATGGACCCGGTGGAGCCGAGGATGGCGACGGTGCGCGGTGAGGTCACTCCTGCATTGTCGCAGCCCCGCGTGTGCGGCTGGCGAGCCCGTCAGTCGCGGAAGACGCGGTCCTCGACCAGCTGCTCCTCGACGACCCGCCCCTCCGGCTCGAACCGTCCCTGCTCGAACCGCTTCCTGGAACTCGAGCGAGACGTGGTCGACACCGTTGCGGTTCTTCTCGATCGACATGACGACCCACTGGCGGAACCGCTCGGCGTTGCTCGAGGTGGTAGACGAGGTGGTGCTTGGCCACGATGTCGTACTTGTCGTTGAGGATGAGCATCACGTCGGCCTCGTAGGCGAGGGCCGACGAGCCCCGCAGGTCGCTGACCCGCATCCGTTTGCCCGCCGCGAGACTGTCCTTGTCCGCCGCCGCGATGGCCAGCACCGGCACCTGGAACTCGAGAGCCATGTCCTTGAGGCGTTCGACGACCGCGGCACGCGCTCCTCCTCGCCGCCGGAGACGTCGCCGGACGGGCACCTTCTGGAGGTAGTCGACGAGGACCAGCGGGCCCTGGCCGTCTCGCCGGTCGACCTCCGTCGATGGTGCGGCGGATCTCCTCGAGGGTGGTGTGCAGGCCACTGGACGTGTGCACGTGCAGGCGTTCGCCGTACGCCTCGATGGCGCGCGACCGCCTCGGGACCACCGCTGGCGCTGGCGAACCGCTCCTCCATCGAGGTGGCGCGGCTGTGGCGGGCCTCGAACCGCCTGCCGGATCTTGGTCAGGCCGATCGCGTCGGTGCCGGCGATGGCGCCGGCCTCGATGGCGACGAGCCGCTCGAGGACGCCGTGGGCGTCGTGCTCGTAGGAGAACAGCATGGCCGTCCGGTTGGCGGTGACGGTGTTGCGCAGCATCTGCAGCGCCATCGCCGTCTTGCCCAGGCCCTGGGGCCCGCCGAGCAGGATCAGCTCACCCGAGCGGAAACCGCCGGTCAGGGCGACGTCGAGGCTGTCGAAGCCCGTCGGCCAGACCCGCGCGGCTGCCGCGGTGCCCGCTCGCAACTTCTCGTCGGTCTCGACCAGCACCTCGGTCAGGGAGCGCAACCGCGGCGCGCTGCGGCCGCTCGGCACTCCCTGCGCGAATGGTGCCGGCGCCGATGCTGACTCGACCGTGGTCATGGCGGCGATTGAACCGCGATCAGCCCGCGTTGGTGGGCGGTTCGGACAGCATCGCCCACGACCCGGACGGCGACCCGTCGCGGTGCTCCCGTCGCCTGCTGATGCCTCCGGAACCGTCTGTCAGTTCCGGAGGCCTTGCGTTGGCGCGGGTCAGGGGGCGATTCCGACATACGTCGTCTCGAGGTACTCCTCGATGCCCTCGAAACCACCCTCGCGTCCGAAGCCCGACGCCTTGACGCCGCCGAACGGCGCTGCGGGGTTGGAGATGATCCCCTGGTTGATCCCGATCATCCCGTACTCCAGCGCCTCGCTGACCCGGATCACGCGGCCGAGGTCGTCCGTGAAGACGTAGGACGCCAGGCCGTACTCGGTGTTGTTGGCCGCGTCGATGGCCTCCGCCTCGGTGCGGAACGTCGCGATCGGCGCCACCGGCCCGAAGATCTCCTCGCGCATGACCCGGGCGTCCTGCGGGCACGTCGGTGATCACCGTGGGCTCGAAGAAGTAGCCACGGCCGGGCGCCGCGGTGCCGCCGGTGACCACCGTGCCGCCCTGGGCAGCGGGCGTCCTCGACGAGCGCGGCCACGCCGTCGCGGGCCTTCGCGTCGATCAGCGGGCCGACGTCGACGCCCTTCTTGGTGCCCTTGCCGAGGGTCAGCGCCGCCATCCGCTTGGCGAACTCGCGCCGCCGAACTCCTCGGCGACGCTCTCGTGGACGAAGAACCGGTTGGCCGCGGTGCACGCCTCGCCGATGTTGCGCATCTTGGCGAGCATGGCGCCGTCGACGGCCCGGTCGAGGTCGGCGTCGTCGAAGACGAGGAAGGGCGCGTTGCCGCCGAGCTCCATCGAGACCCGCAGCAGCTGCTCGGCCGACTGCTCGACCAGGCGGCGACCGACGTCGGTCGAGCCGGTGAAGGTCAGCTTGCGCAGCCGCGGGTCCCGGATGAGCGGCTCCATGACGTCGCCGGTCCGCGAGGTGGTGACCACGTTGAGGACACCGTCGGGCAGCCCGCACTCGCGCAGCAGCTCGGCCAGGGCGAGCATCGTCAGCGGCGTCTGGCTCGCGGGCTTGACGACCATCGTGCAGCCCGCGGCGATCGCCGGACCGATCTTGCGGGTGCCCATCGCCAGCGGGAAGTTCCACGGCGTGATCATCAGCGTCGGGCCGACCGGCTTCTTCATGGTCAGCAGCCGGGTGGCGCCGTTGGGCGCGGTCGACCAGCGGCCGTGGATCCGCACCGCCTCCTCGGAGAACCAGCGGAAGAACTCGGCGCCGTAGGTCACCTCGCCGCGGGACTCGGCGAGCGGTCTTGCCCATCTCGAGCGTCATCAGCGTGGCGAAGTCCTCGGCGCGCTCGGTGATCCGCTCGAAGGCCGCGCGCAGGATCTCGCCCCGGTCGCGCGGCGGGCGTCGCTGCCCAGCCGGCCTGCGCCGCGACGGCTGCGTCGAGGGCGGCCGTGCCGTCGGCGACGGTCGCGTCGGCGACGTGCGCGAAGGTGGTGCCGCTGGACGGGTCCTCGACGGCGAGGGTCGCGCCGTCGACTGCCGTCACGCCACGTGCCGCCGATGAGCAGGCCCTTGGGCACGGACTCGACGAGGGACTTCTGGGTGCTGGCCATCAGGTGTTGCCTCCGCTGGGATCTGGGTCTCGTGTGGTCGTGGGTGCTCGTGGGTGTGGGTCTCGTGCGTGTGGTGGTGCGAGGGATGTGGCCCTGCGGGATGGCGCCGGCGCGACCCGCGAGCAGCGGCTGGGCCGGGTCCCACCGGGTGCCGTCACGGGCGTCCTGCCGCCGCCGGGCGATCGCCGAGAGCGCCTCGAGGACGACGCGGTTCGCCAGGGCGGCGGTGATGTCGGCGTGGTCGTAGGGCGGGCTGACCTCGACGACGTCGACGCCGACGACCGGCAGCTCGAGGCAGATCCGTCGCACGGAGTCGAGCAGCTCGCGGGCCGTCAGCCCGCCGGGCTCGGGCGTGCCGGTGCCCGGGCGCGTGGCCGGGGTCGCAGACGTCGATGTCGACGGAGAGGAAGACCCCGTCGCACTCGTCGGTCGCGATGGCGAACGCCTCGGTGAGGCACTCCTCCAGTCCGCGGTGGACGATCTCGGTCATCTCGAACGACCGCATCTGCTGCTCGGCCATCCAGTCGAGCGTCTCCGGCGGCGGCCAGTAGCCGCGCAGCCCGACCTGGAGGAAGCGGTCGCCGCGCAGGGCGCCCGACTCGATGAGCCGGCGCATCGGCTGCCCGTGACCCCACAGCGAGCCGAACTCGATGTCGCCGGTGTCGGCGTGCGCGTCGAAGTGGATCATCGAGACCCGGCCGTGGCCGAGCACGTTGGCCACACCCTTGGCGTCGGGGAAGGCGATCGAGTGGTCGCCGCCGAGGACGACGGGGATGGCGCCGGCGCGGGCGACCTTCTCCACGGCGGCCTCGAGCGCGGGCAGCGCCACCTCGATGTCACCGGAGTACATCTCGACGTCACCGGCGTCGACGACCCGCAGGTCGGCGAGGCCGTCGGTGCGCAGCGCCAGGGACGGCCGCGAGCCGTCGTGCGGCAGGTAGTCGGTCATCCGGATCGCCTGCGGGCCGAACCGCGTGCCGGGGCGGTGCGAGGTGCCGCCGTCGAACGGCGCGCCGAGGATCACGACGTCGGCGTCGGCGTACGTGCTCTGGTCGTCGAGGTCGCAGCGGTCCACGCCGAGGAAGGTGAAGTCCGGACCGTACTGGCTGCCCGTAGCGCGTCATGCGCCGATCCTAGACCGCGGCGGGAGCCAGCCGGCCTGCGGTCCTCCATCCCCCACGGCGAGCCGTAGCCGGCCGGCTGCGGTGCCGCGAGCAGATCGAGGAACGGCACGGCGTCGAAGGCCTCGGGCCCGAGCACGCCGCCGCCGCTCCACACGCCGGTGGCGAGGAGCTCGAGCGCGACCACGGGTTCACCGCCGTCTGCCAGACGACGCACTGGGCGCCGTACTCGCGCATCGTGTCCTCGTTGTCGGACACGTGGTAGAGGTAGATGCGCCGCGGCTGACCGTCCTTGCCCGTGCCGGTGACCCAGCAGCCCCGCGCAGGTCTTGCCCGTCATCAGCGGGCCCGATCGTCGCCGGGTCCGGGCAGCACCGCGGCCACGACGTCGCGCGGCGACACCTCCACTCCCTTGACGGTCACCGGGTCGGTGCGGTCCAGCCCGAGCGTGCCGCAGGGTCCGCAGGATGGTGATGAGCTCCTCGCCGAGGCCGTACTTGAAGGTGACCCGGTCGGCGTCGACCCAGCGCGGCATGAGGAGCACCTCCTCGTGCTCGACGTGGACGCACTCGACCGGGCCGATGCCCTCGGGGAAGTCGAACACCTCCGGCTCGCTGAACGGCTGGCAGCGTGAAGAAGCCCGCTTCGACGTCACCACCGGCCGCGTCGGCCCGCGCCCGCTCCCACACCACCGGCGGGTTGAGGCACTCCTCGATGATCGTCCACATCGAGAACCCGGGGGCGAAGGTCTCGTTGCCGTCCGCGTCGCGGACCGCGAGGTTGGCACCGTCGCGGGTGCCGAGCTCGTCGATGTGCGAGAACAGGTGGTCGGCGGCATACCGGGCGAACACGTCGGACAGCCCGGGCTCGACCCCCATGCCCAGCAAGGCCAGCTGGCCGGCCGCCTCCCACTCCGCTGCCATCGCCAGCTGCTCGTCGCCGAGCTTGACGTGCGCCTGGGCGTACGGCTCGCTCGGGGTGGCGCTGCGACAGGCTCATCGCCATGTCGAGGTAGCCCGCCCCGGCCGCCAGGGCACCGCGGAAGATCGGCATGACGAACCGCGGGTCGACGGCGTTGAACACGTGGGTCGACCGCGTGCTCACGGCGAGGGCGGCCACGGCCGCCTCGTCGGAGGCGTCGACCCGGGCGGCGACGAGGCGGTCCTCCCCCGCCCGCCGGGCCGTCGCGCGCGGCGACCGTCGCCTCGGCCCGCCGAGGTCGTAGTCGGCGACGACCGAGCAGCTCGAAGAAGTCGCGCTCGACGGCGATCCGGGCGGCGGCGTCACCGACGCCACCGGCGCCGATCATGAGGATGCGCATGGGGTTTCTTCCTTCTGGTGCTGGCCACGCGCTTCGCGCGACGTGCTGAGACGGCCTGGGCGCCCAGCACGATGCGCACCGACAGCACGAACATGATCGTCCCGATGACGTTGATCTGCACCGGCGTCCCGCGCTGGGCGCACCCCAGACGTACATCGGGAAGGTCACCGAGCTGGGGCTCGCGTTGAAGTTGGTGATGATGTAGTCGTCGAACGACAGAGCGAGAACGCCAGCAGGGCGCCGGCCGCGATGCCCGGCGCGACCAGCGGCAGCGTCACCCGCATGAACGTCGGCACCGGCCCGCGCGCCGAGGTCGGCTGCCGCCTCCTCGAGCCGCGGGTCCAGCGACGCCGACCCTGGCCTTCACCGCGACCACGACGAACGACAGGCAGAACATGATGTGGGCGATGAGGATCGTCGACCGCGCCGGACGGCAGACCGATGGCGACGAACAGGGTCAGCAGGCTCGAGCCCATGACGACCTCGGGGTCGCCATCGGCATGAAGATCAGCAGGTTCGTCGTCGGCCCGGCCCCGGAAGCGGTGCCGGCCCAGCGCGAACGCGACCATCGTGCCGAGCACGGTCGCGACCACCGAGGCGGTGATGCCGATCCGCAGGCTCAGCCCCAGGGAGTCGCAGATCCCGGGGGTCCCGCACGGGTTCAGCCACGCGTCGGGCGAGAAGCCGGATCCACTCGTAGTTGTAGCGGCCGTTGGGCTTGTTGAACGAGAACAGGATGACCACGACGTTGGGCAGCAGGAGGATGGCGAGGACCGCCATCGCCGACGAAGGCGCAGCAGGTGCTCTGCGGACCCAGCTCATGACCGCCATCAGACCAGCTCCTCGGTGCCGGCCCGGCGGACGTAGACCGTGACGAGCGCGAGGATGATGACCAGCAGGACGAAGGACAGCGCGGCGGCCAGCGGGTAGTCGAGGACCCGCAGGAACTGGGCGTCGATGACCTGGCCGATCATCACGGTCTGGGTGTTCCCGAGCAGCCGGGAGTTGATGTAGTCACCCGCCGCCGGGATGAAGGTGAGCAGCGTGCCCGCACCACACCCGGGCAGCGACAGCGGCCAGGTGATCCTGCGGAAGGTCATCGACGGGCGTGGCGTAGAGGTCGCGGGCGGCCTCGAGGAGCCGTGCCGTCGACCCGGTCCAGGGAGGAGTAGAGCGGCAGGACCATGAACGGCAGGAAGTTGTAGGTCAGGCCGCAGATCACCGCGAACTTGCTCGACAGCAGCGAGTCGTTGTTGGTCAGGCCCAGCGAGCTGCAGGAAGTCGGTGAAGTGGGTCCAGCGGGCGAACCTCGCGACGGGGTACTTGTCGGCGAGGATGCGTCTGCCAGGCCAGCGTGCGGATCAGGAAGCTCGTGAAGAACGGCGCGATCACCAGCACCAGCAGGACGTACTTCCAGCGGCCCTGGCGGCCCGCGATGGAGTAGGCGAGCGGGTAGCCGAGGAGCAGCGCCAGCACGGTGGCGGTACCGGCGTACCCGAACGAGCGCACGAGCTGCGGCCAGTAGTGCGTCGAGCGCGTCGGCCGTAGACGGCGACGTTGCCGGTGAACGCGTAGCCGTTGTCGACGTCGCCGTCCTGCAGCGACTGCGAGGCCAGGGTGACCATCGGCACGACGAAGAAGACGAACAGCCACAGCAGCCCCGGCAGCAGCAGGGCGTAGGGAACCCAGTTGCGGCGTCCCGGCGGCGTGCGGGTGGCTGGAAGCGGGACTCGGCCCGTGCCCGGCACGGCCGCGGCGATCTCGAGCGCATCATCGTGCCCCAGTCCCGCGTCGGCGGACTGCGGCGGCGTCGAGGACGAACCCGTGCCGGCTCGCCCACGAGACCGTGACGTTCTCGCCCACGCCGCGCGCGGCCGAGCCGTCGTTCTGCTGGACCACGGTGAGCTCCTGGTCCCACGGCAGCCGCACGAGGTACTGCGTCGCGACCCCGGTGAACGAGGCGTCGGTGACCACGCCGCGCAGCCGGTTCGGGACCGCCGTCCTCGCCGAGGCGGAGCTTCTCGGGCCGCACCCCGAGCCAGACGCTCCACGATGCGCCCGGCGCGCGACGTGCGAGGCATCGGCGCCTCGAGCCGCTGCGCCGTGGGACGTGACGGACACCGTGCCGTCGGAGCCCGGGCCGCTCGATGGCGGCCCGCAGGAGGTTGGACTGGCCGAGGAAGTTGGCCACGAAGGTCGCTCGCGGGTGCTCGTAGAGCGTGGCCGGGTCACCCAGCTGCTCGATGCGGCCGGCGTTCATGACCGCGATGGTGTCGGCCATGGTCATGGCCTCCTCCTGGTCGTGGGTGACGTGGACGAAGGTCAGGCCGACCTCGGTCTGGATGCGCTTGAGCTCGATCTGCATCTGGCGGCGCAGCTTGAGGTCGAGCGCGCCGAGCGGCTCGTCGAGCAGCAGCACGTCGGGGCGGTTGACGATGGCTCGGGCCAGCGCGACCCGCTGCTGCATGCCGCCGGAGAGCTGCGCCGGCTTCTTGCGTGGCGACCTGCGCCGAGCTGGACCAGCTCGAGCGCCTCGCTGCGCCTTGTGCGTGGCTGTCCTTGTCGCCCCGGCGCTTAGCCCGAACGCGACGTTCTCGAGGACGTTCAGGTGCGGGAAGAGCGCGTAGGTCTGGAACACCGTGTTGACGGGGCGCTGGTAGGCCTTGGCTGTCGGTGATGTCCTGGTCACCGATGCAGGATCTGGCCCGTCGGTCGGCTCCTCGAGACCGGCGACCATGCGCAGCGTCGTGGTCTTGCCGCAGCCGGAGGGCCCGAGCAGGGCGAAGAACGAGCCCTGCAGGCACCGTCAGGTCGAGCGGGTCGACGGCCGTGAAGGTCTCGAACTCCTTGCTCAGGTCGACGAGGTGCAGGTCCTCCGTGACGCTGGTGCGACCGTGTCGGGGCCGTGCGCTGGCGTTCGGCAGGGGTGGTGGCCATGGTCAGCCCCCGTCAGGTCCGGAAGGCCGCGTTGTACTTGGTCTCCTCGGCGGCGGTCAGCCCGCGGAAGACGTGGGCTCGCGGACAGGGTCGCGTCGTCGGGGAAGATCAGCGGGTTCTTGGCGACGCGCGGGGTCGGCCTTCGCGAGCACCTCCTTGGTGCCCTTGACCGGCGAGATGTAGTTGACGTAGTCGACGACCTTGGCCATGACCTCCGGGTCGTAGTAGTAGTTGATGAGCGATCTCGGCGTTCTTCTTGTGCTTGGCCATGGTCGGGATGACGAAGTTGTCGGACCACAGCATGTAGCCGGTGCTCGGGCAGGACGTAGCCGAGGTCGGGGTTGTCGGCCTGCAGCTGGACGACGTCGCCGGTCCAGGCGATGCAGGCGGCGATGTCACCGGACGGCCAGCGGCTTGGTGTAGTCGTTGCCGGTGAAGCCCTTGATCTGGCCGGCGTCCTTGGCCTTCTTGAGCTCGTCGATCGCCGCCTTGAAGTCGGCGTCGGTGAAGCTCTCGAGGTCCTTGCCCATGGCCAGCATCACCAGGCCGACGGTGTCGCGCATCTCGGTCAGCAGGGTGACCTTGCCCTTGAGCGCCGGGTCGGTGAGCAGCTGGTCGATCGCTCTCGATCTTCTTGCCGCCGGTCGACTTGGGGTTGTAGGCGATCCCGGTGAACCCGCTCTGCCACGGCAGCGAGTAGAGCCGGCCCGGGTCGAACTCGACGTTGACGCAGGCGTGTCCTCGAGGTTGGCGTGGTTGGGGATGTTGGCCTTGTCCAGCTTCTGGCATACCCCTGACGGATCAGCCGGGCCACCATCCAGTCGGTGCTGCACCAGACGTCGCGACCGGTGTCCTTGCCGGCGGCCAGCTGCGGCTGGACCTTGGCGAAGAACTCGTCGTTGTCGTTGTAGTCCTCGGTGTAGTTGACCTTGATGCCGGTCTGCTTGGTGAACGCGTCGAGCGTCGGGTGCTTCTGCGTCTTGTCGTCGACGTCGATGTACTCGGGCCAGTTCGACCAGTTGACGACCTTCTCCGTGTCGGACAGGTCCTTGGCGCGCCTGGGCGGTCGGGGTCGTGGCTGCGGCCCCCCGGCGCGCCGGGGTTGCGGCCCTTGGAGACCGCACCCGGCCAGGGCGCCGGCGACGCCGAGGCCACCCATCCCGCCATGAAGCCGCGACGGCTGACGAGTCCGCGGGCGAGCGCTGCCGTGAAGGCGAGGATCTCGGTCGGCTGGGTCATCTGATCTTCTCTCTGGTGGTGCTGCTGGCAGCTGAGCTCTTGGGGCCTGGGCTGGTGACGCCGGTGTCGTTGCCGAGGCACGGCGGTCAGCTGTCGATGTTGGCCATCACGTGCTTGATGCGCGTGTAGTCCTCGAAGCCGTACATCGACAGGTCCTTGCCGTAGCCGGACTTCTTGAAGCCGCCGTGCGGCATCTCGGCGACGATCGGGATGTGGGTGTTGATCCAGACGCAGCCGAAGTCGAGCGCCTTGGAGACGCGCATCGCCCGGCCGAAGTCCTTGGTCCAGACGCTGGAGGCGAGGCCGTAGTCGACGCCGTTGGCCCAGCGGATCGCCTCCTGCTCGTCGGTGAACCGCTGCACGGTGATCACCGGGCCGAAGATCTCGTCCTGGATGGCCTCGTCGTCCTGCTCGAGCCCGGACAGGACGGTCGGCTCGAGGAAGAACCCGTCGCCCAGGGTGGTGAGGCGGTGGCCGCCCGCCGACACCGTGGCATGGTCGGGCAGCCGGGAGAGGAACCCCTCGACCCGCTCGAGCTGGTTGCGGTTGTTGACCGGTCCGAGGAGGGCGTCCGCGTCGTCGGGCAGCCCGACCTTCGCCGAGCTCCTGGCGTACTCCGCCAGGGCCGCGACGAAGTCGTCGTGGATGCGCGGGGCGACCAGCACGCGGGTGGCCGCCGTGCAGTCCTGGCCGGCGTTGAAGTACCCGGCGATGGCGATGCCCTCGACGGCGGCCTCGATGTCGGCGTCGTCGAACACGACGACCGGGGCCTTGCCGCCGAGCTCGAGGTGGACCCGCTTGACGTCGCGGGCGGCGCTCTCGGCCACCTGCATGCCGGCTCGCACCGAACCCGTGATCGCCACCAGGGCCGGGGTGCGGTGCTCGACCACGGCCCGGCCGGTGTCGCGGTCGCCGGTGACGACGTTGAACGTGCCCGCCGGCAGGAACTCCGAGGCGATCTCCGCCATGAGCAGGGTCGTCTCGGGCGTGGTGTCGGACGGCTTGAGCACGACGGTGTTGCCGGCCGCCAGGGCCGGGGCGATCTTCCAGATCGCCATCATCATCGGGTAGTTCCACGGGGTGACCTGGCCGACGACGCCGATCGGCTCGCGGCGGATCCAGCTCGTGTGGCCCCTCATGTACTCCCCGGCCGCGCGTCCCTCGAGCACCCGGGCGGCGCCGGCGAAGAAGCGGATCTGGTCGACCATCGGCGGCACCTCCTCGCTCGCGGTGAGGGCGTGCGGCTTGCCGGTGTTCTCGGACTCGAGCCGGACGAACTCGTCGGCCCGGCGCTCGATCGCGTCGGCGAACTTCAGCAGCGCCTGCTGGCGCTCGCTCGGGGTGGTCTGGCCCCACTCCTCGAAGGCCTTGCTCGCCGATGCGTATGCCGCGTCGACGTCCTGGGCCGTCGACACCGGCGCGGTCGCGACGACCTGGGCGGTCACCGGGCTGACGATGTCGGCCCGCGCGTCCGTCGTGGCCTCGACGTAGTCGCCGCCGACGAAGTTGCGCAGGACGCGCGGACCTGCCGCGGGCCCGGACGAGCCTGCCGCCGAGCCGGACGGGGTGGTGGACGGGGCCGACGCGGCGAACCCGGCTGACGTGGCGGTCACAGACAACTCCAGGAAGTTCGGGAACGGATTCCGGTGGTGGGAACTGTAACCCCAGGCCCACGGATTTCACTAGGTTCTGAGCGCTCGAATGCGGAAATCAACATCGAATTTACATTCACGCAACCGATTCCGTCGCCATGGGACTTGCGCCGAACCGCCGCGAGCGACACCATGGCGACGTGACCCGCACCCCCGGCAACGGCTCCGATGTGCGCCTCGACGACGTGTCGAAGGCGATCATCGAGCAGCTGCAGGAGGACGGGCGGCAGTCCTACGCCACGATCGCCAAGCGCGTCGGGCTGTCCGAGGCGGCGGTGCGCCAGCGGGTGCAGCGCCTCCTCGACCAGGAGGTCATGCAGATCGTCGCCGTCACCGACCCCCTCCAGGTGGGGTTCCGACGCCAGGCGATGATCGGCATCCGCGTCGACGGGGACCTCACCCCCGTCGGTGACGCCCTGTCGGCCATGGCCGAGGTCGACTACGTCGTCACCACGGCAGGGTCGTTCGACATCCTCGCGGAGGTCGTCTGCGAGGACGACGACGAGCTGCTCGAGCTCCTCACCAAGCGGATCCGCACCCTTCCCGGGGTGCAGACCACCGAAACCTTCGTCTACCTGAAACTCAACAAGCAGCACTACAACTGGGGTACCCGATGACCACTTCACCCACGCCCGTCACGACTCCCGCCGGCACGGCATACTCCGACGCCGCCCGCGACCACCTGTGGATGCACTTCACCCGCCACTCCACCTACGAGGAGGGGGGCCAGGTTCCCATCATCGTGCGCGGTGAGGGACACAAGATCTGGGACGACCGCGGCAAGGAGTACATCGACGGGCTCGCCGGCCTGTTCGTCGTGCAGGTCGGCCACGGCCGCCAGGAGCTCGCCGACGCGGCGGCCCGGCAGGCCAAGGAGCTCGCCTTCTTCCCGCTGTGGTCCTACGCCCACCCCCGGGCCGTCGAGCTCGCCGAGCGCCTCGCCGCCGGCGCACCCGGCGACCTCAACCGCGTCTTCTTCACCACCGGTGGTGGCGAGGCCGTCGAGACCGCCTGGAAGCTCGCCAAGCAGTACTTCAAGCTCACCGGCAAGCCCACCAAGCACAAGGTGATCAGCCGGTCGGTGGCCTACCACGGCACCCCGCAGGGAGCCCTGTCCATCACGGGCATCCCCGCGGCCAAGGAGATGTTCGAGCCCCTGGTGCCCGGGCGCCTTCAAGGTCCCCAACACCAACCTCTACCGCGCGCCCGAGCACCTGCGCGACGACGAGAAGGCGTTCGGCCGCTGGGCAGCCGACCGCATCGCCGAGGCCATCGAGTTCGAGGGTCCCGACACCGTCGCCGCCGTCTTCCTCGAGCCGGTGCAGAACTCCGGTGGCTGCTTCCCGCCGCCGCCCGGGTACTTCGAGCGCGTGCGTGAGATCTGCGACGAGTACGACGTCCTCCTGGTCTCCGACGAGGTCATCTGCTCGTTCGGCCGCATCGGCTCGATGTTCGCCTGCGACGACTTCAACTACCAGCCCGACATCATCACCTGCGCCAAGGGCATGACCTCCGGGTACTCCCCCATCGGCGCGATGATCGCGAGCGACCGCCTGTTCGAGCCGTTCAAGAAGGGCACGACGAGCTTCCCGCACGGCTACACCTTCGGTGGGCACCCGGTCAGCGCGGCGGTGGCCATGGCCAACCTCGACATCTTCGACCGCGAGGGCCTCAACGACCACGTCAAGGAGAACGCCCCGAACTTCCGGGCGACCCTCGAGAAGCTGCTCGACCTGCCGATCGTCGGCGACGTCCGTGGGGCCGGCTACTTCTACGGCATCGAGCTCGTCAAGGACAAGGAGACCCGCGAGACGTTCAACGACGCGGAGTCCGAGCGGCTCCTGCGCGGCTACCTCTCCAAGGCGCTGTTCGACGCCGGCCTCTACTGCCGCGCCGACGACCGCGGCGACCCGGTGATCCAGCTCGCGCCGCCGCTCATCATCGGTCAGACCGAGTTCGACGACATCGAGAGCCGGCTCCGGTCGGTCCTCAAGGACGCCGAGAAGCACCTCTGAGCCGGCCGCCCTCGTGACCCCTTCACTCTGGTCCGAGGCTGCGGACGGGGAGGGCTCGTATGCCGCTTCGGCGGCGCACGAGCCCTCCTCGCCGTCCGTGCCCGGTTCCTCCCTCCCTGCCCGCGCCGACGTCGTCATCGTCGGTGCCGGGTTCACCGGCCTGTGGACCGCCCACTACCTCCTGGCGGCGCAGCCCTCGCTCGACGTCGTGGTCCTCGAGGCCCGGCACGCGGGCTTCGGGGCCAGCGGCCGCAACGGCGGCTGGGTCTCGGCGCTGTGGCCGGTCGGTCCCGACACGCTGGCGCGCCGATCCGGCCGCGACGCCGCCCGGGCCATGGTGGCCGAGCTGCGTCATACGGTCGACGAGGTCGGCAGGGCAACGGAATCCGCAGGGATCGACTGCGGATTCCGCAAGGGCGGGACCATCGGCCTGGCGCGCTCGGCCGCCCAGGTCGCGAGGGCCCGCGCCGAGGTGGAGCACGCCGACGAGTGGGGCATCGGCACCCGCTGGCTGGGACCCGAGGAGGCGACGGCCCGACTCGCTGCCGACCGGGTGCTGGGAGCCACCTTCAACCCGCACTGCGCCCGGGTCCACCCCCGGCGGCTCGTCGACGGGCTCGCCGCCACCGTGCGTGGTCAGGGCGCCCGCATCCTCGAGGGCGTACGGGTCGCGGCGATCGAGCCGCGCCGCGTGCGCCTGTCGTCGGGAGGCAGCATCGGCGCCCAGCACGTCATCCGGGCCACGGAGGGCTTCACCCCCGTGCTGGAGGGGCACCGGCGCACGGTCGCTCCCGTCTACTCCCTCATGGTCGCGACCGAGCCCCTGTCCGCGCAGGTCTGGGACCAGATCGGGCTCGCCGAGCGCGAGGTCTTCGCCGACCACCGCCACGTCATCATCTACGGCCAGCGCACGGTCGACGACCGCCTCGCCTTCGGCGGTCGCGGTGCGCCCTACCACTTCGGGTCGAGGGTCAGTCCCGAGTTCGACCACGACGCAAGGGTTTTCGCAGACCTGCGGGCGACGCTGACCGAGCTGCTCCCGCAGATCAGCGGGGTCGAGTTCACCCACGCCTGGGGTGGGGCGCTCGGCATCGCCCGTGACTGGCACCCCTCGGTGGGGCACGACCCAGCCACCGGCCTCGGGTGGGCCGGTGGCTACGTCGGGGACGGCGTCGCCGCCAGCAACCTCGCGGGCCGCACCCTCGCCGACCTCGTCCTTGGGCGCCGTACGCCGATCACCGAGCTGCCCTGGGTCGGCCACCGCAGCCGTCGCTGGGAGCCCGAGCCGGCCCGCTGGCTGGGGATCAACGCCGGCCTGCGCCTGGCCCACGCCGCCGACCGCGAGGAGGCCCGCACCGGACGCCCCGCCCGCATCGGCCGCCTCCTCGAGGCGCTCACCGGCCACTGAACGGCGGCGACCCGCACCGGCTGGCAGACTCCGAGCGTGTCCACGCCACCCGCCGAGCTGTCGGCCGCCGCCCTCGAGTTCGTCACCGTCCGCCACCTGGCGACCCTCACCACGCTGCGCCGTGACGGCAGCCCGCACGTCGTGCCGGTGGGCTTCACGTGGGACCCCGAGGCGCTCGTGGCGCGCGTCATCACGAGCGGGACGAGCCTCAAGGCCCGCAACGCAGCCGCCGGGTGCCGGGCGGTGGTGTGCCAGGTCGACGGGCGGCACTGGCTGTCGTTCGAGGGGCAGGCGCGCGTCCTCACCGACCGCGAGTCCGTGGGCGACGCCGAGCAGCGGTATGCCGCCCGCTACCGCGTGCCGCGCGAGAACCCCGAGCGGGTGGTCATCGAGATCGCCGTGGACCGGGTCCTCGGCAACGTCTGACCCGATCGTGTCTAGAGTTCGGGCCATGGCCGCGCGCGAGGTGGAGTCCCTTCCAGCGCTGGACGCGCTGCTCGCCTCCGGACAGCCCCTGACCGGCCTGCGCCTGCAGGACCTCGACCTGCGGCACCATGAGGCCGAGCTCCTGGCCCGTACCGACCTCACCGGGCTGGTCGTCCTCGGCGGCCGACTGTCCCCCGCCCTCGACGCCCACCTGCGGGCGCACCACGCGCTGGTCTTCCCCACCGATCCGCACGCCCCGGTCGACCCCTACCGGGCCACCCTGTACTCCCCCGACGAGCTGTACGAGGGCTTGGCGGCCCGCGGTTACGCCGCCACCCCCGACGCCCGCGCGTACCGGTGGACCCGCGACGGCAGCACCCACCGCGACGCCTTCGCGACGCTGCTCCGGGCCATCCACGACGACTCCATCACGGACGCCCTCGACGAGTTCGTCGACGGCCGTCCGGTCGTCGGTGTCATGGGCGGCCACGCGCTCGAACGCGGCCGCACGGCATACGCCGACGCCGCCCGGCTCGGACACCGGCTCGCCGCTCACGGGCTCGTGGTCGCGACGGGAGGCGGACCGGGTGCCATGGAGGCCGCCAACCTCGGCGCCGTCGCCCCCGACGACTCTCGCCTCGACGCCGCGCTCGGCCGCCTCGCAGCCGTGCCGTCGTTCCGCCCGGACATCGGCGCGTGGGCACAGCTGGCGCTCGAGGTCCGCCACGACCTCGTCCCGGACGGCACCGTGACGCACAGCGCCAAGCGCAGCCTCGGCATCCCGACCTGGTTCTACGGCCACGAGCCGCCCAACGTGTTCTGCGACGCCATCGGCAAGTACTTCTCCAACGCCATCCGTGAGGACGGCCTGCTCTCACGGGCCACGGCCGGGCTGGTCGTCCTCGAGGGCGCCGCGGGCACGGTCCAGGAGATCTTCCAGGCCCTCACCCCCCTGTTCTACGCGGGAACAGGACCCGACCAGCCCGCCCGCGCCCTGCCACCGGTCGTCCTCGTCGGCCAGGAGTACTGGACGGACACCGTCCCGATCTGGGCGGCGGCGCGGGCCCTGGGCGAAGGACGTCCGCTCGGGGACTCGTTGCACCTGGTCGACACCGTCGAGGAGGCGACAGCCGTCGTCACCGCGCAGCTGGGCCGTGAGGTCGGCCCGTGACGGCAGTCGTCAACATCGTCGTCGCCCTCGCGACCCGTCACGTCTCGAACTGCCTGCGGCACAGGGTCTTTCGCGCCTCAGATGCTGCTGCCCTCACCGCACTCGTCTGCCCCGCCATCGCCGCCTTCGCCCTCGTCAGCGAACGCGCGTCGACCGAGGCCTTCGGGTTCAGCCTGACGATCCTGGGCCTGACGGTGCCGCACTTCCACTACGCCGGGTTCGCCGCGGCACTGGTCGCCCACCTGGTGGCGACCGCCCATCCGAGCGCGGCGACGACGACGGCAGCCTGGTCGGTCCCAGCAGGCACGATGGTGGTCCTGCTCGGCTACTTCGTGAACGACGAGGTCGAGCTGCTCGGTGCCGTCATCCTCACCGCCGGGATGTGGCTCGTCGGCTGGACGCTGTGGACCGGCGTCCGGGCGCAGACCCGCGACTCCCGCACGCGGCTGCTGCTCGGCACCAGCGCCGCGACCCTCGTCCTGACCATGGTGCTCGCCCTCGACTGGGCGCTCGGCCACGTGGTCGACGCCGTGCCGCACCTCCCCCTCGCCTGGATGGCGTGGACCCATGGACTGGCGAACGCCGTCGGCTTCGCCCTGTGTGCCCTCGTGGCCTCTTCACGATCGACCCGGAGAACTGCCCATGAAGCTGCCTGACCTCGCCCACCTGCCCCTCACCTACGAACCTCGTGGGCTCACCCTCGACGGCCCGATGCCGCCCGGCTTCCACCACCTCGAGGTGGAGCGGCGGCTGGGAGCCGGCGACGCGGCATACGCGCGGGCGTCGGAAGCGGTGATGCGGTGGGCCCCGCAACGCGGCATCGGGCTCCGGCCGGTCGCGACGGCGCCCCGTGCGGCGGAGGGCGTCGACATCCTCAGCCACCTGGCCGTGCTGCCCGTCCCCTGCCGCGTCGTGTGGACGGTCGAGGGACCGGACCGCACGGGGTTCGGCTACGGCACGCTGCGCGGCCACATCGAGAGCGGTGAGGAGGGCTTCCTCGTCGAACGGCGCGGCGACGAGGTGTATGCCGTGATCCGCGCCTACGCGCAGGCAGCGACCCTCCTCGCCCGCCTGGGTGGTCCGGTCAGCTGGCGGCTGCAGAAGGTCGCGGCGCTGGGATACCTGAGGGCCCTGCAGCGGGCCGCGGACGGAAGGATGGCGCCCTGAACCAGCCTCGCTGACCCTCGTCGGCCAGCCACCCCAGCCGCAAAACGCTGGTTGCGCGGCATACCGCGGGTTGTTGTCCCGACCTTTGCCGCGCAACCGGCGTTTTGCGCGAAGCCAGAGCGGTCGCCACGGGTGGGTGGCGCGGGGGTCAGTCGAAGACGATGGTGCGACGCCCTCGCAGGACGACGCGGTGCTCGGCGTGCCAGCGGACGGCCCTGGCCAGCGCCATCGCCTCGAGCTCCTGCCCGACGGAGGCCAGCTGCGCCGGGCTCATCCGGTGGTCGACGCGGCGGAAGTCCTGCTCGATGATCGGGCCCTCGTCGAGGTCGGCCGTGACGTAGTGCGCGGTCGCCCCGATGACCTTGACGCCCCGGTCGTGCGCCTGGGTGTAGGGCTTGGCGCCCTTGAAGCTCGGCAGCAGCGAGTGGTGGATGTTGATGATGCGACCCGGGCAGGTCGGCGCACAGGTCGGCCGAGAGGATCTGCATGTAGCGCGCCAGCACGATGGTGTCGGCCCGGTGCTCGGTGACCAGATCACGCAGCTGCTGTTCGGCGGCGGCTTTGGTGTCCCGGGTGACGGACACGTGGTGGAACGGCACGCCGTGCCACTGCGCGAGGCCGCGGAAGTCGTCGTGGTTGGACACGATCGCCGGGATCTCGATCGGCAGCGACCCGCTCTCGACCCGGAACAGCAGGTCGTTGAGGCAGTGCCCCTGCTGGCTCACCATGACCAGCACGCGGCGGCGCTGGGACAGGTCGTGCACGGCATACTCCATCGCGAACTGAGCGGCCACGGGCGCAAGGGCCGCGTCGACATCGGCGACGGGCAGGGCGGTGCCCTCGCGCACGAGGTGCATCCGCAGGTGGAACTCCCCCGAGGTGGCGTCGGCGAACTGCTGGCTGTCGAGGATGGTCATCGCCAGGTCGAGCATGACTCCGGAGACGGCGTGGACGATGCCGCGGCGGTCGGGACAGGAGACGGTGAGGACGAACTCGCGACCGCTCTCCGCGCGCGCAGGGGTGGACTGGTGCACCCGGACAGCCTAGGGGCGGGTCATCAGGACGATCCCCAGGCACATCTCGTCGGTCGTCCCCTCCCCCCACACGACGTAGCGCTCGGGCACCCCCGAAAGCGCCGGCAGCTGGTCACGCAGGCTCTGGTCGTGGCGGCAGCTGACCGTGAGCGTGTCACCGGGCTTGACCGCGACCGCAGGCGTGACCGGCTTGCTGCCCTGGTTGTCGAAGTCCCAGATCGGGAGGTCGAGCACGGTCCGCTCGCCCTTCATGCCCTTGTTGACCACGACGGAGATGCTGCGCCCGAGCAGGTGCATGTGCCCCGCCACCGCTCGTATGGTGCCCGCCTGCGTCACCGGACGGGTGCACGACTGCGTGGTGCTGGCCTTGATCGGACCGCACAACAGGTGCAGGAGGTTCGCCGTCGACCCCACTCCCGAACCGAACCGCTGCTGCACGTCGGCCACCGCCGCCTCCCGGGCGCACAGGGCTCCGGTGTGGCCGGGCCGGCAGGGCAGCTCGACGGGCGCGGGGAGCAGCACGGTGTCGAGGGTCTTGCGCGTGCCGTCGTCGGCCGCGACCCGCAGCTTCGCGGCGGAGGTGTCGGGAGCATCGCCCGCCAGCAGGTTGTAGTGGACCTGCATGACGATCCGCGAGCCCGGCGCGAGCGGCATGCCGAGGTCCTTGGCGAGGAGGCTCTCGCCGCCGCCGGGCGCCCAGGCCCCCAGCCAGGGCGCGTCGTCGAGCGTCCCGCCCTGGCTCTCGACGCCGGTGCCACCGAAGCAGGTCCAGCCCTGTCCAGGCGCCTGGTCGTCGAGCGCCTGGGCGCGCGCCACCTGCGCCGGCGGGATGCGGAAGAGGATGACGTGGTGGACGACCGAAGGGTTGCCGGGCAGGACGTTGATGCCGGTCACCACGGACTTCGCGGTCAGGTGCGGGTCGAGCAGGAAGCAGCGGTAGTCGTCGGTCCCCGGGGCGGCCGGCGCCTTCGGGGTGTATGCCGCGGGCATCCGGAGCGTGACGAAGCGTTCGCCCTTGCGCAGCGGCGCCTGCGGCTTCGCCGCCGGGGCGGCCGTGCCGTGCCCGTCCGCGTGTCCGGACGAGGCGGTCGCAGCCGCCGTGGTGGAGGCCGCAGCGGACGCCCGGACCCCCGAGGCCGTCTCGTCCGCCCCGCCCGCGCCACAGCTCGCGAGGGCCAGCGCGCCGGCGACGGCCGCTGCCACGACGTGCAGGGAGCGACGGGCACCTGTGCTGCGCAGCTTCACGTCACGAGTGTAGGCAGCGCCCACCGCTGCAGGCACGGTGTTGACCGCGACTGGTGCGGCTGCAGGGGAACGCGTCAGGCAGGTGGTGCCACGCGGGTGGTGTCAGGCGGTGGAGGCGGCGAGCTGGCCGCAGGCTCCGTCGATGTCCTGCCCTCGGGTGTCCCGGATCGTCGTGGGGATGCCGTGGGCACGAAGCCGCTCGACGAACTGCTGCTCCACGCCGGGGCGTGAGGCGGTCCACTTCGAACCCGGCGTCGGGTTGAGCGGGATCGGGTTGACGTGCACCCAACCGCGACCGCGGGCGTTGAGCTTCTTCCCGAGGAGGTCGGCGCGCCATGCGTGGTCGTTGATGTCCTTGATGAGCGCGTACTCGATGCTCACCCGGCGGCCCGTCGCCTCGTAGTAGCGGTATGCCGCGTCGAGCGCCTCGTCGACGCTCCAGCGGGTGTTGATCGGCACCAGCTCGTTGCGCAGCTCGTCGTCGGGGGCGTGCAGGGACAGCGCCAGGGTCACCGGGATGCCCTCGGCAGCCAGCTTGTCGATCGCCGGGACGAGGCCGACCGTCGACATGGTGATGCCGCGGGCCGACATGCCGAGGCCGTCGGGCGCCGGGTCTGTCATCCGCCGGATGGCGCCGATGGCGGCCTTGTAGTTGGCCAGCGCCTCGCCCATCCCCATGAACACGACGTTGGAGATACGGGTGGGGCCGCTCACCTCGGGCGCGCCGTCCTCGTCGCCGAGCTCCGCACCCCCGCCATGATCGTCGTCGGCCCCGCTGTCGACGTCGGCCCCGCCGGCGACCGTGGCCGCCAGCTCGCCGCTGCGCAGCATCCGGGCGGCCTGGACGACCTGCTCGACGATCTCGCCGGCCGACATGTTGCGGGTCAGCCCCGCCTGGCCGGTGGCGCAGAACGGACAGTTCATGCCGCAGCCGGCCTGGCTGGAGATGCAGATGGTGACGCGCCTGGGGTAGCGCATCAGGACGGACTCGACGATCGCGCCGTCGTGCAGCTTCCAGGCCGACTTGATGGTCATCCCGTCATCGGCGGTGCGCTGGACGTGCGGGGTCAGCAGGGTGGGGAGCAGGTCCGCCACGAGGTCGTCACGGATGGCCTTCGGCAGGTCGGTCATCTCGTCCGGCGACCCGACCAGCCGCTCGAAGTAGTGCGTCGACAGCTGCTTGGCGCGAAAACCCTTGTGTCCCAGCGCCTCCACCGCCTCCTTGCGTTCGGCCGGCGAGAGGTCGGCGAGGTGGCGCGGGGGCTTGCCCCGTCGCGGCGCGGTGAACGTCAGGGCGCCGGGGGCGGGGCGCTGCGTCGTGGGCTCGGGCAGGGAGGTCGTCATGGCTCCCCCAGTTTCGCAGCCACGTGCCGCAACTGCCCAATCGCCGGGTATGCGGTCCTAGGCTGGGTCCATCGACCAGGGGAGGAAGTGCGTCGTGGGTTTGTTCTCGCGCAGGAGCCGGTCCTCGGACGACGAGGGGCAGCCAAGGCCTGCGCCCGGGGACCAGCGGGTGCCGCGCCACGTCGACGCCGCACTGACGATGTTCACCGAGGCCGATGCCGCCACCTTCCGCGCCACGGTCCGGGAGACGCTCGCCGAGATGGGTTACGAGGTCGTCGTCCGGACCGACCACGTGACCACCGACGACGACCGTCAGTGGGGCCTGTGGAACCTCGCCGCCGGCTGCGCGGGCACCGACCCCCAGGACTGGTCGAGCACCATCCGGGAGCACTTCACCACGATCATGGCCACCGGCGACGACGAACCCCTCACTGCGGCATACCTCGAGCAGCACGTGGTCGCACGGCTGATGGAGGAGGACGGCCTACGGCAGACCCCCGACTGGATCGACCGCGGCCTGGAGTGGGCACCCGGGGTGCGCCAGGTGGTCGTCGTCGACACGCCGCAGACCGTCCAGGTCGTCCCTCCCGCTGCGCTCGAGGAGTTCGCGCCGCTCGGGCCGTGGTTCGACCGCGGGTTGGTCAACCTGCGGGCCCAGCTCGACCTCGAGGAGTTCGAGCTCGAGGAGATCACCCACCAGGACGCCTCGTTCTCGTGCCTGCTCGGGGACAGCGTGTACACCGCCAGCCTGGCCCTGCTCCTGCCCGAGGTGGTGCGCCGGTATGTCGCGCGCCCGGCTTCGGAGAAGGGTGTCCTGTTCGCGATCCCCTACCGCCACCAGCTGGCGTTCCACGTCATCGACGAGCCCCGAGCGGCCCTCGAGGCACTGATGGTGCTGCCGCAGTTCGCCGCCGCCGGCTTCCTCGAGGGCAGCGGGCCGGTGAGCCCCAGCGTCTTCTGGTGGCACGAGGGACAGGTCCGCCAGGTCTCGACCCTCTCAGCGGAGCGGACGCTCTCGGTGACGCCGGGTCCCGAGCTCGAGGCCCTGCTGGGCATGACCCGGCCTGACGAGGACTGACGGGACCCGTTCGCTGGGTGTGTCCCCACTGACGGCGCCGCGCGGGGCGCGCGTCTACCGGATCTGCCGACGGTCGGACGTTGCGATCCTGCGAGTGATCAGTCTGCAGGCTGGGCCGGGATGTGCTCTCGCAGGTGGACGAAGCCGTAGCCAGCGGCCCTGAGCCGGGGCAGCGCCGCGCGGAAGCCAGCTGCTGTGCCGTGGCGCGGTTGGTTCATGTGGGCGATGACCACGGATCCCGGTCGCACGGCGCGGAGCGCCGATTCGACCTGGCGGGGCGTGAAGGTGGCACCCCCGTCCGCGTTGACATCGAAACCGACAGGCGTCATCTCCAGGTCTCGCACGATGCGAATCGCGACGTCGTCGTAGTAGCCGGTGCCGGGGCGGAACAGCGTCACCGGTCTGCCGAGCCGGTGCTGCAGGTCGAGCCCGTTCTCGACGACCTCGGTGTACGCCTCGGCTGGGCTGCGCGTGCCGCGGATGCCGTATGCCGCCCTCCCGGTTACCGACAGCGGTACGTGCCTGGTGCCGTGGTTGGCGATGTCGAAGAGTGGGTCCGCAGCCAGGTCGTGGAACTCGGCCGGGTGCGTGGCCACCCACCGCCTGTTCAGGAACAGCGTTGCCTTCGCCTGCTCGGCCCTGAGCAGGTCGATGAGGGCGGCGTCGTAGCCGTTGCCACCCCGGCCGCCGCAGGCATCGAAGGTCAGCGCCAACGTCCGGCCAGCGCCCGCGGTCCGGTTGACGACACCAGGGATGTCGAGGCCCCAGAGGGACGGCAGCAGCCCTGCGTATCGGGCCTCGATCTGCGCGCGCGGAGGCAGGCGCGCGCCGGGGCCGGTCGACACGCCGGGTGACGAGGTCATCGACGGTGCTGACCGGGTGGAGCCCACGCTCGGCGCCCCGCCCGGATCGCTGACCGGGGCGCTGGACGCGGGCGCGCTCCGGGACGGCACGCCCGGAGCGGAACATGCGGCGAGCACGGTACCGACCGCCGACGCCGCTCCCGCCACGAGCAAGGCCCGCCGGCTCACCGTCATGCGTCGTGCTCCTGTCAGAGTCCCGGGAACGAGGGGCCAGGAACCGCGCGCCACCGCCTCGGGGCGACACACAGCTTTCCTCGGCCGCCAAAGACGATAGGCGACAGGGCCTGAGAGAACGTGCAGCGCGCGCCACACGGTGCCTACGAGGACTGGGGGGCCGCACCCCAACTTCCGCTCTTGCCGTTTCGGGCGGGTGCTTCGTTCACTACTCAAACATCGACATGGCCGGCTACCGAGCTGCCGGCCGGTCAGCGTGTCAGCTTCACCTTCGAGACTCCCGGTTTCGACCAAGACGGTTGCCCTCACCGCACCCTCGTTGTTCGTGTCCTCGATGGGTGGCCGCGATTCACGGACATGTCGCGACCCGGGCGGAATCTGGTGAGGGGCGCGGGTCGAAGTTCTACGCTGCCACCGTGTGTCCGATCTCGATCGATTGCGGTTAGGACAGGCTGCCCATGAACTCGACCGGTCCATCGATGCCTTTCCGGTAGATGCCCGGGCGCACTACGAGCGCGTCCTCCGCATCGCTCGGCTGACGATCGACGCCTAACCTCAAACGCCCCCTCATACCGCGGTCCGGTGACCATTTTCGGGGGTCGCCGCCCATGGTGGACGGCGCCCCGGGCGCCTAGCGCTCGGCCTCAGGCGGGACGTTCATCTCCCGCAGACAGCGCGCCCCATGTGCTGACCTGTGGGCGTCTGTAAGTCATAGTTGCGGCATGTGGTCCATGGGCGATGGGGCGGATTCTGACGCCTCGAAGGCTTGGCGTCGAAGGCAGAGGCCGGACAATGAAGTGCCGGTTGCCGTCCCCGTCAACGCCCTCCTCGCGCGCACTTCTGAGGTAGCCGTCTATGTCTGCGGCATGCGCGCCTACCGTCACGGTCTCGACTTCTCTGTGGAGGTCAGGGCGCGGCAGTCCGGTGGCTCAGTTCGCGATCTGGGTGCCGGGGTCCATGGCTTCGACCCTACGGGCGACGTCCTGCTGCTCGGCGTCCAGTTCAGTGACGGGCGACGATGCAGCAATGTTCTGTCGTCGGGTCCACCGCCAGCGGAGCTGGACCCCCTAAGTCCCATGCTCGTTCCCGGGGGTGGTGGGGGTTCATCCCGAGGCGCGGACATCTCCTACTTCCTCTCGCCGCTTCCCCCGGCTGGAGATCTGACGATCATCTGTGCATGGCCCGGTCTCGGCGTGCCAGAGAGTCGCGTCGTCCTTGACGCCGACGGGCTGACCGAGGCTGCCAGCAGAGCAGTCGAGCTCTGGCCCTGGGAGGAAGAATCGCCGCCTCAGGCGACGAGACCGGCGGTCCAAGTGCCTCCAGAGTCCTGGTTCGCAGACTTGGAACCGCGCCAGTAGGGCTGCCACCCCACCGATACATCCGGGCATGCCGCGATGGGGCGGAGTTGGCGGTGTCAGCCTGCGCCAGGCAGTCAAGGGTGTACAACGGCACTCATGACTGCCGGCTGTTGGTCGGTGCCACCTTCATCGGCGAACACTTCGGCAGACGACCGGCTGGCGTCCTAGGTGTGCCACTCCCTGATAGCCCTCGTGGTCTGGTTGTTCATGCTTGGTCGTGCCAGCGTCAGGACCTGGCGCACCCTCGCTGCCGAGCAGCGCGTCTGGAAGGGCAGCGACGCGCGGCTGCACGTTCAGCACAACCGCCACATCCTCCTGCCTGAGTCCAGGCCCGGCCACGGCGACTGGTTGCCGGAGACGTCCGCTCATGGCGCGATGTGGGCGGGGTTGACCTGCCTCGGATCCCGAGCGGAAATGCGCCCTCACCGTACGCTTCTCCGAGTGAAGCCGAGACAGCGAAGCGCGGTGTACGTGGTGATGGCATGCCTTTGGCAGCCTTGGCGGTTGGTGTCGGGGTCCACCGTTCCGTGCAGTGCCGCCTCGATGCCGGCGAGATCCCTGCATCGCCCGTACCGGCAACTTGGACCGAGGGTCAGCCGTTGAGAGGCATGGTGATGTCTGAGCCCTTGTACCGACGCGGTCAAGGATGGGAATACGTCAAAGGGAGGCTGGGGTAGGCCGAGTCCCACCCGGGAGGATCAAGACGCATCGCGCCCGAGACGGTGGCGACCGGAGGGGTCAGACGGGGACGACCCAGGCGAGCAGAGCCCACGCGATCGGGGCGACGAGCACCAGGGAGTCGAGGCGGTCCATGATGCCGCCGTGCCCGGGCAGGATCGTGCCCATGTCCTTGATGCCGAGGTCCCGCTTGATGGTCGACTCGGTGAGGTCGCCCACCGTGGCAGCGACCGCGACGCACGCGCCGAGGACCGCGCCACCCCACCACGGGCCGTCGAGCACCAGGACCACCGCCAACGCGCCACCGACGACGCAGGTCAGCACCGAACCGGCGAAGCCCTCCCAGGACTTCTTCGGGCTCACCGACGGGGCCATGGGGTGCTTGCCGAACAGCACGCCGAACGCGTAGCCGCCGACGTCGCTGAGCACCGTCACGAGGATGAACAGGACGATCCGGCGGGCTCCGTCGTCGGCCGCGAGCATGAGCGCGGCGAACCCGGCCAGGAACGACGGGTAGACCGCGACGAAGAAGCCGCCCGCGACGTCGCGCACGGCGTCGAGGACACCGTCGGCGATGCGCCACAGCAGGATGCCGACGCAGGTCAGGCCGAGCGTCACGATCAGCGCCTCACCACCGCCGACGTAGGCCGACAGGATCATGCTGATGCAGCCGACGATGCTGGGCACCAGGGGCACCGAGATGGAGACCTGCAGCAGGGCCCGGCGCAGCTCCCAGACGCCGACCGCCACCGCTGCGACGACGAGGGCGAGCATCAGCTCCTTGCGCAGCAGCAGCGAGCCGATGATCAGCACCCCCAGGCCGACCCCCACGGCGATCGCCGCCGGGAGGTTGCGGCCGGCCTTGGAGGTCCTCGTCACGGGCGCGCCGGGGACGGCGTCGCCCGCCGGGCCTTCATGGCCTCGGCGGCGAGCACTTCGGGAGGAGGGAACGGACATGGCGGACGCCCTGGGAGCTGCTCGGCGAGCGCCTCACACCTCGAGGAGCTCGGCCTCCTTGCCCTTGAGCAGCTCGTCCACGCTGTCGACGTACTTCTTCGTCGTGGCGTCGAGCTCCTTCTCCCCGCGGGCCCCGTCGTCCTCGCCGATCTCGCCGTCCTTGACGAGCTTGTCGATCTCGTCCTTGGCCTTGCGGCGGATGTTGCGGATCGACACCTTGGCGTCCTCGCCCTTGGTGCGGGCGAGCTTGATGTAGTCCTTGCGACGCTCCTCGGTCAGCATCGGCAGCACGCAGCGGATGACGTTGCCGTCGTTGCTGGGGTTCACGCCGAGGTCGGAGTCGCGCAGGGTCTTCTCGATCTCGCTCATCGCCGACTTGTCGAACGGGGAGATGAGGATGGTGCGCGCCTCGGGCGTCTGGAAGGACGCGAGCTGCTGCAGGGGGGTGGGAGCTCCGTAGTAGCTGACCGTGAGCTTGTTGAACATGCCCGGGGTCGCACGACCGGTACGGATGCCGGCGAAGTCCTCCTTGGCGACCTCGACGGCCTTGTCCATCTTCTCCTCGGCCTCGAGGAGGGTCTCTTCAATCATGTCCGGCTCCTTGTCGGGCGGTCCCGCTCGGGGTCCGCCGGTCGTGTGTGGTCAGTCGTGGGGTGGGTCGGGGCAGGTCGCGGTGGATCGCCGACTCACCCAGGGGTGACCAGCGTCCCGATCCTCTCACCACGCAGGGCCTTGTCGACGTTGCCCTCGCCCTCCATGCCGAACACGACCATGGGCAGCTTGTTGTCCATGCAGAGGCTGAAGGCGGCGGTGTCGACGACCCGCAGGCCCCGCTGCATGGCCTCGGCGTACGTGATCTCGTCGTACTTGGTCGCCTCGGGGTTGGTGCGCGGGTCGGAGTCGTAGACCCCGTCCACGCCGTTCTTGCTCATCAGCACGGCGTCGCACTTGATCTCCAGGGCGCGCTGGGCCGAGACGGTGTCGGTGGAGAAGAACGGCATGCCGGCGCCGGCGCCGAAAATGACGACCCGGCCCTTCTCGAGGTGGCGGATGGCCCGTCGCGGGATGTACGGCTCTGCGACCTGGCCCATCGTGATCGCGGTCTGGACCCGCGTCTCGATGCCCTCCTTTTCCAGGAAGTCCTGCAGCGCGAGACAGTTCATCACCGTGCCGAGCATGCCCATGTAGTCGGCGCGGGTGCGGTCCATGCCCTGCTGCTGCAGCTCGGCCCCGCGGAAGAAGTTGCCACCACCGATGACGACGGCGACCTCGATGCCAGCGCGGACGGAGGCGGCGATCTGGCGGGCGATGCCGCGCACGACGTCGGGGGCCAGGCCCACCTTGCCCCCGCCGAACACCTCACCGGAGAGCTTGAGCAGGACGCGGCGCCGTGACGCGAGCGACCCGTCGGTGGACGATCCGGTTGGGGCGGTCTGCTCGGGGGCAGAAGTCACGACAGATCCTCCTGTGGCTGTACTGGCGGTCACCGAATACTTCCACACTCGGCGCGCACCGCCGTCCCGATGGTCCGGCCCGTGCCTCGACCGCCGCCGGCCACGTGGTCCCGCGCACTGGTTGGGTCGCGGGGGTCGCGCGTGGCAGGGTTGGCGCCGGTGGGGTCACGAGCCGAGCTCGACCCCACCCACGGCCCTGCACGCAGCGAAGGAGAAGCACATGGGTTCAGGCATCCTCCCCGGGCACCGCGACGACACGGTGCGCCCCCAGGACGACCTGTTCGGCTACGCCAACGGCAGCTGGGTCCGGGAGACCGAGATCCCGGCCGACCGAGGGCGTTACGGCACCTTCGACGTGCTGCGGGAGCAGTCCGACGAGCGCGTGCGCGTCATCATCGAGCGCGCGGCCGCGGACACCGACGCCGAGGAGGGCTCCCCCACCCGCAAGGTCGGCGACCTCTACCGCTCCTTCATGGACGAGGAGCGCGTCGAGTCCCTCGGCCACTCACCCATCGACGACGACCTCGCCGCCATCGCCGCCATCACCAGCACCGACGAGCTGTTCCGCACCATGGGTCGCCTGCAGCGCCAAGGGGTCCCGGGCGCGCTCGGCCTCTACGTCGCCCCCGACGCCAAGAACCCCGAGCAGTACACCCTCTACCTCTCCCAGGCCGGGCTCGGGCTGCCCGACGAGTCCTACTACCGCGAGGAGCGGCACGCAGCCGTCCTCGCGGCATACCTGCCGCACGTGGCGCGCATGCTGGACCTGGTGGGGATCGGCGCAGGCGCCACCGACGCGGACTCCCCCGCGGCCCGGGTCGTGGCGCTCGAGACCGCACTGGCCGGCCACCACTGGGACAACGTCGCCACCCGTGACGCCGTGAAGACCTACAACCCGTACGACCGGCAGGAGCTCGCGGGCCTCGGCCGCGAGCTCCCCTGGTCGGAGTACGTCCGCGGCCTGGACGCGCAGGGAGCGTTCGAGCACGTCGTCGTGGGCGAGCCCAGCTTCCTCGAGGGGCTGTCCACCCTGCTCGACGAGGTGGGCATCGAGGACTGGAAGGCGTGGCTGTCCTTCCACCTCGTCAGCTCGGCGGCACCCCTGCTGAGCAGGGAGTTCGTCGACGCCGACTTCGACTTCTCCGGCCGCGTCATCAGTGGTCTGCCCGAGAACCGCGCCCGCTGGAAGCGCGGTGTCTCGCTGGTCGAGGGCGCCATCGGCGAGGCCGTGGGCCAGCTGTATGCCGCGGAGCACTTCCCGCCGCAGGCCAAGGAGCGCATGCTCACCCTCGTCGGCAACCTCGTCGAGGCGTTCCGCCGGTCCTTCGACGGCTTGGAGTGGATGGGGCCGCAGACACGCGCCCAGGCCCTGGAGAAGCTCGAGTCCTTCACCCCGAAGGTCGGCTACCCCGACGTGTGGCGGGACTACTCGACGCTGGCCGTCGACGACGACCTCATGGCCAACGTCCGCCGGGCCAACGAGTTCGAGTTCCAGCGCGAGCTCGACAAGCTCGGCGGCCCGATCGACCGCGACGAGTGGATGATGCTCCCGCAGACGGTGAACGCCTACTACCACCCGATGCTCAACGAGATCGTCTTCCCGGCCGGCATCCTGCAGCCGCCGTTCTTCGACATGGACGCCGACGATGCGGTCAACTACGGCGGCATCGGCGCGGTCATCGGCCACGAGGTCGGTCACGGCTTCGACGACCAGGGGTCGCGCTACGACGCCCGCGGCGCGCTGCGCGACTGGTGGACCGAGGAGGACCGCGCCCGCTTCGACGAGCGCACCCAGGCCCTCATCGCCCAGTTCAGCGAGCTTTCTCCCATCGCGGCGCCGGACGACAAGGTCAACGGGGCGCTGACCGTCGGGGAGAACATCGGCGACCTCGGTGGCCTGGCCATCGGGTACGCCGCATACCGCATCGCCACCGAGGGCGAGGACGTCCCCGATCTCGAGGGGCTCACCGGACCCCAGCGGTTCTTCGTCGGCTGGGCGCAGGTGTGGTCCGGCAAGGCCCGCACCGAGGAGGCCAAGCGGCTGCTCGCCATCGACCCGCACTCCCCCATGGAGATCCGGGCCAACGCGGTGCGCAACTGCGACGAGTTCCACGAGGCGTTCGACGTCCGCGAAGGTGACGGCATGTGGCTGGCTCCCGAGCAGCGCGTCCGCATCTTCTAGGGCTCCGGTGCAGCTGCTGCCCCCGGTCGTGGCCGACGACCCCGTCGTCGTCTTCTGCGGCATGGCCGGGGCGCAGAGCACCAAGCCGCGCGAGCACTATTACGCCTCGCCTGGCAACAACTTCTGGGAGTGCCTGCACGAGAGCGGGTTCACCCCACGTCGTCTGCGCCCGGAGGAGGACGGCTCCGTCGGCTCCTTCGGCCTGGGGCTGACCGACCTCGTCGGGCACTGGGACCACCACACCGACCGGGGCTGGGTCGACATCGACGCCCTCGTGGCGCAGGTCGAGCAGTGGCAGCCGGAGTTCGTCGCCTTCACCGCGAAGGGGACCGCCGGGTGGGCCGCCCGCGCGCTGGGCCACCGGCCGCCCCGGCTCGGGGTCGCGTCGTGGACCATCGGCCGCTCCGAGGTCTTCGTGCTGCCGGGCACCAGCGGAGCCAACCGCCGCAAGGACTACGACGGCAGGGTCGACCGCCTCAGCTGGTGGCGCGAGCTGGCGGAGGTCGTCGGACCCGACCTCAGAAGCCGGCGTTCCTGAGCAGGAACTCGGTCTCGGTGTCGCGCCCGCCCCGCGGGTCCGGTCCGGGGTCGACGTCCTGGACCGTCCTGAGCTCCTCAGGTGGGACACGTTCAGGCAGGTGGGTGAAGTCCCGCGGCTCGCGGGTGCGTGGCGCCTTCGCTGCGGTCTTGCGTGCTCTCCCCATACCTGCAGTATGCAGCGAGGCCGCGGCCGGCACGCGACGCGTGCCCCTGGGATGGCGCGGTCCCTCAGCACGCGTCGCCTTCGGGGCAACGCGCGAGGCCCGCCCCCCTAAGGGGACGGGCCTCGTGAACTGCGGTGGAGCCTCGTGGGCTCCGGGTGGAGCTGCGATCAGCTGCCGACGCGGAAGCGGACGAACGACTTCGCGCTCGTGCCAGCCTCCTCGAGCACCTTGGCCACGGACTTCTTGGCGTCCTTGGCGAACGGCTGCTCGAGCAGCACGTTCTCCTTGAAGAAGCCGTTGACGCGACCCTCGATGATCTTCGGGAGGGCGGCCTCGGGCTTGCCCTCCTCCTTCGCGGTGGCCTCGGCCACGCGACGCTCGTTCTCGACGGTGGTCGGGTCGACCTCGTCGCGGCTGAGCACGGTCGGGCTGAACGCGGCGACGTGCATCGCGACGTCGCGGACGATCTGCTCGTCGCCACCCTCGGCGCCGACCAGGACACCGATCTGCGCGGGCAGGTCCGGGCTGGTCTTGTGCAGGTAGGACACGACGACCGGGGCCTCGACGCGGGCAACGCGCTTGACCTCGATCTTCTCGCCGATGGTCGCGTTGGCGTCGTCGAGCAGCTGCTTGACCGTGCGACCGTCCTCGAGGCTGCTCGCGAGCAGCCCCTCGGCGTCGGACACGCCCGAGGCCACGGCCTGGGCGAGGACCTGGTCGGCCAGGGCGATGAACTTCTCACCCTTGGCGACGAAGTCGGTCTCGCAGAGGACCTCGACGAGGGTGCCCGTGCCGCCCTCGGCCTTGGCGGTGACCAGGCCGTTGGAGGCGGTGCGACCCTCGCGCTTGGTGACGCCCTTGAGTCCCTTCACGCGAAGGATCTCGGTGGCCTTGGCACGGTCGCCGTCGGCCTCGTCGAGGGCCTTCTTGACGTCGAGCATGCCGGCGCCGGTGGACTCACGCAGCGCCTTGATGTCAGCGGCGGTGTAGTTCGCCATGAATGTGTCTCAGCTCTTCTCTGTCAGCGGGTGCGGTGGACGAGGTGCGCTCAGGCCTTGGCGGCGTCGGCGTCGGCGTCGGCGTCGGCCGGAGCCTCGGCAGGTGCCTCGGTGGCCTCGGCGGCAGGAGCCTCGGTCGCTCGGCAGGAGCCTCGGTCGTCTCGGCAGCAGCAGCCTCGGGGGCGTCCGCGGCAGCGGTCTCGCCGGCCTCGGGAGCAACGGCGTCGGCAGCCTTGGCGGCGTCGCCACCGAGGAGCTCGCGCTCCCACTCGGCCAGCGGCTCGTCGGTCGCGACGACACCCTCGGCCTGCTCACCGGACTTGCCGGAGGAGCGGGACATGAGGCCATCGGCCACGGCGTCGGCGATGACGCGGGTGAGCAGCGTGACGGAGCGGATCGCGTCGTCGTTGCCGGGGATCTTGTAGTCGACCTCGTCGGGGTCGCAGTTGGTGTCGAGGATCGCGATGACCGGCAGCCCGAGCTTGCGAGCCTCGTCAACGGCGAGGTGCTCCTTCTTGGTGTCCACGATCCACACGGCCGAGGGAACCTTGGACATGTTGCGGATGCCGCCGAGGGTGCGCTGGAGCTTGACCTGCTCCCGCTTGAAGATCAGGAGCTCCTTCTTGGTGAAGCCGGAGGCTGCGACGTTGTCGTAGTCCAGCTCCTCGAGCTCCTTGAGGCGCGTGAGGCGCTTGGAGATCGTGTTGAAGTTGGTGAGCATGCCACCGAGCCAGCGGTGGTTGACGTACGGCATGCCGACGCGGGTCGCCTGCTCGGCGATGGGCTCCTGGGCCTGCTTCTTCGTGCCGACGAAGAGGATGGAGCCGCCGTGCGCGACGGTCTCGCGAACGAACTCGTAGGCGTTGTTGATGTACGTCAGCGACTGCTGCAGGTCGATGATGTAGATGCCGTTGCGCTCGGTCATGATGAAGCGCTTCATCTTGGGGTTCCAGCGACGGGTCTGGTGCCCGAAGTGGACGCCGCTCTCGAGGAGCTGGCGCATGGTAACGACGGCCATGCCGTGTCTCCTATGTGTCGTTGTCAGTTTCGTCGGACCCGCCATGGGGGCGTGGTCCTGCCTGGCGTCTGGCCGCACCCCACCGGCACCCTGGCCGGACTGCTGTGGTGCGCCCCGGGTTCGGAGGAAACCTCGTCACCCGGCGAGAAGACGCGCGAATTAGGTCGGCGCGTGCGAGCACACGATGACCGTCGACCATCGTACGTGCTGAGCACGGTGATCGAGAAATCCGCTCCCCCCACGCCCCACGCCTCCCCCCGACGGCCGGTGACGCGCAGGAAACCGGGGCGACGGCGCGCCATACCCGGCGTATGGTGCCCGACTTGTGGCTTCCCTCCTGTCCCGCCTCGGTGAGTGGGCCGCACCCGCGCGCATGGGGGTGCCGTTCCGGTGGAACCTCGCGTCCTCGTGGGTGGGCCAGCTCGGGGACGGCATCGCCCTCGCCGCCGGCCCGCTGCTCGTCGCGTCACTGACCCGTGACCCCACCCTCATCGCCGCTGCGGCCATGGTCCAGAACCTGCCGACCCTCCTGCTCGGCCTGTATGCCGGTGCCGTCGCCGACCGCGTCGACCGCCGCCGACTCGTCCTCGCCGCCAACCTCGTCCGGGTCGTCGTGCTCGCGGTCCTGGCCGCGACGATCGCCACCGGGACGGTGTCGATCGCGCTGCTGCTGGTGACGCTGTTCGCCGTCGGTGTCGCCGAGCTGTTCGCCGACACCGGCTGGCGGGCCGTGCTGCCGATGATCGTCCCCAAGGCGGACCTCGGCATCGGGAACGCCCGGCAGATGTCCGGGTTCCTCGTCGCGAACCAGTTCATCGGGCCTGCCGTGGGGGCGAGCCTGTTCGCGCTGGGGACCGCGGTGCCGTTCGGCGTGCAGGGCGCCGCCCTGCTCCTGTCCGCGGCGCTCTTCACGAAGGTGCGCCTCCCGCGGGAGGAGGACCCGGCGCGGCCGGAGCAGCACATCGGCCACGACATCCTCGACGGCCTGCGCTGGATCGCGGGGAACGCCCCCATCCGGACGCTGACGCTGATCATCTTCATCTTCAACATCACCTGGGGCGCCCCCTGGGGTGTCCTCGTCTACTGGGCGCAGGAGCGGCTCGGGGTGGGGGCGGTCGGGTTCGGGCTGCTCACGACGTGCTCCGCGATCGGCGGGGTCACCTCGGTCCTGCTCTACGACCGGCTCGAGGCACGGGTGCCGCTCGCCCGGCTCATGAAGATCTGCCTGGCCCTGGAGGTCCTCACCCACCTCGCGCTGGCCCTGACCACCGTGACCTGGGTGGCGATGGTGATCATGGTGGTCTTCGGCGGGTACGCATTCGTCTGGGGGTCGCTGTCCTCCGCGGTCCGGCAGCGGGCCACGCCGAACGAGCTCCAGGGACGCGTGGGCAGCGTGTACTGGCTGGGCCTCATCGTGGGGCTGCTCGTGGGGCAGCTCCTCGGAGGGCTCATCGCCCGGCACTTCGGGGCGGCGGCACCGTTCTGGTTCGCGTTCGTCGGGGCCGGGGTGACGTTGCTCGTGGTGTGGCGCCAGCTCGACCACATCGCGCACGTCGACGCGGCCGGCGAGACAGACGTCGAGGCAGCGGCGGCCGGCGGCCCGCAGGTGGACGCTCGCTCCGAGGCGGCCGACGAGGACTGAGGCCCGTCAGGCGGAGGCGTCGACCGCCCGTTGAACCGCGGGGGCGAGGTGGCCGGCATAGCGCTGCTGGACCTGCGGGATCCGCCAGTCGTCCCCGGTGACGAGCTGCCTGCACCGGTAGGTCTCGCAGTGGCAGCGAACGATGAGGTCGGGGTCGGTGCTCCCGGTCGCGTAGTCGACGGTGAGCTCCTCCCCCGGCTCGATGTCACGGAAGGCCACCAGCTGTCGGCCGTCGGCCGACCACGCCAAGGTCGGGTCGCACGAGTGGTTGAGGGTCGCGGCGTCCACGTCGACCACCTCACCGCGCGCCTGCCCGTCCGTGGTGAACCACCCCCGGCCGGCGATCGCGGACACCTGCCGGTCGACGGTCATGGCGGCAGGGTACGCGCGGCACGCTGCGAACCCGGCGCGGGCGGCATACGGTCGGCGCATGTCCTCACCGCTCGTCGCACGCATGCAGGGTTTCGGCACGACGATCTTCGCCGAGATGAGCGGGCTCGCCGTCGAGCACGGTGCAGTCAACCTCGGGCAGGGGTTCCCCGACACCGACGGGCCGCGGGAGATGCTCGACGCCGCGAAGACCGCCATCGACGGCGGCCGCAACCAGTACCCGCCCGGCCCGGGCGTGCCCGAGCTGCTCGAGGCCGTCGCCGCCCACCAGTCGCGCTTCTACGGCATCGACCTCGACCCGAGGTCGGAGGTCCTGGTGACCGTCGGGGCGACCGAGGCGATCGCCGCGACCATCCTCGCGCTGTGCGAGGTGGGCGACGAGGTGGTCACCTTCGAGCCCTACTACGACTCGTATGCCGCCTCGATCGCCCTTGCCGGGGCGGTGCGACGGACGTCGGTGCTGCGGTTCCCCGACTTCGCGGTGGACGAGGCTTCGCTGCGCGCGGCGTTCTCGCCGCGGACCCGGCTGGTCCTGCTCAACACTCCCCACAACCCGACGGGCAAGGTATTCACTCCCGCCGAGCTCGACCTGATCTGTTCCCTCGCAAGGGAGTTCGACGCGTGGGTGGTCACCGACGAGGTCTACGAGCACCTGGTCTTCGGCGAGGCGTCGCACGTCCCGGTGGCGACGCTGCCGGGGATGCGGGAGCGGACCCTGACGATCTCCTCGGCCGGCAAGACGTTCTCGGCGACCGGGTGGAAGGTCGGCTGGGTGTCGGGGCCGGCCGAGGCGGTGGCGGCGGTGCGGGCGGTCAAGCAGTTCCTCACCTTCGTCGGATCGGGTCCGTTCCAGCCCGCGGTGGCAGTCGCCCTGGGGCTCGGCGACGACGTGTATGCCGCGTTGTCGTCGTCCTTGGAGGCCAAGCGCGACCTGCTCGTGGCCGGGTTGCGCGGTGCGGGGCTCGAGGTGTCCGTGCCGGACGGGACGTACTTCGTCGTGGCCGATGCCGCGCCCCTGGGGGCCACGGACGCGTTGGCCTTCTGCCGGGACCTGCCGGCAAAGGCCGGCGTGGTGGGGGTGCCCGTCTCGGTGTTCCACGACGACGTCTCCGCGGCGCCGACCTTGGTGAGGTTCGCGTTCTGCAAGCGCGACGAGGTGCTGCACGAGGCGGTCCGCCGGCTCGGGGCGCTGCGCGCCTGACCGCGCGTCCACCTCCTCCGCTGGACAGCCTGTCCACACCATCGGTCGAACGCCGGCTCTCTCCACAGGCACTGCGGTGCGCGCTGGCTCGGGCGAGGATCCCGGACGACGGTCGTCGACATGAGAGCACTCGTGCCCGTCCTCCTCCCGGCCGCCGCCACGGCCCTGGCCGTCACCACGGTGTCCACCGTGGTCGCGCCCACCAGCCTGTCGGTGGCGTCACCACCCGCCGCGGTGCGGGAGACCGTCGCGCCGCCGTCGCACCCTCGGTCCACGACGCCGCCGCTGCCCGCCCGAGCGGGGCGCTCCGTCGGCGTCGTCACGGCTCGCTCCGCGCGGCCGATGGGTGTGGCCGCTGGCGCCTCCCCCGAACGTGGTCAGGCCGTTCATCCGCCCCGCCTCCACCTGGGGCGCCGGGCACCGGGGAGTGGACCTCGGCGCGTCGGCCGGCAGCGCGGTCCGCGCCGTCGACGCCGGGGTCGTGACCCACGTCGGGGTTGTCGCCGGGCGTGGCACGGTGACGGTGCTGCACCGATCGGGGCTGCGCTCCACGTATGAACCCGTCGAGGCCGCCGTCAAGGTCGGGGACGAGGTCACCCGGGGACAGCAGCTCGGCACCGTGGGCGCGGGAGGTCACTGCTCCCCTGAGGCGTGCCTGCACCTCGGCGCCCTGAGAGGCACCACGTATGTCGATCCGTTGACCCTGCTGGGCGCGTCACGGGTGAGGCTGCTGCCCCTGCGGTGACGCGCGATCCGGCGTGGCCGAAGAACGGCTGCTGGGTTCTGAGCGCGGCTGTATCAGGCGCCGCTGGGGTCAGGCGCCGGTGGGGTAGGGCCAGGGCTGGCAGCCCTGGAGGCCCAGCGTCTGCTGCACCATGACCGGGGCGCGCTGGCCCTTGGCCGGGCAGCTGCGGTGCTGGTGACCGAGTCCGTGGCCCACCTCGTGGTTGACCTGGTACTCCCGGTAGCGCGCGACGTCCGTGCCATAGCTGTCGTCGCCGAGGACCCAGCGGCGCAGGTTGAGCACCGACCGCTCGCCGTTCCAGCACGAGACCTGCGACAGCGTCTGCATCGGGGCGCACAGCTTGTCGGTGAGCCCGGGGCTGGCAAGGGTCACCCTGATGTCGACCGGGGCACCACCCTTGGCCTCGTCCGGGCTGACGTTGACGAACCGGATGCCATCGACCTTCTGCCACCCCCTGCTGTCGAGCAGGACCTCCTGGACCTTCGACGCGACGGAGGTGGCATCGACACCGAGCCCTCCCTCGATCTCGACGGTGTAGCGGACGGCGCGACCCGATGTCGCGGCCTTCGCGGGCGGGACCGCCACGACGGTGATCGTGCCGGTGCCGCGCTGCGGCACGGACGACTCGTCCGGCGCAGCGGTCTCCGTGGACGAAGACCCGTCCTCGCTGTCGACGGCCCTCGACGGCTTCGCGGAGGTGGTCGAGGACGAGGTGCTGGACGTGGCAGCCGGGACCGCGCGGACCGGGAGCTGGATCGTCCTTGGTCAGCTGGCGGTGCCCGAGGCTGGCGAGCAGGACGAGGGCGACGGTGACGGCGAGGGTGCGACGCAGGCGGACCTGTCGACTGGGGTACGGGCGGCGTGCAGAAGGCCGTTGCCGGGCCGGTTCGGGGGCGCTCACGTGCTCGTTCCGGACCTCTCCTGAGGGATCGGCTGCTGGGTCGCCACAGGCTGCGGCGGCAGGTCACGACGGGTGGTCATTCTTGCCCCTGACCGCTGCCTGCGGTGGGAGGGCACGCCAAAGCGGGTCGAAGTGGCGTTGACGGAGTCGGTCGCCCTCAGGCGCGTGGGTGGGCCTGCCGGTAGGACTGCTTGAGCCGGTCGACCGAGACGTGGGTGTAGATCTGCGTGGTGGCCAGGGACGCGTGCCCGAGCAGCTCCTGGACCAGGCGCAGGTCGGCTCCACCCTCGAGCAGGTGGGTTGCGGCGCTGTGACGCAGGCCGTGCGGACCGACGTCCGGGGCATCCGGGACATGGGTCAACAGGGCGTGGAGGGCGGCCCGGATCTGGCGCGGGTCGGCGCGCCGGCCCCGGCGCCCGAGCAGCAGGGCAGGGCCGCTGTCACCGGTGACGACCTGGGGACGGCCGAGCACGAGCCAGGCCTCCACGGCCAGGCGGGCCGGGACGCCGAACGGCACCGTGCGCTCCTTGCCGCCCTTGCCCATCACCCGGACGACACCGCGCCCGAGGTCGACGTCGTCGATGTCGAGCGCCGTCAGCTCCCCCACGCGGATGCCGCTGGCGTAGAGCAGCTCCAGGGCTGCGCGATCACGCAGGTGCAGGGCGTCCTGGTCGTCGCTGGCGACCGCGGCGACGTCGAGCAGCGCGGTGGCGTCGGCCTGTCGCAGGACCTCGGGCAGGTGGCCACCGCGCTTGGGCGCGGCAAGACGCAGGGACGGGTCGACCGGGATGCGCCCGGTGCGGGTGGCCCACCCCAGGAAGGTTCGCGCTGCCGCCGAGCGCCGGGCGATCGTGGCCCTTGCCGCGCCCGACTGGGCCTGGGCAGCCAGCCATGCTCGGAGGTCGCGCAGGGCAACGTCGTGCAGACGGTCGACTCCGGCTGCGTCGAGGTGGGACGCCAGGCTGCGAACGTCTCCCAGGTAGGCGCGGATCGTGTGCTCGGACCGGCTGCGCTCGCTGCGGAGGTGGCGCTCGAAGGCGGCGACAACTTCAGCCCACTCCCCGCTCGTCGGCAGGGTCACGTCGTCCACCCCCTCGGTCACGTCCACCTCGCCACCGTCGCAAACGCTCCCCTCGGGCACAAGCCGCCACCCCGCCCACCGGCCGAGGACTGTTCCGAGCACCGACCCCGAGCCCGCTCGCGCCGAGCATCCGGCCAGGCCCCCGACCTCGCACCTGGCCGGGCAGCCGTCGCTCCCGCGGCCGGGCACTAGGCCGAGGCGGCGCCTCGGACCCTGCGATAGCCGTCGGGATCACCGTCGACGAGTCCGTTGAGGCTGAGCACCCCGAGCGCTCCGATCACCTCCCGAGGACTCGCTCCACACTGCTTGGCCAGGTCGTCCAGGGTCGTGGGCTTCTGCACCCGCAGGGCGCCCAGGATGGCGCGGTGGATGGGGTCGAGGTCGTCGCCGGCCCTCGTCGCCCCGCGCTTGACCGGTGCGAGCTCACCGATGGGTCCGACCGCCTCGGCGACCTCGGCCGCGTCGGTGACGAGCAGAGCCCCTTCACGGATGAGGAGGTGGCACCCCGCCGAGACCGCCGAGGTCACGGGTCCTGGGACCGCACACACCACCCGGTGGTGGTCGATCGCCGTCTTGGCGGTGTTGCGTGAGCCCGAGCGGAGACCGGCCTCCACGACGACCGTGCCCCGGCTCATCGTCGCGATCAGCCGGTTGCGGCTCAGGAACCGCCACCGCGTCGGCGACGACCCCGGCGGCACCTCGCTGACCACCGCACCCGCGTCGCCGATCCTCGACAGGAGTCCCGCGTGGCCGGCGGGATAGGGACGGTCCACGCCCCCTGCCACGACCGCCACGGTGCCGGCCGTCCACCGCGAGCGCCCCCTCGTGGGCTGCGCCGTCGATGCCGTAGGCGGCGCCCGAGACGACGGTGTGGGCGCGCTCGGCCAACCCGGCGGCGATCTCCTTGGCCTGGTGCATCCCGTACCCCGAGGCAGCGCGCGCCCCGACGACGGCGACACTGCGCTCGCACACCTCGGCCAGGTGCAGGGGTCCCCGCACCCACAGGCAGAACGCCGGGTTGGCCAACGAGTCGAGGCCGCTGGGCCACTCCTCGTCGCCGGGCACCACCAGGCGCGTGCCCAGGGTGTCGGCGATCTCCAGGTCCCGCTCGACATCGAGGTCGGGCAGGCGCACCGCGATCTGCTGCCCCAACGTGCTGGCGGGGTCGACCCCGTGCAGCGCAGCCTCGGCGCCCACCGCGGCGATCCGCTGCGCCGCCGCCGGGTCACCCGGCTCCACAAGCCTCGCCCACGCGATCCGGGCACCGAGGTCCCCGGACGGGATCCGGGACAGGGCGTTCAGGCTCATGCCGCCACCGGGCCCTGGTTGCGCAACGTCAGGGCGGTGCCGAGGTCGTCGCGGGTCGGGCTCGCCCGCCCGGCGAGGTCGGCGACCGTCCAGCCCGAGCCGCAGCACCCGGTCGTAGCCGCGCAGCGTCAGCTGGCCACGGTCGAGCGCACGGTCCAGGTCGACGGTGCTCGATCGGGGCAGACGCCTGGGTCCACGGCGCAGGAAGGCGCCCGGGACGTGGCTGTTGAGCCGCCACGAGGTGTCCCGCCACCGCTGGGCCTGCACCTCGCGGGCTTCGGCCACCCTCGCCGCGACCACGGCACTGGACTCACCCGGCTCGCCGCCGAGCGAGGACAGGGTGACCGGCGGCACCTGGACCTGCAGGTCGACCCGGTCCAGGAGGGGCCCGGACAGCTTCGCGACATAGGCGCGCTTGGCCATCGGCGTGCAGATGCAGCCGATGCCCTTGCCGAACCCCAGACCGCACGGACACGGGTTGGCAGCCATCACCAGCTGGAACCGGGCCGGGAACCGCACGGCGGTCCGCGCCCGCGACACGACCACCTGCCCCGACTCCAGCGGCTGCCGCAACGCCTGGAGCGCGCCGGTGCGGAACTCGGGCGCCTCGTCGAGGAACAGCACTCCGTGGTGGGCCTGGGAGATCGCGCCGGGGCGGACGGCCCCGCTCCCACCGCCGATGATCGCCGCCTGCGTGGCGCTGTGGTGGGGTGCGATGAACGGTGGCACGAACTCGACGCCGACCTCCGAGGCGCTGAGGCCGAGCAGGGACTTCACCGCGAGGACGTCGATCGACTGCTCGCGGGTCAGCCTCGGCAGGATCGAGACCAACCGCTCGGCCAGCATCGTCTTGCCCGACCCCGGGGGCCCCAGCAGGAACAGGTGGTGCCCGCCTGCCGCCGCCAGCTCGAGCGCCATCCGCGCCTCCGGCTGCCCCGTCACCTCGGCGAGGTCGGTGGTCGGGCCCGACGGTGCCGCCGTGGGCGCGGCTGACGGCGGCACCCCGATGGCCAGGCGGTCCCCGCCGTCCTTGTAGGCGTCGACGAGGTCCTGGAGGTGGGCGACCGCGTGCACCTCGATCTCCGGCACCAGCTGCGCCTCCGCGGCGTTCTCGACCGGCACCACGACGTCGCGGCACCCGGAGCGGGCCGCCGCCAGGACCGCCGGCAGCACTCCGCGCACCTTGCGGATCGAACCGTCCAGGCCCAGCTCCCCGAGATGGACCACGTCGGTGACGCGCGAGGGCGGCACCGAGGTCGACGGCAGCGAGCACGGCGACGGCGATGGGCAGGTCGAAACCACTGCCGTTCTTGGGGATCGACGCCGGTGAGAGGTTGACGGTGAACCGGTCCTGGGCCAGCGACCGACCGATGCTCGCCGTCGCCGCCTTGACGCGGTTGGGCGACTGGGCGCACGCCGTGTCGGGCAGTCCTCCGAGCATGAACGCCGGCAACCCCCCCGCCAGGTGCGCCTCGACGTCGACCACCGTGCCGACCAGCCCCTCGAGGGTCACCGACCGGGTGCGCCCGAAGGTCACGACCCCACCCCGACGAGGTGACGCAGCTGCGCGGGACCGTGGTGGGGACGCAGGATGCCGATGACGTCGATGCGGACCCGACGGGCTCGCTCGTCGTGGCACTGGAGCCAGGCCGCCACCAGGCGTCGCAGCCTCGCAGCCTTGCGGCGGTCGACCGCCTCGACGGCTCCGCCGAACCGCTCGGTGGTCCGGGTCTTCACCTCGCAGAAGACCAGGCAGTCACCGTCACGGGCGACGAGGTCGATCTCGCCGTGCGCGCAGCGCCAGTTGCGGTCGAGCACCAGCAACCCGCGCTCGGTGAGGTACCGCGCGGCGAGCTCCTCGCCATACCTGCCCAGGATCCTGCGTGGGTCGTCCCCCGGCTGCGCCGTCGTGTCTGACATGGCCCCAGCAAAGCCGCACGGACGAGGCTGGACGAGCCGCGGCCACCGAGCCTGTGGACAGCGAGGGACGAGGGTGCCGGCTGTGGACGACGGGGCCTGGACGCCGAGCGAGCAGGGGCGACCGAACGGGAGCTAGAAGCCGGAGTCCTTCGGCAGCTCGAGGTCACGTCTTGGCGAGCTCCTCGACGTTGACGTCCTTGAACGTCACCACGCGCACCTGCTTGGCGAACCGTGCCGGGCGGTAGATGTCCCAGACCCAGGCGTCCTGCATGGTGACGTCGAAGTAGACCTCGCCGCCGTCGCTGCGCACCTTCACGTCGACGGAGTTGCACAGGTAGAAGCGCCGCTCGGTCTCGACGACGTGCGAGAACAGGCCGACGACGTCGCGGTACTCGCGGTAGAGCGCGAGCTCCATCTCGGTCTCGTACTTCTCGAGGTCCTCAGAACTCATCGCGTGCTCATCTCCGGTTCGTGCGCGCGACGGCGACGTCCTGCCATCGTCTGACCTCGCCATCATGCCGGTCCGGGCCCGGGTCACGCTCGACCGCGGGAAGTCGCCACGAACGCCGGTGCAGCTCGCTCGCGCCCGTGCGCCTCCAGGGCGGCCATGTGCTCGGGCGCGGCGTACCCCTTGTTGCCTCCCAGCCGTAGACGGGGTGGTCGGGCGCGTAGCCGACCATCATCGCGTCGCGCTCGACCTTGGCCAGCACCGAGGCCGCCGCGACCGACGAGCACTTGAGGTCGGCCTTGATCATCGTGGTCACCGGCGGGGTCGCCGGCGCCTGCTCCTCCGCGAAGGCGAACAGGCCCACCTCGTCGGGCGCGGTCAGCCAGTCGTGGTTGCCGTCGAGGATGACCAGGTCGGGACGGACGTCGCACCGCGGCCAGCGCCCGGGTGCCCGCCAGGCGCAGGGCCGCGATGATGCCGATCTCGTCGATCTCGTGCGGCCGAGGCGTGCCCGACGGCGTAGGCGAGGCCCAGCGCCGGATCCGCGGCACCATCGCCACCCGCGCCGCGGGGGTGAGCAGCTTGGAGTCCTTGACCCCGGTGGGCGCGCTGCGGCAGGTCTCGTCGATGAGGACGACACCGACCGTGACGGGACCGGCGAGGGCGCCGCGACCGACCTCGTCCATCGCCGCGCCAGGACGCGGTGCCCGTCGCGCTGGAGGGCGCGCTCGACCCGCAGGCTCGGCTTGCGGCTCGCGGGACGGGCAGCGGCCCGTCGCGCGGTGCGGGCACGGCTCGGGCGCCGCCGGTCGCCGTCGGCACCTCGGCCGCCGCCGGTCGCCTCGGCGCCGCCGGCTGCCCTGCGGCGCCTGTGCCGGCTTGGCAGCTGCCCGCGGGGCGGGGCGGCACGGGGCGAAGGTGGCCGTGGGGTTGGACAGCCAGGTCAGGTGGTCCAGCGGCCAGACGAGGGCCACCGCCCGCCCCACGATGAGCCGCTCGTCGACCGACCCCTGGCTGCCGTTGTTCTCGGGGCCGTCGTGGGCGCGCGAGTCCGCGGAGTTGGAGCGGTGGTCGCCCATCACCCAGACCCGGCCGCGCGGCACCGTGATGTCGAAGTCCTGGTCGCTCGCCGCGTCGCCGGGCTTGAGGTACGGCTCCTTGATCGCGTTGCCGTTGATGGTGATCCGGCCACCCTCGTCGCAGCAGACCACGTGGTCGCCGGGCAGCCCGATGACCCGCTTGATCAGGTGGTTCTCGGAGTTGTCGGGCAGCAGGCCGACGAAGGTCAGGGTCTCGCGGACCACGCGTGACGACCGTGCTGTGGCGGCACCGTGGGGTCGGCGTCGAGCCAGCTGGCCCGGGTCGGCGAACACGACGATGTCGCCGCGCTTGCAGGTCGATCGGGCCCGGCGTCAGCTTGCTGACGATGACCCGGTCGTTGAGGACGCAGGGTGTCCTCCATCGACCCCGACGGGATGTAGAACGCCTGGAGCAGCCAGGTCTTGACGACGAACGACAGCACGAGCGCCATGCCCACGACGATCGCGAACTCCTTGACCGCGGCGCCGAGCACGGCGAGCCCGCCGACGGACTCCTCGTCGCCCGGCGACCGGATCCGGCGGCCCGTGTCGTCGCCGTCGTCGCCGCCGGCGCCGCCGTCGCCGTCGGTGCGCGGCGGTGGCGGCGGTGGCGGCGGAGGAGGCCAGCGTCGGATGAGCTGGTCGAGCCCTCGCCCGCGGAGCTCGCGACAGCGGCGTGGTCGCGCCGCACGGTCGTCGCCGGTGTCAGGGAGCGGCTGGGTGGCCGGTGACACGTGCGCGGGGGTCGACTCCTCCGCCTCGCGCACGATCGTCGGGGGCACCCCGGTGTCGTGCGACGTCCTCCGGCGGGCGGCGTGCGGTCGGCGACGTCGACGCTCGGGCGCCAGCCAGGCCGCATCGTGGGCCATACGGGGCTCGAGCGTGGTCGCGTCGTTACCGTGTCTCGGGCACGTCGTGCCGCAGCCACACGGAGTCGCTGTCCCGGTCAGGCGGTCGACTGCGCCCGCCTCGACCTCGGCCGGGCTCCGGGCCGCCGTGCGTCGCTCGAACCTCAGCCAGCCTGGCGTCACCGTCGCGAGCCGGTGCCGCTCACGGCTCACCTGCGCGAGGGATGTCGGCCAGGGCGTCCGGGCGCTCGAGCCCCCCGACGCGACAGCGGCCAGAAGGTAGGCTGACACCGGCCGATGACGTCGGAGCGGCACGGTGCCGCCGCCCGGGTCGCCGAGGTGCGCGCGGGAGTCGGCGGTGTCGCTGCGGTGGTCGCCCATGACCCACAGCTCGTCCGGCGCGGGACCGTCGACGTCGAAGGTCAGCGTCGCTCGGCGCGTCGCCGGGCAGAGGTAGGGCTCGTCACCGGCACGCCGTTGACGTGAGCCGGCCCTGCGCGTCGCAGCAGACGACGTGGTCGCCGGGGAGGCCGATGACCCGCTTGACGAAGTCCTGCTCGCCGAGGTCGATGCCGACCAGGAGGCAGCGCCCGCAGGGTGCGGCCGATCAGGCCGGCGTCCTGGTGCGGGCTCCGGTCGCGCCGCGGCGAAGGTCGTGCTGCCGTCGAAGACGACGACGTCGCCGCGCTGCACCTCGTCACCGGACGCGAGCTTGTTGACGAGGATGCGGTCACCGGGCTCGATGTCGGCTCCATGGAGCCGGACGGCACGTAGAAGGACTGCACGAGGAAACCCCGGACCACGAGCATCACCAGCACGGCGACGCCCACCAGGACGAGCCACGAAGGGCCTTGTCGTCGGTCGGGGCCGCGAGCCTGCGGACCGCGCCGGTGGGCGTGGTCGTCGGCAGTCGCGGAACCGGCCGCCGGGTCAGCGTGTGCTGACGAGGCGGCCGGATCCTGCTGTGGTGCTTCTGGTCCGGGGTTCATCGCTTGCGGAGCCTAACCCTCGAGGCTGGGTCGGCGGTGCCGGGACACGCTGAGGGTCGCGATCGGCTCGCCCTACTTGGCGGGGATGGTGTCGCGCTTCTCCTTGATCTTGGCGGCCTTGCCGCGCAGGTCGCGCAGGTAGTACAGCTTGGCGCGACGGACGTCACCGCGGGTGACGACCTCGATCTTGTCGATGATCGGGGTGTGCAGCGGGAAGGTGCGCTCCACGCCGACGCCGAAGGAGACCTTGCGGACCGTGAAGGTCTCGCCGATGCCGCCACCGTGGCGACGGATCACGACGCCCTTGAAGACCTGGACGCGCGAGCGCGTGCCCTCGACGACCTTGACGTGCACGTTCACGGTGTCACCGGCGCGGAAGGCGGGGACGTCGTCGCGCAGGGACGCCTTGTCGATCTCGTCGAAACGCTGCATGGCAGATTCGCTTTCTTCCAGGCGCCACAGGTCGCCCAGGCTGGTTGGTCGTGCGTGATGTGTATGGCGCGTGCTGCGCGGGCCGCGTACGTGGCGGTCAGGCCGTGGGCACCGGAACCGGTGCCGGCGTACTCCCCCTGTGGCAGGGGCGCTGGTCGTGCAGACGCAAGGAGTCATTCTGCCATGGCCGGGCCCTGCCCCTGAAATCGTCCTCCCCCGGGATCAGGGTCCGGGGCTCGGTCCGAATGCGCCAGGTGCACGACCCCGAGGTCGGCGACGATCAGGAAGCGGCCGGTTCGGGCCGCACCGGCCGTTTGGCGTTGGCGATCTTCACGATCACGGGGTCCACGCGGTCCTCGCCACCGGAGAGCCGGATGAGCGCCTTCGCCGACTGGATCTGGTCGCGCGACACCTTGATCACCTGCTTGGCCACGTCCGACCTCCCTCCGTCTCGTTCCCCTCATCATCCTCCACGAACTCCACGTCGTCCATGGCGGCGAGCTCGCGGGACGGCAGGATCTCCTCGCCGTCCGGCTCAAGCCTCGCACCGGCCTCGAGCACGGTCCTGGCGAGGTCTCGCTCCTCGGCCGTGGCGAGATGGCTCTTCGTGAGCTGGACCAACACCACGCGACCCAGCTCGCGGCGCCGAAACGAGGCGGAGGCGATGTCCTCGAGGGCGGCCGTGAACCGCCGGCCCCATTCCTCCCTGCGGCCCTGACCCTCGCGCTGCCGGGTGCCACGCTGCGTCGCGACGTACGACGCCGCGGCCCCCACCGCCCCGCCCACGAAGGCAAGCACCGGGGTCAACCAGTCCACCATCACGTTCCCCTTCTGACGACGACATGATCATGGCAGCCGGCACGGACACCCCGTATGAGGCGACTCGCCGGGTGTCCGTGGCCTCAGGCGCGAGCGGTTGCCAGGTGGCTGGCCCGGGTCGAGCCGGTCCGGCCGCCGGGGCGCACTAGCGTGGGCGGGTGAGCATCGATCCCGGCTGGCCGGTCGCCATCGCCCTCGTGGCCCTGCTGGCCGTGGCCGTCGGCGCCCACCGCGTCAACGGTTACGGCCTGGAGAAGCCCGTCGTCATCGCCGCCGGGCGGGCCATCGTCCAGCTCGGGATCGCCGCGCTGCTCATCACCTCGGTCGTCGCGCACCTGTGGCTGTCGGTGCTCCTCGTCCTGGTGATGTTCGCCCTCGGGGTGCTGACCACCTCTCGCCGCGTCGAGGCACCGGGCTCCTGGTCGGCCGCCGCGATCGCCATGGCCGCCGGCGTGCTGCCCGTCCTGGCCATCGTGCTGGCGACCGGCACGATCCCCGCCGAGGGCATCGCGATCATCCCTATCGCAGGGATCATCGTCGGCAACGCCATGACCGCCCACACCCTCGTGGGGCGTCGCGCGTTCGCGGCCCTGCGCGAGGAGCACGCGCAGTACGAAGCCGCCCTCTCGCTCGGGCTGCTGCCCGCCCAGGCGATCCGCGAGATCGTGCACCGCCGGGCACCCGAGGCCCTGCTGCCCGGCCTCGACCAGGTCAAGACGACAGGTGTCGTCACGCTGCCTGGCGCGTTCATCGGCGTGATGCTGGGCGGCGGCTCACCGGCCCAGGCCGCCACGGCGCAGGTGCTCGTGCTGTTCGGGATCATGGCCGCGCAGACCGTCACCGTCGGGGTGGCCGAGCGGCTGGTCGCCGCCCGCCGGCTGGTGTCGCCGGACCTGCAGTCAGCCCTGGTCGACTGAGGGCCGAGGACGCTTCTTGGTGAGGTCCACGGTCCCGGGGTACGCGCCCTCGCCGGGGACGGCGCGATACCCGGCCTTGCGGTAGGTGCGCAGGTTGCGCTCGCTGCCCCGACCGGTGTTGATCCAGCAGGTCGTGGTGTCCGCCGGCGCTGCAGCTTCCACGTGCGCGAGCAGTGCGCGGCCGAGACCGCGGCCCTGGAGGTCGGGGGCGACCATGAGTCGCCCGACCTGCCAGGTGGAGGGGTCCCGCGGGTCGCGACGACCACGCACCGAGCCCACGAGCCGACCGGCCGAGCGCACGGTCCAGGTCTGCCACTGCGACAGACCGTCGACGACGTCCTGCAGCGACTCGACGAGGGGTGGGATGTCGAACGTGCCGTTGGCCCGGCCCTCGGTGACCCAGCAGGCCCGGCCCAGGGTGAGCAGCTCCGGGGCGTCGGCCGGCGACGCGACCGCGACGTCGAAGGCGTCGAGCGCTCCCTCGACAGGGACCCCCGGCGCCGCCTGTGAGGCGTGCAGCAGGTCGGGCCGGCGGGCGGCGGTGCGCTCGAGCCGCTGCTGGTGGCGCCAGGTCGCGATGCGGCCGTGGTCGCCGGACATCAGCACCGACGGCACGTCACGCGTGACGCCCGGGGCGGACTCCCAGGACGAGGGCTTGGTGTAGACGGGGTACTCGAGCAGGCCGTCCTCGTGGGACTCCTCCACGAGGGACTCGGCGTTGCCGATGACCCCGGGCAGCAGCCGGGCGACGGCCTCGACCATCGCGAGGACGGCGACCTCTCCCCCGTTGAGGACGTAGTCGCCGAGGGACACCACGGACACCTCGAGGCCGAGGTCCTGCGCGGCGTACGCGTAGACCCGTTCGTCGATGCCCTCGTAGCGCCCGCACGCGAAGGCGAGCCACGGCTCATCGGCGAGCTCGCGCGCGAGCGCCTGCGTGAACGGCACCCCGCCGGGCCCCGGCACGATGAGCCGCGGGCGGGCGCCGTCGGAGGCGTCCTCGGGGGCTCCCTCGCCGCCCGAGCCGGCGACGTGGGCGAGCGCCTCGGCCCACGGCTGCGGCTTCATGACCATGCCGGCCCCACCGCCGTATGGCGTGTCGTCGACGCTGCGGTGCCGGTCGTGGGCGAACTCGCGCAGGTCGTGGACGCGCAGGTCGAGCAGTCCGTCACGACGGGCCTTGCCGATGAGCGACAGGTCCAGGGGCGCGAGGTACTCGGGGAAGATCGAGACGACGTCGAGGCGCATGATCAGGCAGTCACTCGTCGGCGAGCTCGAGCAGGCCGGGCGGCGGGTCGATGACGACGCGACCGGCCTCGACGTCGACCTCGGGGACGATCTCGTCGACGAACGGCACCAGGGCCTGGCGACCACTCGCGAGCGTGACCACGAGGAGGTCCTGGGCGACCCCGGTCTCCAGGCCGGCGACCTCGCCGACGGTGGCACCGGCCGTGTCGACGACCGCCAGGCCGACGAGCTCGTCCTCGTACCAGCCGTCCTCGTCGTCGTCCACCTCGTCGATGACGTCACCGAGGGCCACGAACAGGCGGGTGCCGCGCAGGCCCTCGGCGCCGGTCCGGTCGGGGATCTGGTCGAAGCCGAGCAGCCAGACCTTCTGGTGCAGGCGGGCCGTCGACAGGGTCAGCGACCGCGGGACACCCGACCCGGCAGGGGCCTCGGTCGTGAAGACGACACCGGGGACGAACCGTCGCTCCGGGTCGTCGGTGTGCGCCTGCACGGTGACCTCACCGCGCAGGCCGTGGGGCTTGCCGATGCGGGCGACGAGCAGCTGGTCGGTGGCGGGCATGGCCACGATCCTCTCAGGGTGGGTGGTGACATGCCGAGGGCCGCCGGGATGGTGATCCCAGCGGCCCTCGGAACGAACGGTTGTCCGTGCGGTCAGCGGTCCTTGTCGGTGTCGACGATGTCGACCCGGACGGTGTGACCGCCGGCCAGCGCACCCATGACGGTGCGCAGGGCGCTCGCGGTCCGGCCGGAACGACCGATCACGCGTCCGAGGTCCTCGGGGTGCACCCGCACCTCGAGCACCTCACCGCGGCGGAGCTCCTTGCGGCGAACGGCAACCTCGTCCTTGTGGTCGACGATGCCCTTCACGAGGTGCTCGAGCGCCTCGTCCAGCACGGTCAGGCCTTGTCCGTGGCGTCGGCCTCGGCGGCCGGGGCCTCCGTGGTCGCAGCCTCGTCAGCCTTGGCTCCTCGGCCTTGGGCTCCTCGGCCTTGGGCTCCTCGACCTTGGCCTCGTCAGCCTTGGGCTCGTCAGCCTTCTTCGCGGCCTTCTTCTTGGCCGTGGTGGCGGAGTCGCTGCCCGTGTCGGCCTTGCCCGCGGCGGCGATGGCAGCCTCGTACAGGTCCTTCTTGGACGTCTTGGGGGCCTTGACCTTGAGGGTGCCCTCGGCGCCGGGCTCGCCCTTGTACTTCTGCCAGTCACCGGTGACCTTGAGCAGGGCGGCGACGGCCTCGGTGGGCTGCGCGCCCTGGCCCAGCCAGTACTGCGCACGGTCCGAGTTGATGTCGATGAGCGAGGGCTCCTCGGTGGGGTGGTACTTGCCGATCTCCTCGATGGCACGGCCATCGCGCTTGGCGCGCGAGTCCATGACGACGACGCGGTAGAACGGTGCACGGATCTTGCCCATGCGCTTCAGACGGATCTTGACGGCCACGGTGGTGGTGTCTCCTTGTTCGTGTTGTGAGCACGGCGAGACCGCGCACGATTCGCGCGGGGAGCCGGAACCCGGTGTAGGCGTTCCAGAGCCAGGAGGCCCGGTGCGGTGGACGAAGCGGTGCGCTCCGCGCCATACGAGGGGCCCGTGCCTGGACGGGTACAGCCGCCCATTCTGCCAGATGGCCCGGGGTGCCCCCGACCACGCGGTTCAGCCGTGGTTCACCACGGGCTGGGCTGGTAGTCCTTGACGAAGCACCCGTAGACGTCCTCGCCCGCCTCGCCGCGCACGATCGGGTCGTAGACGCGGGCCGCGCCGTCGACGAGGTCGAGGGGCGCGTGCCAGCCCTCGGCCGCGATCCGCAGCTTCTCGTGGTGCGGGCGCTCGTCGGTGATCCACCCGGTGTCGACCGCGGTCATGAGGATCCGGTCGGTCTCGAACATCTCCCCCGCGCTGGTCCGGGTGAGCATGTTCAGCGCGGCCTTGGCCATGTTGGTGTGCGGGTGGCCGGCGCCCTTGTAGCGGCGCGAGAACTGGCCCTCCATCGCCGACACGTTGACGACGTAGGCCCGGCGCGCCCCGGCTGCCACGGCTGCACGCATCGCCGGACGGAGCCGGGAGACGAGGATGAACGGTGCCGTGGCGTTGCAGAGCTGCACCTCGAGCAGCTCGAGGGGGTCGACCTCCTCGACCTTCTGGGTCCACGAGTTGTTGACCTGGGTGTCCGGCAGCAGGCCGCCGGCGTCGAGGGCCGTCCCGGCGAGGTGGGCGTCGAGGCTGGCGTGCCCGGCCGAGAGCGCCATCGCCGTCATGGAGGCGGCGGACCGCGCGGCCAGCGACTGCTCGGCGTGCTCGGACGACTCCCCCTCGTGGTGGGCGACCTGGTGCTCGCGCAGGGTGCCGATGAGGTTGGCCGGGTGCGCCTCGCTGATCCGGTCGAACGTCACGAGCTCCGGAAGGTCCACCCCCTGCGGCAGCGGCGCGTTCTCGCCGTCGACGAGGTGGCCGTAGGACCCCGGCGAGCGCCGGACGGTCTGTGCGGCGTTGTTGATGAGGATGTCGAGCGGGCCGGCCGCGGCGACCTCGTCGGCGAGCGCGACGACCTGGGTGGGGTCACGCAGGTCGATGCCGACGACCTTGAGCCGGTGGATCCAGGCGGACGAGTCCTCCTGTGCCGCAAACCGTCTCGCCGCGTCGCGCGGGAACCGCGTCGTGATGGTCAGGTGTGCACCGTCGCGCAGCAGGCGCAGCGCGATGTACATCCCGATCTTCGCCCGGCCCCCGGTGAGCAGCGCACGTCGCCCCGTCAGGTCGGTGCGCTGGTCGCGCTTGGTGTGGCTCAGCTCGGCGCAGTCCGGGCAGAGCCAGTGGTAGAACGCGTCGACGAGGGTGTACTCGGCCTTGCAGATGTAGCAGTTGCGCGGGTTCATCAGCTCGCCGGCGTGGGCGCCGCGGACGCTCGACACGAGCGCGATGCCCTTGGTCTCGTCGTCGATCCGCATCGGCGACCCGGTCGCGGTCAGCGCGATGACGGCCTCGTCGTGCTCGACCTGCGGACGTGCGGCGGCGCGGCGGCGCGACTTGCGGACGCGCTTGTACATGCGCCCTGTCGCCCGCTTGATGGTCTCGATGTCGGGGTGGCCGGCGTCGAGCTCGGGCAGCAGCTCGAGCACCTTGAGCGCGGTGGCCAGGTCGGCGGGGTCGATCTTCTCCAGGGAGGCGTATGGCTCGTCCGACGCCTGCTCGGGGGTGGTGTCGCTCATCGGCTGCGCCAGGCGTCGGGATCGTCGGCGAGCGCCGAGACCCGCTCGGGGAGCTCACCGGACAGCACGTCGGCGAGGCTCGTCTCGTCCAGGACCGACCTCAGGCTGGCCCGCACGGCGACCCACACCGTGGGCAGGTGCTCGGCCACGCCGTCATACCTCGTCTCGTGCGGGCGCAGGCCACGCACCTCGGCGAGCGGTCCGTCCACGGCCCGGAAGACGTCACCGAGGTTGATGTCGCGCGGCTCGCGGGTCAGGGCGTAGCCGCCGCGGGCGCCGCGGGTGCTCTTGACCAGCCCCGCGGTCCTCAGGTCCGCCACGATCGCCTCCAGGAACTTGCGGGGCAGCGTCTGCCGGTAGGCCAGCGTCTCCACGCTCACCGGCCCGGCCGAGGTGGTCGCGGCCTCGGCGAGGATGAGCATCGCCCGGACGGCGTACTCCGTGCGCGCCGAGATGTCCACGCTGCGCATTGTGTCGCACCGCGCCGGTATGACGTGCAGTGGGCTTCGCGCGCAGGCCCCGGCCTGCTCGGCTCACCCACCGTCGCCGGCCACTGCACGTCGCTGCCCGGGTGCGCGCGTCAGATGGCGAGGGCAGGCTCCAGCTCGTAGGCGTCGGGCCCCTGGATGGCGCGGGCGTAGACGGTCTCGCCGTCGCGCAGGTCGAGTGCGTCGGCCTGCGCCCGGGTGACCTGAGCCGCGAACCGCTGTCCGGAGTCGGCCCGCAGGTCGATGCGCACCTCGAACCCGAGCCGCACCACGCGCTCGACGACGGCCTCCACGACCCCGGCTGAGCTGCCCACGGCGACGTCGGCAGCCATGGCCCGCTCGCGGCTCCGCTCGATGGCGATGTCGTGCGGCCGCACCAGCTGGCCGCCGAGCCGAGCGACCGAGCCGAGGAACGACATGACGAAGTCGTTGGCCGGGCGGTCGTACAGCGACACCGGGTCGCCGACCTGCTCGATCCGGCCCTTGTTGAGCACCGCGATCCGGTCGGCGACGTCGAGCGCCTCCTCCTGGTCGTGGGTGACCAGCACCGTGGTCACGTGGACCTCGTCGTGCAGCCGGCGCAGCCACTGCGCAGGTCGGCGCGCACCTTGGCGTCGAGCGCGCCGAACGGCTCGTCGAGCAGCAGCACCTCCGGGTCGACGGCGAGCGCCCGGGCCAGCGCCATCCGCTGGCGCTGGCCACCGGAGAGCTGCGCCGGGTAGCGGTGCTGGAACCCGTCGAGGCCGACGATCTCGAGCAGGTCGTCGACCTTCTTGGCGATCTCGGCCTTGGGGCGCTTGCGGATCGTGAGCCCGAAGGCGACGTTGTCGCGCACCGTCATGTGCTTGAAGGCCGCGTAGTGCTGGAAGACGAACCCGATGTCGCGCTTCTGCGGCGGCGACCCCGGTGACGTCGCGGCCACCGATGACGATCGACCCGGCGTCGAGCTGCTCGAGGCCGGCGATGGAGCGCAGCAGCGTCGACTTGCCGGACCCGCTCGGCCCGAGCAGCGCGGTCAGCGAGCCGGCCGGGATGTCGAGCGTGACGTCGTCGAGCGCGGCGAAGTCGCCGTAGTTCTTGCGGGCTCCGGTCACGGTGATCATGTCGTGCTCCTCTTGCGGTCGAGCAGGGTCATCAGCAGCAGGATCAGGACCGCGAGGCCCATGAGCAGCGTCGCGGCGGAGTACGCGCCGTAGGTGTTGTGGTCGTCGATGTAGCGGGAGTGCACGAGCAGGGTCAGCGTCTGGGAGACCCCGGGGAAGCCGGAGCTGACCATGATCACGGCGCCGAACTCGCCGAGCGCGCGGGCGACCGTGAGCACCACGCCGTACGTCAGGCCCCAGCGGATCGCCGGCAGCGTGATCCGCCAGAACGTCTGGGCCGAGCTGGCGCCGAGGGTCGCGGCGGCCTGCTCCTGCTCGTTGCCGATCTCGTGCAGCACCGGCTCGACCTCGCGCACGACGAACGGCAGCGTCACGAAGATCGTCGCGAGGACCATGCCGGGCAGGCCGAAGATGACCTGGACGCCGAGGTTGTTCTCGATGCCGCCGAACCAGCCGGACGCCCCACAGCAGGATCAGCGAGACGCCGACGACGATCGGCGACACCGCGAACGGCAGGTCGACGACGGCCTGGACCAGCCCGCGGCCGCGGAACCGCCCGCGGACCAGGGCGAGCGCCGTGCCCACGCCGAAGACGACGTTGAGCGGCACGACGATCGCGACGATGAGCAGCGACAGGTTGAGGGCGGAGATCGCCGCCGGCGTGCGTATCGAGTCGACGAAGGCGCCGACTCCCTCGCCGAACGTGCGCTACAGGATCAGCACGATCGGCACGCCGATGAGCAGGACGAGGTAGCCGAGGGCGACGGTGCGCAGGCTGAGCCGGGCGGCGGTCGAGGTCTTCATGCGGACCGCTCCTCGCGGCGCTGGCTGCGCCCGGCGAAGATCCGCAGCACGAACAGGGTCACGAACGCGATCGCCAGCAGGGCCACCGAGACCGCGGCGGCGTTGACCGGCCGGTCGATCTCGATCTGCTGCTGGATGTACTGCGAGGCGACCTGGGTCTGGCGCGGGATGTTGCCGCCGATGAGCACGACCGAGCCGTACTCGCCGATGGCGCGGGCGAACGCGAGCCCGGTGCCGCTGATGACGGCCGGGGCCAGGGTCGGCAGCACGACCCGGCGGAAGATCGTCCAGTTCGACGCGCCCAGCGAGGCGGCGGCCTCCTCGACCTCGCGGTCGGCCTCGATCAGCACCGGCTGCACCGAGCGCACGACGAACGGCAGGGTGACGAACGCCAGCGCGACCAGCAGGCCGGGCTGGGTCGCGTTGAGGTGGATGCCGATCGGGCTGTTCGGGCCGTACAGCGAGAGCAGCACGATGCTGGCGACGATGGTCGGCAGCGCGAACGGCAGGTCGATCAGCGCGTTGACGACGCGCTTGCCCGGGAAGTCGTCGCGCACCAGCACCCACGCGATGAGGGTGCCCATGACGGCGTTGACGAGGGCGACGACGACCGAGACGCCGACCGTGACGCGCAGCGAGGCCAGGGCGACCGGCGCGGTGACGGCGTCCCAGAACCCCGACCAGCCCTCCTCGAACGACGTGACGGTCAGGGCGGCCAGCGGCAGCAGCACGATGACGCTGAGCCAGAGACCGACCAGGCCGATGCCGAGGGGCGGCCGACGCGGCTGGCCAGTCCGGAGGCGGTCGGCGCCGGGCGCGCCGGCAGGGACGACACGTCGGTGTCGTCCCTGCCGGCGCCCGTACGAGGGGTGAGCGTCGTCGTCATGGGCTAGGACGTCGCCTTGTCGTAGATCATGGCGATGGAGCCGGTCTCCTTCTTGAACAGGGTCCTGTCGACCGTCTTCCAGCCACCGAGGTCGGCGATGGTCCAGAGCTTCTGCGGCGCCGGGAAGTCGGCCGCGAACTCCTTGGCGACCGTCGGGTCGACCGGACGGAAGCCGGCCTGCGCCCAGAGCTTCTGCGCCGCCGGCGTGAAGAGGAAGTCGTCGAACGCCTTGGCCTTGGCGAGGTTCTTGCTCGTCTTGATCACCGCGATCGGGTTCTCGATCTTGAACGTCGTCGGCGGCGTGACGTGCTCGACCGGGTCGCCGTTGCGCTCGGCGAACAGCGCCTCGTTCTCGTAGCTCAGCAGCACGTCGCCGGTCCCCTGCAGGAACGTCTCGGTCGCCTCGCGGCCCGACTTCGGCTGCACCTTGACGTGGTCGCCGACGAGCTTGGAGATGTAGTCGAGTCCCGCCGCCGGGTTCTTGCCGCCGTCGCTCTTGGCGGCGTACGGCGCCAGCAGGTTCCACTTGGCGCTGCCCGAGCTGAACGGGTTGGGCGTGACGACCTCGACGCCGGGCTTGAGCAGGTCGTCCCAGTCCTTGATGCCCTTGGGGTTGCCCTTGCGGACGACGATCGTGACGACCGAGCCGAACGGGATGCCCTTGTACTGGTTGGCGTTCCAGTCCTTGTCGACCAGGCCCGGCGTCGACGAGGCGGGTGATGTCGGGCTCGACCGAGAAGTTGACGAAGTCGGCCGAGGCGCCCGCGGCGACCTTGCGCGACTGGTCGCCGGACGCGCCGTACGACTGCTGGAACTGCACGCCCTTGCCGGCGGCCGTCGCGTTGAACGCGGGGATGAGCTTGTCGTAGCCCACCTTGGGCACGGCGTACGCGTAGAGGTCGATCGTGCTGGTGGCCGTGCCCGCGGCGGCAGCCGACGCACCGACCGTGTCGCTCGCGCCTCCGCCCGCACAACCCGTCATCACCATCGCACCGACGGTCGCGACGGCGGCCAGGGCGAGGCGGGGGTGACGGTCCATGGTGGGCTCCTTCGGTGCCGGCCGGGCTGGCCGTGACCACCCGCGAGATGGCGGGCGATCTCCTACGTGACACCTAGGAGTTTGAATAGCGTCGCGTTATCGGTCAAATAACGTGCGCTTATGTCTCGCATCGTGGATGTGCTGGGACCGCGCCCGCGGAGCGGGTATGGCGCGGTCAGACCTCGGTGCCGCGCAGCACGACGTGCTCGGGCGCCGCCAGGGCGCGGATCTCCCGGCGCGGGTCGGCGGCGTAGACGACGAGGTCCGCGTCCGCCCCCTCCTCCAGGCCGGGCCGACCCAGCCACGCCCTCGCTCCCCACGTCGCGGCATACAGCGCCTCCGCGTTGCTCATCCCGGCCTTGGTGAGCTCGTGCGCCTCGTCGGCCACGAGGCCGTGGCGCAGCGAGCCACCGGCGTCGGTCCCGAGGTAGATGGGGATGCCCGCGTCGCGGGCCGCGCCGATGGTGTCGTAGCGACGTTCGTGCAGGGCGATCATGCGCCGGTGGTAGTCGGGGAACTTCTCCTTGGCGGGCTCGGCGATGGCCGGGAACGTCGCGATGTTGACCAGGGTCGGGACGATCGCGATCTGCTGCTCCGCGAACTGCGCGATGGTCTCGGGCTCGAGCCCGGTGGCGTGCTCGATGCAGTCGGTGCCGGCGGCGGCGAAGTCGTAGAGCGAGGCCTCGCCGAAGCAGTGCGCCGTGACACGTGCGCCCTCCTCGTGGGCGGCGGCGATGGCATCGGTGAGCGACGTCGACGGGCCAGCAGGTCGACAGGTCCCCGGTGTCGCGGTCGATCCAGTCGCCCACGAGCTTGACCCAGCCGTCGCCGGCCTTCGCCTCGAGACGCACCCGCTCGACGAGCTGGTCGGGCTCGACCTCGTGGGCGAAGTTGCGGATGTAGCGGCGGGTGCGGGCGATGTGCCGGCCCGCACGGATGATCTTGCGGCAGGTCGTCGCGCTCGTCGATCCACCGCGTGTCCGCCGGCGACCCGGCGTCGCGGATGAGCAGCGTCCCGGCCTCCCGGTCGGCGAGCGCCTGGGCCTCGGCGGTCTGCGTCGTCGACCGCGCCGTGGGCGTCGAGGCCGACGTGGCAGTGCGCGTCGACCAGGCCGGGCAGCACCCAGCCACGCAGGGTCTGGACGTCGCTCCCGGCGGCGGTGGGCCGCTCGAAGGTCAGTCGTCCACCGACCACCCAGGCCTCGGGACGCACGTCCTCCGGGCCGACGAGGATCTCACCCTGCAGGTGCAGCACCGTTGCCATGCAACGACCCTAGCGAGCGACGAAACGACGAAGGGCCTCGATGACCACCTGGGGCGCGTCCGTGTGCACCCAGTGCGAGGCGCCCTTGACGGTCAGCTGGCGCACCTTGGGGAAGAGCGCCTGCATCGCGGGCAGGTCCTCGTCCTGGATGTACTCCGACTCCGACCCGGCGATCCAGAGCACCGGCCCCTCGTAGGGCGGCAGGTCCCCGGCGACCGCAGGCCAGTCGGCGATGAGCGAGCCGGTCCCCTTGGCCGCGTCCGCGGAGAAGAGGCCGAGGTTCGCCTGCCAGCGCCAGGTGTCGCCGTCGCGGCGCAGGTTCTGCATGAGGAACGCCTTGACGCCCGGGTTCGGCTCCTCGAACCGCGCCTCGGCATCGGCCCTGCTGGTCAGCTCCCCCAGCGGCAGCCGTTCCATCTCGGCGATGTAGCCGCTGAACCGGTCGAGGCTGCCGTAGGACTTCGGCGCGATGTCGACGACGACGAGTCGCGCGACGAGATCGGGGTGCTGCAGCGCCAGGAGCATCGCGGTCTTGCCGCCGAGCGAGTGCCCGACGACCATCCAGCGCGCGTCCGCGTCGATGCCGCGCAGTGTGGCGGCAACGGCGTCCGCGTATGCAGCGAAGGAGAACTCCGTGCCCCACGGCGAGCGCCCGTGGTCGGGCAGGTCGACGAGGGTCGACCTGGCACCGTCACCGTCCGGGCCCGCGAGGGCCTTGGCGACCTGGGACCAGTTGCGTCCCTGCCCGAACAGACCGTGCAGGAACGCGACCCGCGGGCCGGCGGTGCCGACCGACAGGGTGTGCAGCGACGGCGGCGCAGCGCCGACGCTCACCGGCCGAGGAACTTCTCGAAGCCTGCCGGCAGCTGGGTGGGGTCGATGTCGGCGGGCGCGCCCTCAGCAGCACCCGACCCGAACGCCGAGCCCCCGCCGGTCTTGACGGCCTTGGCCTTCTCCGCCGCGGCGCGCTCGTCAGCGGCGCGCTTGGCGGGGTTGCCGGACTTGGACTTCTTGCGCTGGGGCTGCTGCTTGCCGCGCTTGCCCGCACCGCCACCCATACCGGGGATGCCCGGCATGCCGGGGATGCCGCCGCCGCGGGCGAGCTGCTTCATCATCTTCTGGGCCTCGGTGAAGCGCTCGAGCAGGCCGTTGACCTCGGTCACGGTGGTGCCCGAACCCTTGGCGATGCGCAGCCGGCGCGAACCGTTGATCTGCTTGGAGTGGGTGCGCTCGAACGGCGTCATCGAGCGGACCATCGCCTCGATCCGGTCGAACTCGCGCGGGTCGAGGTTGTCGAGCTGGGCCTTCATCTGGCCCATGCCCGGCATCATGCCGAGCATCGACTTCAGCGACGCCCATCTTCTTGAGGGCCGCCATCTGGTCGAGGAAGTCGTCGAAGGTGAAGTCCTCCTCGGCGAGGAACTTGCGCTGCATCTCCGCCTGCCTGGCGGGCGTCGAACGCCTTCTCGGCCTGCTCGATGAGGGTGAGCACGTCACCCATGTCGAGGATGCGCGAGGCCATCCGGTCGGGGTGGAAGACCTCGAAGTCCTTCGACGCCCTCGCCGGTGCTGGCGAACATGATCGGGCGACCGGTGACCGACGCGACCGACAGGGCCGCACCACCACGGGCGTCGCCGTCGAGCTTGGACAGGACGACACCGGTGAAGTCGACGCCCTCCTGGAAGGCGAGCGCGGTGTCGACCGCGGCCTGGCCGATCATCGCGTCGATGACGAACAGGACCTCGTCGGGCGAGATGGCCGTCGCGGATGTCGGCGGCCTGCTGCATGAGGTCGGCGTCGACCGCGAGGCGTCCGGCGGTGTCGACGATGACCACGTCGTGCTGGTTGCGCGCGGGCGTGCTCGATGCCGGCGCGGGAGACACCGACCGGGTCACCGAACGAGCGGGTGCCCTCCCCCGTCGGGCCGACGGCGTCGTGGCCGCCGATGTTGCCGCGCTCGGGCGCGTAGACCGGCACGCCGGCACGCTCGCCGACGACCTCGAGCTGGGTGACGGCGTTGGGGCGCTGAAGGTCGGCGGCGACGAGGATCGGGGTGTGGCCCTGCGTCCTTGAGCCAGCGCGCCAGCTTGCCGGCGAGGGTCGTCTTACCGGCACCCTGCAGTCCGGCGAGCATGATGACGGTGGGCGGGTTCTTGGCGAACTGGATCGTCCGCGTCTGCCCGCCGAGGATGCCGACGAGCTCCTCGTTGACGATCTTGACGACCTGCTGGCCGGGGTTCAGGGCACCGGAGACCTCTGCGCCGAGCGCCCGCTCGCGCACGCGCCGAGGTGAACGTGCTTGCACCACGGGCAGGGAGACGTCGGCGTCGAGCAGGGCCAGCCGGATGTCGCGCGACGGTGGCGTTGACGTCGGACTCGGACAGCCGCCCCTTGCCCCGGAGGTTCTTGAAGGTGGCGGTCAGGCGGTCGGAGAGAGACGTGAACACGGCCCTCAGACTAATCGGTCACCGGGACCTGCACGCGACACGGTCACCCTCACCGACGGCCGGCCGACGCGGCGCCGTCGCAGATGTCGATGACCATGGCCACCGTCTGCGCCACCTTGGCCGGCGGCAGCAGCCGTCCGCCGAACTCGGTGACGTAGAACGTGTCGAGCGTCTGCCCGGCGTACGTCGCGATGTGCGCGGACCGCACCGACAGCCCGGCCTTGGCGAACCGTCATGCCGAGCTCGTGGAGCAGCCCGGGGCGGTCCTGGGCCCGCACCTCGATGACCGTCGCCTCGTCGGAGGCGTGCGGGACGACCAGCGCACGGGCCTGACCGGGCGACCCGGTGCCGGCCTCGCGAGCTCGGCCGGGCCGCGAACTGGCGCGCGGCGGTCGAGCAGGCCGAGGGGCCCGCGGTCGCCCTGCGCGAGCCGCTCGAGGCCGCGGACGATGCGCTCGCTCGTCGGGCGGTTCGGCGCTCGGGCGTCTCCACGTGCCACTCGTTGGCGGCGACCCCGTCGACCGTGCGCAGGATCGCGGTGCGGACGACCAGCCCGTATGCCGCGAGCAGGCCCGCGGTGTCGGCGAACAGTCCCAGCCGGTCCCGGTCGAAGACGTCGATGCGGTAGGAGCCGCCCTGCGGCCGGACGATGACGCGGGGCTCGCCCGCGGCGACCGCGACTCGAGGTCCGCCGCCTCGACGGTGGTGCTCTCTGCGGGCGGGGCGCACGGTCCCTTCCTCCCGAGCCCGGTCCGGGCGGCGTCGGCGAGCTGGCGCAGCAGGGTGGCGCGCCAGTCGGTCCAGGCCTGCGGCCCGGCGGCGGAGGCGTCGGCCTCGGTGAGGGCGACGAGGAGGTCGAAGACCTCCCGCGACGCCACCGACCGCCGGGCGGGCCGCGGTCGACCGTCCGCGGGTCCTGGTGGTCGCGACGGGTGGCGAGGTCGATCAGGGTGAGGTGCTCACGCACGAGGGTCGTCACGATGTCGACGTCGGCGGCCGGGTAGCCCAACCGGGTGGCGATCGCGCGCGCGAGGGGCGCGCCGGTCGCGGAGTGGTCGTGGGCGCCCGGCACCTTGCCGATGTCGTGCAGCAGGGCGGCGAGGAGCAGCAGGTCGGCCCGGCTGCACCCCGCGCACCAGGCCGCCGGCCAGGACCACGGTCTCGATGAGGTGGCGGTCGACGGTGTGGCGGTGCACGGCGCTGCGCTGCGGGCGCGAGCGCACGGCGGCCCACTCGGGGAGCCAGCGGTCGACGATCCCGGCCTGGTCCAGGCCCTCCCACACCGCCGATCAGGCCGGGGCCGGTGGCGAGCAGGTCCGCGAACAGGTCGCGGGCGATCGCCGGCCAGGGCTCCTCGAGCGGCGGGCGGCTGGCCGGCGAGGTTGGCCAGCGTGGTCGGGGCGATCGGCAGGTTGTTGCGAGCGGCCACGACCGCGGCGCGCAACGGCAGCAACGGGTCGGTGGACAGGGTGCTGCGCGGCCCGAGGACGACCTCACCGTCGTGCTCGAACATGCCGAAGCCGAGCGGGTTGAGCTGCGGTCGACGGGGACCGACGCGCAGGGTGCGGGCGCGCTGGGACTGGCCGGCGCGCCGTACCGTCCCGTCGAGGGCGTAGGCGATGGTGCGGCCGGCGGTCGCGACCTGGGTGAGCATGTCGTCGGCGTCGGCGTGCCCGAGCAGGGCGGCGACCGCGTCGTGGTCCTCCCGGGTGAGGCGGTCGCGACCCGTGCCGGTGACGACGTGCACGGCATCCCGGACGTCGAGGAGGACCCGGTGCGCGGCGTCGACGGCTCTCGTGCGGACGGTCGGTGAGCCAGGCCGCGACCAGCGCGCTGAGGACGGTCATGTCGCGCAGGCCGCCGTGGGCCTCCTTGAGGTCCGCCTCGAGGCTCTGGGCGAGGTCGCCGTGGCGGGCGTGCCGCGCCTTGAGCCCGTCGATGAGCTGCGGGAGGCGGCGGCGGGCGTTGGCACGCCAGTCGTGCGACACCGTGGACCGGGCCGCCGTGACGACCTCGGTGTCACCCGCGACGCACTGCAGGTCCAGCAGGCCGACAGCGGCGGTCAGGTCGCCCGAGGCCACGGTGCGGCACTGGTTGACGGTGCGCACCGAGTGGTCGAGGCTGCACCCCGGCGTCCCAGACGGGGTACCAGATGCGGTCGGCCAGGCCCCGCAGGTCGCTCCGCCGGAGAGGGACCGGCCGTAGTGCAGGAGGACGAGGTCGACGTCGCTGAGCGGTCCGGCGTCACCGCGGGCCAGGCTGCCCACGGCGGCCAGCGCGACGCCCTTCGCTGCGACGGCCCTGGAGGGCCTCCTGCCACACGGTGGTCAGCCAGTCCCGGGTGAGGTCGCGAGCGCGTCGCGGCGGGCCTGGCCGGCGCCCGGGGCGTCGAAGCCCCGCGCACCGGCCAGGTCCAGGCGGCGAGCCGCCAGGTCGGTCTGGTCGATCGTCATGTCGGCAACTGTGCCCTTTCGTCGTTTCGCGCAGTGCGCACCCGTGTTACGGCCGTGTTAGCGCTGCGGGGCACCGAAAGCCGACCCCGACGGAGTCGTCCCGGGTGTCGGCCTTTCTCGAGCGGTGCGGTCAGATCGCGTCGACGCCGCGCTCGCCGGTGCGGACCCGCACGACGTCGTCGACGGGGACGGTCCAGATCTTGCCGTCGCCGATCCGGCCGGTCTGGGCCGCCTTGAGGATGACGTCGACGACGCTGACCCGGCGTCGATGTCGTCGACGAGGACCTCGACGCGCACCTTCGGCACGAAGTCGACGGTGTACTCGGCACCGCGGTAGACCTCGCTGTGGCCGCGCTGGCGGCCGTAGCCGGACGCCTCGCTGACGGTCATGCCGGAGATTCCGAAGGCCTCCAGGGCCTCCTTCACCTCGTCGAGCTGGTGCGGCTTGATGATGGCGGTGACGAGCTTCATGCCGTTGCTCCCTCGTGGGTCTTGGCGCTGGGCGCTGTGGTCGAGATTGCGCCAGAGGAGCCGAACCGTCCACCCGACAGGCCGCTGAGGTCGTAGGCGGTCTCAGCGTGCTCGGACAGGTCGACGCCCTGCGACTCCTGCGTCCTCGTCGACGCGGAAGCCCATCGTCTTGTGGATGGCCAGCCCGATGAGGTAGGTCATGACGAACGAGAAGATGAGGACGACGAAGGCACCGGTCGGCCTGCGCGCCGAGCTGGGAGAACCCGCCGCCGTAGAACAGGCCCTCGTTGACGTCCAGGCCGGCGGCGCCGGTCGGGCTGCCCTTGGTGGCCAGCAGGCCGATGAGCAGGGTGCCGATGAGGCCACCGACGAGGTGGACGCCCACGACGTCGAGGCTGTCGTCGAAGCCGAACCGGAACTTCAGGCCGACGGCGAGCGCACAGCCCGCACCGGCGACCAGGCCGACGATGAGGGCGCCGATCGGCGACACCGTGGCACAGGCGGGGGTGATGGCGACGAGACCGGCGACCACGCCGGAGGCGCGCGCCCAGGGACGTCGGGTGGCCGTCACGGATCTTCTCCACGACCAGCCAGCCGAGCATGGCGGTGCACGTGGCGGCGAGCGTGTTGACCCAGACGCCGGCGGCCTGCGTTCCGGCGCCGAGGGCGGAACCGGCGTTGAAGCCGAACCAGCCGAACCACAGGATGCCGGCACCGATCATGACGAGCGTCAGGTTGTGGGGACGCATCGGCTCCTTGGCGAACCCGATGCGCTTGCCCAGCACGATCGCCAGGGCGAGGCCGGCAGCACCGGCGTTGATGTGGATCGCGGTTCCACCCGCGAAGTCGTAGGCAGCGGCGCCGCCGAAGAGCAGCCCGTCCGCCTTGTTGGCGATCCAGCCGCCCGTCTCCGCGGCGTAGCCGCTGAACGCGAACACCCAGTGGGCGGCGGGGAAGTAGACGAGCGGTCGACCACACGACGGTGAAGACCGTCCAGGCCGTGAACTTGGCGCGATCGGCGATCGCCCCGGAGACGAGCGCCACCGCGATGATGGCGAAGACGACCTGGAAGGCCACGAAGGCCGGGGCCGGGATGCCACCTGCGGCAGCGGTGCCGGCGGCAGCGTCAGCAGGGACGTAGCCGTAGATCTGGTCGAGAACTCCCTTGAGTCCGAAGTGGGTGAAGGGGTTGCCCAGCAGTCCGCCGCCCAGGTCCGGGCCGAAGGTCTCGCTGTAACCCCAGAGGATCCACACTGTGCCGACCGTGCCCATGGTGATGAAGCTCATCATCATCATGTTCAGCACGCTCTTGGTCCGAACCATGCCTCCGTAGAAGAGGGCGAGGCCCGGTGTCATGAACAGCACCAGGGCCGCCGCAGCAAGGACCCAGGCGGTGTTCCCGCTGTCGGTGAACGGCGTGTCGGCCGTCACGAAGGTAATAGCGCTCATGCGGAGAACCATGCCGTCGGCGGATTTCGCCGAGGTCCGTCGTTTGTTACGCCTGTGTTAGCGGCTTCGCCGATCCGTAAGCATCAGGTAACCGAATGGTCAACGTCTCGCATCCTGGGACCAGCGTCCGCTTGCGCATCCGGACGGAGCTCAGGAGGTGGACTGGGCGGCGTCGGTCCGCGGCGGGCCCAGCGGTCGCGCAGCCACGCGGCATACTGCTCGAGCGGCAGGAAGGCGAGCATCATCACCAGGTGCGGCCAGAACGCGATGGTGATCGCGGCATACGTCATCGCGTGGAAGACGAACCAGCCGGCGACGATCCGGCGACGCCAGCGCTCGGACAGCAGGAAGATCACCGGCGAGGTGAGCTCGGCGGTGAACAGCACCCACTGGAACCAGTGCAGCGTCCACGGCACCTCCAGCAGCCACTGCGCCATCGGGGTGCCACGCCGGACGACGGCCCGCACCATGGTGGCGGAGTTGACCCAGTCCCAGCCGCCGAAGCGGATCTTGGCCCAGGCCGACAGGAAGTAGGTCGCGACGGCCGCGAGCTGGACGGCCCGCAGGGCGAACCCGGCGGCCTCGCTGCGCCGCTGGTCGCGACAGGTGCGCCAGCCCCACGGTCGGCAGCAGGGCGAGCGCCACGACGAAGTCGGCCCGGTCGTGGTCGACCTTGCCGTAGGAGAAGGCGACGTACTGGTACCAGACCCAGCCGATGGCCACGGCCCAGCCGAGCAGCCTGCGGCGCGCGCCCGGTCATCGCCGCGAGCGCCGCGGCGACACGAGCCCCACTTGAGCGTCTCCACGAGCAGGACGGTCGCGGCGGGGAGGTGCAGCACCCGGCCCATGACCAGCGGCTCGTACCAGACCGGGTCGGCGTAGCCGTGGTACCAGCCGGAGGTGTGCAGCCCCAGGACGTCGATGATGACGAAGGCGAAGACGAGCGAGCCGCAGCACGGCCACCCGCGCCAGCGGCATCGGGGTGAACAGCCACCCGCTCAGGCGGTTCATCGCGCCTCCCACTGTGCGAGGACCTGGGTGCGGACCTCACCGGTGGGCTTGCGGTCGACGACGACGATCTGGCGACGGACGACGCGCAGGGCGGTCCAGCCGGGCGCCTCGGGCCGCAGCTCGGCGTGGCTGCGGGCCAGGGTGCCGAGCCGGTCGGGGTGCGCGGTGATCTGCGGGATCCTGCCCTCGATCTCTGCGCGGTTGAGGCCGGTGTTCTCCGGCGTGAGCGGGGCGCTGACCCACGTGCCGGGTGCGGCAGCGGTCTGCACCTCGATGCCGGTGGAGATCACGGACCCCGTCGCGGCCTGCGACGTGGAGAACATCCGCCACGGGCTGAACGGCCACCACGGGTCGTCCCCGACGAGCGAGCCCGCGCAGAACAACACGGCGAGCGCGAGGACGACGATGGTCCGCCACGACTTCGCGGCGGCACCCAGTCGCACGACCGCCGGTTCCACCTCCACAGGGTATGCGGTGGCGCGGCCCTCCCCGCGCGCACCGCCCCCACTCCCCCTCGGGCGGGAGCTTGAAGCGCTGGCAACGTCAGGGCGTCGCCAGCGCTTCAAGCTCGGTGGGTCAGCGGCCGGCGAACCAGTCCTGGCGCGCGCGGAACCACGCTGCGTCCCGTCGGACCCGAGCCGGCGTCCCCTGCTCCACCAGGGCGACGAACGCAGGGTCGCCACCGGCAGCGAGGTCCTCGAGGGCTCGCGCGTGGTCCTCCATGCACGCCAGGACGGCGGCCGGCACCCGGGCGCGCTGGTCGGCGTCGGCGCCATACCCGTCGAGCAGGGCGGCGAACCTGTCCCGGGCGCCCGGGAGCGTGTCGTCGCCCATCTCCCGCAGCGCTGCCTCGCGGTCGTCCCACAGTGGCGTCCACGCCCACAGCGCGTAGGCGAGGTCCTCGACCGGGTCGCCCGGGGCCGCGAAGTCGAAGTCGATGACGGCGAACGACCCGTCGGCACGCAGCACGGTGTTGTAGGTGCCCACGTCGTGGTGGACCACGACCTCGCCGGGCGCCAGCTCGCGGCCGGGGACCAGGCGCCACGGCAGGTCCGGGTCGGGGGTGAACCCCTCCTGCGCGTCGTGGAACGCGCGGATCCACGCACCGATCGCCCGGCAGGCGCCGACGGTCTGGAACGCCGGAGGCACCGGGTGGGGCCCGAGGGTCCCGACCGTGCCCTCGATGAACGAGAGGACCTCGCGCCCCTGCTCGTCGGTATGCAGCGCCCGCGGCGCCCCGTCGAAGCCCACCTGCTCGAGGTGGTCGAGCAGGGCGTGCACGGCCGGCGTCCAGTGACCGACCTGGCGGCGCACGGTGTCGCCGACCCGGACGACCAGACCGGTGTTGCCGCCGCTGAGGACCTCGCCCTCGCCGGGCACGGGCCGAGGGTCGGCCACGGAGTCGCTCACCGGCGGGCCGCCCGCCGGGCGACCCAGGTGGCCAGCAGGGCGACCAGCACGAGGGACACAGCAGCACCGAGGCCCGCGACGAGCTGGCCCCGGTCGGCCTGCGGCCGGGTGGGAGGCGTCGTCGTCATCGAAGCAGCGGTGCTGTTGCCGGCGGCCCGGGTGACCGTCGGCGTCGGACCCTCCGCTGTGGGGGTGGCAGTGGCCCTCCCGGGGGCCTTGACAGGGGCCGTGACAGGGGCCTTGACGGGGACGGACACCCAGACGGTGTGCGGGTGGGCGCGGCTGAGGGCCAGGCCCGACGACTCGGCGACGCGGTCGTCGAGGATCCGGAAGTCGGTCGCGGCGGCGACCGCCGGCGCGGCGCCGGCCCACGCCATACCCAAGGTCCCGGCGGTGAGGAGCGCGACCGCAAGCGGTCGACGCAGGCCGAAGCCTTGCGCCCTCAGTCGGTGCGCCCCCAGACCAGGCACCCTCAGGCGAGCAGCGCGTCGACGAACGCCTCGGGGTCGAACGGTGCGAGGTCGTCCGGGCCCTCCCCCAGGCCGACGAGCTTGACCGGCACGCCGAGCTTGCGCTGCACCGACACGACGATGCCGCCCTTGGCTGTGCCGTCGAGCTTGGTCAGGACGATGCCGGTGACATCGACGACCTGGGCGAACACCTCGGCCTGGCGCAGGCCGTTCTGGCCGGTCGTGGCGTCGAGGACCAGCAGCACCTCGTCGATCGGGCTCTGCTTCTCGATGACGCGCTTGACCTTGCTGAGCTCGTCCATCAGGCCGACCTTGTTGTGCAGGCGGCCCGCGGTGTCGACCAGGACGACGTCGGCCTCCATCTCCATGCCTGCCTTGACGGCGTCGAACGCGACCGCCGCAGGGTCGGCGCCGTCGCGGTCGGAGCGCACGGTCGGCACCCCGACCCGGGCGCCCCAGGTCTCGAGCTGGTCGGCGGCCGCGGCGCGGAACGTGTCGGCCGCGCCGAGGACGACGTCCTTGTCCTCGGCGACGAGCACACGCGCGAGCTTGCCGACGGTGGTGGTCTTGCCGGTGCCGTTGACCCCGACGACCAGGACGACGGCGGGACGCGTGCCCACCCGGCTGCTGGCGACGGTGCGGTCCAGGCTCGGGTCGACCAGGCGCAGCAGGTCCTCCCGGAGCCAGCCCCGGACGGTTGCCTCGTCGGTGGTGCCCTCGACCTTGACCTGAGCTCGCAGTCTGTCGACGAGCTCGGTCGTCGCCTCGACCCCGAGGTCGGAGCTGATGAGGGTGTCCTCGACCTCTTCCCACGCGGCCTCGTCGAGGCGTCCCCGTGACAGCAGCGCGAGCAGGCCGTGCCCGAGGGCGGAGTTGGAGCGGGACAGCCGCGCACGCAAGCGGGTCAGCCGACCCTGGGCGGACTCCGGGCGCTCGAGCGTCGGGACCTCGGGCTCCGGCAGCGTCTCGGGCGCGGGGAGGGTGTCCACGCCGCCGCCGACGTCCTCGACCGACCGCTTGGCAGCGTCCCGGGGCTCGGTGGCGTCATCCCCGACGCCCGGCAGCACGTCCGTGTCGGGCCCGGTCGAGACCGGTGGCGGCGGGGCCTGCTTGCTCTTCCCACCCCCGCCGCGCACGAGCCCGAGCAGCACACCCCCGAGGACCACGAAGATCCCGACGGCGATGGCGATCCATTCCCACAGCTGATCAATCACGCGGGCCATCCTCCCCCATCACCGGTGCTACAGACGATTCGACGTCGGCGACAGCAAGGTGGGCGGCCAGCAACAGCGGGTGGGCGGCCCGGGTTGCCCCCGGACCGCCCACCTTGCTCACTTCGCTGGAGCGCCCTACTACGGCGTGGGGATGCTCCAGATGCCTCGCCCGTGGGTCGCGGCGTAGATGTTGCCGTCAGGACCGGACTCGAGGTCCATGACGACGGTCAGCGGGAGTCCGGTGCCCAGCTGCTGCCAGGTCGACGAACCCTTGGCCCGGTAGAAGGCGGCCAGGTCGGTGCCGAGCACCACGCCACCGTTGGCGAGCTGCTTGACGCTGCTGGCCGGGACATCGGGGAGGTTGCCGCTCGTGTCGGTCCACGTGGCGCCCCCGTCCGTCGTCTCGTAGAGGTGGCCGACGCCGGCGCCGGGTCCCTCGGTGAACCTGCGCGAGAAGCCGTTGATCGCGGCATACGCGTGCATGGTGTTGGTCGGGTCGATCGCCAGGCCCTGGACGAACCGGTTCGGGAAGCTCGACGGCCAGGGTGAGCTGGTGCCACGTGCCGCCCGCGTTGGTCGCGATGCCCCGGGCGAAACCGGCGTTGTTGCACGGCCCGCACCAAGACACGTACGAGACACCGTTGTGCATCGACACGGCGGTGGCCGAGTGGCCCGCACCGAGGTCGAACGCCTTGGTCAGGTCGGCAGCGCTGCGCGTCGCCGTCCAGCCCTTCATCCCGGTGTAGACGAACTCGCCACCGAAGATGAAGTGGTCCGGGTTGCCCGAGTCCAGTGAGATCGGCGCGATGAAGCGGGGCGAGGGGTCGCCCGGGTCGAGGGAGTACGACGTCGCCTCGGCTTCGGAGTGCGCACCCGGGTTGAGCGCGCAGTTGTTGGTGATCTTCACTGCGAGGTTGGTGTACTCCTGCAGCTGGTTGCAGCCCTGGCGCGGGTCTGCGGCACCGTCGCCGCCGTCACCACCGAAGTTCGACCCCATCTGGGTGTCGCCGTTCGAGCCGTTCGGCTGGACGTTGAACAGGTTGGAGACTCCGTTGTCCTGCAGGCCGCCAGAGACGACGACCCCACCGTTCTTGGCGTCCTTGCCGACGGAGACCGAGTAGTACTGCAGGGCGTCCATCGTGCCGTCGGCCGTCGTGGACTCGAGGTCCGTGGCGTTGCCGTTGGCGTTGACCGTGCCGTTGACCGGGCGACGGTAGACGCCACCGTCGTTGCCGAAGAAGACGAACGGCTTCCCGGCCTTGCTGCCCACCGTGACCGAGTGCTGGTCGGGGTGACCGGCGAGCGGGCAGGTGTTCTGGGCGTCGTTCATGCTCCAGCAGGGGAAGTAGAAGTTCCAGTACGGCGAGACGGCCGACCAGCTGGACCCCGCGTTCTTGGTCTCGAAGACCTCTTCGAGACCGGCCCAGACGTGGTCGGGATTGGCCGGGTCGACCTGCAGGAACTGGTTGTACCAGGCCTGCACACCGACGTCGTAGCTCCCGCTCAGGGCCGAACCGCCGGCGCGCAGCTTGCTGGCGTCCGCGATCTTCTGCCAGGGGCCCTCCACCTTGCCCTGCTTGGAGACGAAGATGCCGAGCAGGCTGCTGCTGCCGGCGATCTTGCTCGGCTGCTGGATCGTGGCGTACAGCCGGGACCCGTCCTTGCTGAAGGCGAAGGTGGTGTAGCCGATGTCGCTGTTGTTGGGGATCTGCCCCTTCACCGGCGACACCTTGTGCCAGCTCGACGGGCCCTGGGTCACGTCGTTGCTCTCGTAGAACCCGTTGTAGGTGTCACCCGAGCGCCAGCCGATGGCCGCGACCACGTGCTTGGGGTTCTTCGGGTCGACGGCGATGTCGTTGACGATGTTCTTGTATGCCGCGTTGGTCGCCCCCGAGGACGTGGTGCCCGTCCAGTTCGACCCGGCCGGGACGAGCACCTTGCCGGCGTCGTCCTTGATCTCGGGCATCCACGACATGTTGGGCGCGAAGGCGAAGGTCCAGTCACCGGCATTGGTGCCGGCCGCGTGGTACCAGATGCCACGGTTGGTCGCTGCGAAGACGTTGGAGCCGCCACCGAAGCGGATCCGGCCGATCGTCGTCGACTCGAGCTCCTTGCCACCCACGCGGTCGGTGGGCGCGAAGCTGCCCGTTGCGGGGTTCGCGAGGCGGAACACGCCGGCCCCGACGTAGGCCGTACCACCGGTGTTGGCCTCGCCCGTGGCGTACCAGAGGGAGCTGTCACCAGCGAGCTGCAGATCTCCGCCGCTCAGGGACGGGAGCGAGTCGGCGATCGGCGTCCAGCCGCCACCGCCGGTGGAGGAACGCCACACGCCACCGTTGGCGCCGGCCGCATACACGTGGTTGGCCGAGTCGGCCGCGAGGCCGGTGATCCGCCCGGTGACCTTGCCGGCACCACCGGAGGAGTTGGAGTACCAGTCGCGGTAGCGCGGGTCGTCGGCGTTGTAGGGCACCTTGGTGACTTCGTTCCAGGTGCCGGCCGTCTTCGGCAGCGACTGCAGCTGGGTGTAGGCGGCGCCATACGCACCAGGGGCGACGATGCCCGGCGCCATGCGGGCCTGGGCGAACTGCTCCTCGGTGGTGCTGGCTTCCTTGGACTCCTTCTGCGCCTCGGAGGGGTTGCCTCCGGCGATCATGAGCGCCTTCTCCATGACGGCGGCGTTGTAGTGCTTGTCGCGCCACTTGTACTTGAGCCAGGCCTCGTTGAGGTCGTGCCGCCCGAGGAAGCCGGCGGAACCGCCGGCGACCAGGGCGATCCCGGCGCCGGCTGCGACGAAGCGCCGGGCCCGGGGGGTGAGGGATGCCATCGTGCTGTCTCCTCTGACAAAGGATCGAGCCCGGTCGGGCCCGCCCCAATATCGGGCCGAGGACGACAAACGGCCCATGACACATGTCATGGGCCATTCAGATGATGTCAGGCGTCACCCGTTTCGGTGAACGCGCAGGTCACAGGACCGCCGTGACACCACCGCGCGCGAGGGTCAGCTGGCCTTGCGGTGCTGCCCGGTGTCCTCGACCGGGTCGCGCTGCACCGTGTCGGCCACCTTGTCCTTCGTGGCGCTGATGACGTCGCCGGTCTTCTCGATGGTCGACTCGAGGGTGGCCTCGGTCTTCTCCTTCACCGCGGCGACGATCTCCTCGCCCTGGGGGCTGAGCAGGTCGCGGCCCTCACGGCGCGCAGGGACCGCCACGACGGCGACGACGGCCAGGGCCAGTCCGACGCACAGCAGCATCCCGATGATCAGCGCAAGCATGTGACCAGAGTGCCTTGCCGCGGCGCCCCCGGCCAAATCGACACCCCGCCGTGGGACGACCGTTCCCGACCGCAGCGGGACGCGACACGCGGGCCCGCCTGCGGCGCTGCCGACGCGGGGCGCGCCTCAGGCGCTCTGCGCCACCACGTCACGGATCCGTTGCGACACCACGGTGGTCACGCCGTCACCACGCATCGACACGCCGTACAGCGCGTCGGCCACCTCCATCGTGCGCTTCTGGTGGGTGATGACGATGAGCTGGCTGGAGTCGCGCAGCTCCTCGAAGAGGGTGATGAGGCGGCCGAGGTTGGCGTCGTCGAGCGCCGCCTCGACCTCGTCCATGATGTAGAAGGGGCTGGGCCGCGCCTTGAAGATCGACACGAGCAGCGCCACGGCCACCAGGGAGCGCTCGCCACCGGAGAGCAGCGAGAGCCGCTTGATCTTCTTGCCGGGAGGACGGGCCTCGACCTCGATGCCGGTCGTCAGCATGTTGGACGGGTCGGTCAGCGTCAGCTTGCCCTCGCCCCCGGGGAACAGCCGGCCGAAGACTCCCTCGAACTGGGCGGCGGTGTCGTGGAACGCCTCGGCGAAGACGCGCTCGACCCGCTCGTCGACCTCCTTGACGATGTCGAGCAGGTCGCGCTTGGACTTCTTGAGGTCCTCGAGCTGGTCGGTGAGGAACTTGTGTCGCTCCTCGAGCGCAGCGAACTCCTCGAGGGCGAGGGGGTTGACCCGCCCGAGGGCGCTGAGCCCGCGCTCGGCCTTGCGCAGCCGCTTCTCCTGGACCTCGCGGACGAACGGTGCGGGCTCGGGCAGATTGTCCTTGTCGTCGTCGGGTCCGGGCACGTGCGGCACCAGCTGGTGCGGCCCGAAGTCCTCCATGAGGACGGCCGGGTCCATGCCGAGCTCCTCGACGGCCTTGGCCTGCATGGCCTCGATCCGCAGCCGCTGCTGGGTGCGCGCCACCTCGTCGCGGTGCACCGTGTCGGTGAGGTCGCGCAGCTCGTCCTGCAGGGCGTTGACCTCACGGCGGGCCTGGGCGAGCGCCTGGTCGCGCTCGGTGCGGGCAGTCTCCGCGAGCGCGCGCTGGCGGGCGGCGGTGTCGAGCGTGGTCGCCACGAGCGAGACGGCGTATGCCGCGCCGCGACGGACCGCCTCCGCCACCGCGGCCTCGCGCTTGCGGCGTTCCTGGCGGGCGGCGAGCCGCTGCCGGGCGGCGAGCTCGTTGCGGGCAGCGCCCTCGAGGGAGTCGGCGCGACCCTTGAGGGCGCGGGCGCGCTCCTCCTTGGTGCGCAGGGTGAGGCGCAGCTCGGTCTCGCTCGCGCGGCCGCGGCTCGCCAGGGCCTCGAGGCGGTCGCGCTCGTCGGTGCTGGGGTCCTGGGCCTCGGTGGGCTCGGCGCTGGCCTCGTCGAGGCGCTCGGTCAGGCCCGCGAGCTCGAGGCGATCGGCCTCGAGGGCCTCGGTCGCCGTGGCGATGCTGCGCTCGGTGCGCTCGGCCTCGGCCTTGGCCGCTCGGACGGTGGCCCCGAGGTGGCCCAGCCGCTCGGCGACGGCGGCCATCTTGGCGTCGGAGTCGTGCAGGGCCTCGAGGGCCACCTCGACGTCGTCGGCGGCACTGCGGTGGCGCTCCTGGGCGCTGGTGAGGGCGAACCTCGCCTGCTCCCCGCGCCGCGTCGCGTCGGCGACCCGGTCACGGGTCTCGTCGACGGCAGACTGGATCTCGATCAGGCTCGGGGCGTGGCTGCTGCCACCGCGGACGAACCCGGGCGCGAAGACGTCGCCGTCGGCGGTGACCGCGGTGACGCCCTCGCCCCTCGCCACGAGTGAGGCGGCCAGGGCGGGGTCGTCGACCAGGGCGACGCGGTCGAGCAGCTGCTCGACCGCGGGCCGGACCGTGGCCGGGGCCTCGACGACGTCACGGGCCCAGACGGCCGAGCCCTCCAAGGCGGGCCAGGTGGCGGGGTCGCTGGACGTCGCGGTCTGGCCGACGAGGAACGCCGCCCGGCCCGCGTCCTCCTCGCGCAGCGAGACCAGGGCACGGGCCGCGTGGTCGATCGACTCGACGGCGAGCGCGTCGCCGGCCCAGCCGAGGGCGGCGGCGACGGCAGCCTCGTGGCCGCCCTTGACCTGCAGCAGCGAGGCGACCGACCCGAGGATGCCGTGCCGGCTGTCTGCGGCCGCGAGCAGCGTCGCGGCGCCGTCCTTGCGGGACAGGCTCAGCTCGAGGGCCTCGAGCCGGGCCGCGGCGGTGGTGCGGTCGCGTTCGGCCGTGCGCTCGGCCTCCTTGTGCTCCTCGACCTCGGCCTCGATGCCTTCGAGGACGGCTGCTGCCTTCTCGTAGGCGCTGTCGAGGCCCTCCTCGCCCTCCTCGTCGACGGCGACCGACGCCTCGAGCTGGGTGAACTCGCGCTCGGCGGCGGCAGCTCGCTCGAGCGACTGCTCGACGATCCCGCGCAGGCGGCCGATCTCCGCCTCGCCGGCCTCGATGCGACTGCGACGGGCCCCGACCTGGCCGGCGAGCTTGGCCAGGCCCTCGCGGCGGTCGGCCGCAGCACGGACCAGGCGCTGGAGGCGCTGCTGCTCCGCGGCATACGCCTGCTCGGCCTCGGCGCGGGCGCTCACGGCGGCCTCGAGGGCCCGGGCGGCCTCGCGGACGTCGGCGAGCAGCGACTCCTCCTGCTTGCGGGCCTCGGCGGCCTGCGCCTTGAGCTCCTCGGGGTCGCGGCCGGTGGTCTGCTCGTCCTGGCCGTCCTGCCCGAGCAGTCGGACCCGCTCGGAGGCCAGGGACTCGGTCGATGCGAGCTTGTCGCGCAGCTGCTGCAGGCCGAACCAGCGTTCCTGCGCCTTGGTCAGCTCGGGGGCTGCGTCCTGGGCCTGCTGCTCGAGGGTGGCCAGGCGGCTGCGGAGGGTGGCCAGCCCCTCCTCGACCTCGGTGCGCTTGGCGATGAGGGCGGACTCGTCGGCGACCTCCTGCTCGAGGGTCGAGGTGCAGCTGGACGAGGTCGTCGGCGAGCAGGCGCAGGCGGGCGTCGCGGGCGTCGGCCTGGATGCCGGCTGCACGACGGGCCGCCTCGGCCTGGCGGCCGAGCGGGCCGAGCTGGCGGCGGATCTCACCGGTCAGGTCGTTGACCCGGGTGAGGTTGGCCTCCATCGACTCGAGCTTGCGGAGCGCCTTCTCCTTGCGCTTGCGGTGCTTGAGGACGCCGGCCGCCTCCTCGATGAACCCGCGCCGCTCCTCGGGGGTCGCGCGCAGGACCGCGTCGAGCTGGCCCTGGCCGACGATGACGTGCATCTCGCGGCCGATGCCGCTGTCGGACAACAGCTCCTGGACGTCGAGCAGGCGGCAGGAGGTGCCGTTGATGGCGTACTCGGAGCCACCGTTGCGGAACATCGTCCGCGCGATGGTGACCTCGGTGTAGTCGATCGGCAGGGCGCCGTCGGAGTTGTCGATCGTCAGGGCGACCTCGGCCCGGCCGAGCGGCGCGCGACCGGCGGTGCCGGCGAAGATGACGTCCTCCATCTTGCCGCCGCGCAGGCTCTTGGCCCCCTGCTCCCCCATGACCCAGGCGAGCGCGTCGACGACGTTGGACTTGCCGGAGCCGTTGGGCCCGACGATGCAGGTGATGCCGGGCTCGAGGCGCATCGTGGTCGCCGAGGCGAAGGACTTGAAGCCCTTCAGGGTCAGGCTCTTGACGTACACGAGCGGGTCGGCTCCTGGGTGAGGTGACAGCGGCAGGGAAGTCAGGCGTGCTCCGGCGGGTCGGCCGGAGCGGTGGTCGGCCGGGTGGCTCGACGGTGGTCGGACGCGCGGCTCACTGTACCGGCGCGGCCGCCGTGCTCCGGGGACTACGGCCTGCCCCGCGTTGCCTGTGCACGGTGGGACAGGAGTGACGCCTGAGGTGCGGCGAGGGAGGCCTCGAGGTCGTGCTCAGGACTTGGCGATGGCCTCGTGGTGGTGGATGACCTCGGCGATGACGAAGCCCAGGAACTTCTCGGCGAACGTCGGGTCGAGCCCGGCCGTGTCGGCGAGGTCGCGCAGCCGCGCGATCTGGGACTCCTCGCGCGCCGGGTCCGCGGGCGGTAGGCCCTCACGGGCCTTGAGCTCGCCCACCTGCTGGGTGCACTTGAAGCGCTCGGCGAGCAGGTGGATCAGGGCGGCGTCGATGTTGTCGATGCTCGCGCGCAGGCGCAGCAGCTCGGCGGACGTCGCCCCCGGGTGGTCGGGACCGAGCGGTGGAGTGGGCTGTGGAGCGGGCTGGGTCACCCGGCAATCGTAGGCGCGCCCGCACCGACGACGTCCGGCCGTCTCACGTGCTCCCGCGCCTGCTCGCGCAACACGTCGTTGTCACGCTGGAGCCGCTCGACCAGGTGCTCCAGGTCAGCGACCCGGCGACGCAGCTCGAGGGTCTCGAGCATCAGTCGCTGGTCGTTGGCAGTGCGGTAGCCGACGAGGGCCTTGGCCATGGTGACTCCTTGCAGACGGTTGGGGGCCGTCGGGGATGTGGCGTCGGGTCAGACCCTGGAGCAGGTGCCGTCGCAAGGTGCCGGGTGGCAGGTTGCCGGGCGGGCAGGTGCCGGTGGGGCCGTCTCTCAGAGTGACAGCCTCGCCAACGCCGGTCAATGGACGATCCCGGGCGAATGCCGACCAAAGCCGCACCTGGCGGTCCCCGGTCCACCGCCCTACTTCTCGACGAAGCCCGCCAGCCCGTCACGGGGGGCGCCGAAGGACGTCACGCAGGTCTGCACCTGCCCCGGACGCAGGTGCTGCGACGGCTTCTCCTCGAGGAGGGCGACGAGCCGGCGCACGCTGGTCCTGGTCCCCCTGCGCCACGACCTCGACCCGGCCGTCGCTGGTGTTGCGCGCGTGGCCGACCAGGCCCAGCTCCAGCGCACGGGCTCGCACCCACCACCGGAAACCGACCCCCTGCACCTGTCCGTGCACCCAGATGACCGCACGAGCGGGACCGCTGTGATCCATCTGCACCACCCCTTCCGACCAGTTGTACAACCGCGGGAGCCCCGCTGTCAGCCGCGCCGCACCCGTGGCCTCGGCTGGCACCGTGGGCAGGAGAACGACGACCGGTTCATGAAGGCCTCGCGCCGGATCAGCGTCCCGCAGCGATCACACGGCCGACCCTCCTGACCGTACGCGTGCAGCGAGCGGTCGAAGTAGCCCGACGCACCGTTGACGTTGACGTACAACGCGTCGAAGCTCGTGCCGCCCTGACCCAGCGCCTCGGTCATGACGGTCCGCGCGTGGTCGAGGATCCTCGAGAGCGTCGGGCCTGGTCAGCGACGAGCAGAGCCGCTCGCCGTGCACCTGCGCCCGCCACAGCGCCTCGTCGGCGTAGATGTTGCCGACGCCGGACACGAGGGTCTGGTCGAGCAGGGCCCGCTTCACGGCCACGTCCTTGGCCTTCATCCTGCGGATCACGGCGCGCCTGGTCGTAGGCCGCCTCGAGCGGGTCCGGGGCGATGTGGGCCACCGGCTCGGGCACGCCCTCGGGCGTGAGGTCGGCGAGCGCCATACCGCCGAACGTCCGTTGGTCGACGAACCTCAGCTGCGGGCCCTCGTCCGCGAAGTCGAACACCGCGTGGCAGGTGCTTCTCCGGCGGGGCGTCGGCGGCCTCGACGAGCAGCTGGCCGCTCATGCCGAGGTGGGCGATCAGCCCCTGGCGTCGAGCCGTCGGGGGTGCGCAGCACCAGCCAGAGGTACTTGCCGCGCCGCCGCGCCTGCTCGACGTGGTTGCCGGCCAGCCGGGCCGCCAGGTCGAGCGGCCCGGGCAGGTGCCGGCGCGCGACGCGGGCCCCGCGGAACTCCGCCCGCTCGATCGTGCGGCCGACGACGTGGTCGGCGAGCCCGCGCCGGACCACCTCGACCTCGGGCAGCTCGGGCATGGCGGTATGGCGTCCGCTCGCCTAGGAGGGCGAGCCTGCGACGGCGTCGGCCGCCTCGGTGACCTCCGCGGCCTCCGCCGCCCTGGCGCTCAGCGCGCGCCAGGCCAGCTCGGCAGCCTTCTGCTCGGCTTCCTTCTTCGACCGGCCGGTGCCCGCGCCCAGCACCTCCGACGCCACGACCGCCTGCGCGGTGAAGGTCTTCTCGTGGTCCGGGCCCTCCTCCTCGACCCGGTACTCCGGGACGCCGAGGGAGGTTGCGGCGGACAGCTCCTGCAGGCTGGTCTTCCAGTCCAGGCCGGCGCCGAGCGTGGCGCTGGCGGCCATCAGCGGGTCGAGCAGGTGGTGCACGAGCGTGGCCGCGGCGTCCATGCCGGCCGACAGGTAGACGGTGCCGATGACCGCCTCCATCGTGTCGGCGAGGATCGAGGCCTTGTCGCGGCCGCCGGTGGTCTCCTCGCCACGTCCCAGGCGGACGTGGTCACCCAGGCCGAGCGTGCGGGCGACGTCGGCGAGGGCCCGCATGTTCACGACGGCGGCACGCAGCTTCGCCAGCTGGCCCTCGGGCAGGTCGGGGTGCGTCGTGTAGAGCGTGTCGGTGACGACCAGCCCGAGCACCGAGTCGCCGAGGAACTCGAGGCGCTCGTTGTTGGGCAGGCCACCGTTCTCGTACGCGTACGAGCGATGGGTCAGGGCGCGCAGAAGCAGCGGCTCGTCGATCGGGGCCTCCACCACACCGGTGAGGTGCTGGAGGAACTCGTCGACGGGCCGCTGCTTCTCGCTGTCCCCCACGGGGGACGGAGTGGAACTCACGAGGGGTTCGGGCTGTCTCAGCCCTGGTGCTCGGTGCGCTCGGCGACCGTGTAGTGACGACCCTTGTAGGAGCCACAGGACGGGCACGCGATGTGCGGCTGCATCTGGGCCTTGCACTGGGGGCACACGGTCAGCGTGGTCGCCGTCGTCTTCCAGTTCGCGCGACGCGAACGGGTGTTGGAGCGCGACGTCTTCCGCTTCGGGACAGCCACGTCAGTTCCTCTTCTCTTCGATGGTGCTCTGGGTGGTGGTGCTGGCGTCGGTGGACAGCGCGTTCAGCGCGGCCCACCGGGGGTCGATCACATCGTGCTGGTGGTCGGGGTCGTCGGCCAGGCGCGCTCCACACTCGGAGCACAGACCCGGACAGTCCTCCCGGCACACCGGCTGGAACGGCAGTGCGGGCACCACCGTGTCCAGGAGCACCGGCTCGAGGTCGAACAGGTCGCCCTCGAGCTTGAGCTCCTCGGTCTCGTCGTCGTCCGCCCCCACCTCGCGGTGGTGGGCAGCACGGTCGGCGTAGGCGAACAGCTCCTGGAAGTGACCGTCCACGTCGTGGGCGATCGGGTCCAGGCACCGCACGCAGGCGCCGGTTGCCGTGGCGTGGACCGAGCCGGTCACCAGCACTCCCTCGACCACGGACTCGAGCCGCAGCCCGATCTGCATCTCAGCACCCTTGGGCACTGCGATGACGTCCGTGCCGAAGTCGGCAGGCGCCTCGACGGTCCGCTGGACCTGCACCATGGTTCCGGGTCGCCGACCGAGGTCCGTGGTGTCGAAGACCAACGGCGATCGGGGATTGAGGTGTTCCATGGCTCCAGCTGTGTCGAGTGACTCGGCCACCCGCCTCGGATGAGACGTAGACCGACGCACGAGGTTACCGGAGCACGACCCACTCTCCCAAATGCACGGAGATCGGCGCCTGGGTCAGCGCCCCGACGGCCCTGAGGGCAGGCGGTCGAGGGCCGCGCCCAGCCGGGGCGCCAACGTGCGGACGTAGGTCGCCGTCAGGTGGTCGCCGGCCCGGTGGATCGTCACGTGCCCGATCGCCACGGGGCACCTCGCGACCGGGCAGATGTAGGGCGTCAGGTCGACGAGGGGGGTGCCCGACTCGGCAGCGGCCTGCTGCTGGGCAGGCAACCCGCTCCCGGCCACGGCCGGTGCCCGGTCGAACGAGCAGAGACTGAGCCGGTGGGGGTGGCGCGCGGTGCACACGTCGAGGTCGTCCGGCGAGAGCGGGCTGTCGGCGATCACGGCCATGGGGATCCCGAGGTCGGCGACCTCGCGCCACCTCGTGGCCAGGCCGCGGACGAGCGCCTCCGTGGTCGAGGCGGCACCGTCCCAGGCCTTGGCGGCATACCCGGACGTCAGCAGGAGGTCCGGCGGGTCGGCACGCAGCGCGTCCATGACGTGCCGGTTGAAGGCGTCGCACGACGGGTAGTGCTTCCCCGCCGACTCGGCCTGCCCTGCGGCGAACGCGCAGGCCGACTTGCCGTACGTCACGATCCGCCACCCCCGCTGCGGCGCGAGGCGCTGGAGCGCCGGGAGCCACTGCATCGCCTTGGAGTCGCCGACCAGGGCGACGGTGAGCGGGCCGCCCGTCACACCGAACTCGCACGGCACGGGCGTCTCGGCGAGCCGGTCCACCTGGCAGCGGTCGACGTCGGCGGCCGGGCGGTCCTTCCCGGCGAGCTGGGGGTCGGGGGTCAGCCACCCCCAGTCGTCCACGGCGTAGGCGGCGGGGTCGGGGTCGGGTGGCGTCGTCAGCGTGGCGGCACCCAGGCCACCCACGGCCGGTATGGCGCCGGAGACGGGCGTGGTGCGAAAGGGCGAGGGAGCCTGGGTCAGCGGCACCGCGGCGAGGGCGCCCGCGGCGGACAGGGCTGCGCCGAGCACGAGCACCCGGCGTGTTCTCGCCGCGAGCGCGGCGTTGTGGTGCACCGGCTGCTCGAGGAAGCGGTGGCTGAGCCAGGCGGGCACCACTGCGAGGAGCGCGACGAGGACCCGCAGCGGGCCGGTCAGCCCGTCGAGGGCCCAGTCGGTGAGGACCAGCGCCGGCCAGTGCCACAGGTAGATCGAGTAGGACAGGCCGCCGACCCAGACCATCGGCCGGGTGCCGAGCACCCGGACCGGGCCATGGGGCGCGCCGGTCCACCCCGCCCACAGGACGGCCGCGACGCCGAGGGTCGGCACCAGGGTCCACGCACCGGGCGTCGTCGCACCGCGCGGGAGCCACAGCGCGCTGCCGATGACCGCCGCGAGCCCGGTCCACCCGATGGCAGCCGCCACCCGGTGCGGCACGTGCGTCCGCGGCCCCCCGTCGACCCGCGAGGACTCACGGGCTGCGCACCAGAGGGCCAGCGCCGCCCCGACCCCGAGCTCCCAGGCCCGTGTGGTCGTGACGAAGTACGAGCGCGCAGGGTCGCGGACGCCCAGCCACACGGCATACGCGAAGGACGGCACGGCGAGCAGCGCGAGCAGCAGGCCGACCGACCGCATCGAGGGCCGGCGGCCGTACCGGCGCAGCACGAAGGCCAGGGCGATGAGGGCCAGCGGCCACACGACGTAGAACTGCTCCTCCACGGCCAGGGACCAGAAGTGCTGGACCGGCGAGGGCACGGCGTCCGAGGCGAGGTAGTCCACGGCGCGGTGGGCCAGGACCCAGTTGACGACGTAGAGCGCCGCGCCGGCGATGTCCGTGCCGATCTCGCGGCGCCGCAGGCCGGGCACGACGAACCACGCCACGACGGCGGTGACGACGAGCACGAGGACGGCTGCCGGCAGCAGGCGCCTGACCCGGCGCCCGACGAAGCGCGGTCCAGGAGATCGTGCCGGTGCCCGTCGAGCTCGCGGACGAGCAGCCCGGTGATGAGGAACCCCGAGATGACGAAGAAGACGTCGACGCCGAGGAAGCCGTTCTGCAGCGGCAGGCCGGCGTGGTAGATCAGGACGAGCAGGACGGCGACCGCCCTCAGCCCCTCGATGTCCGGCCGGAAGCGCGCCGGCCGCTGGGTCCGTGCGGTCAGGTCAGTGCCCCTGGTCAGATCTGAGGCGGGCCACGAGCGCGTCGCGGACCCGGTCGGTCACGAGCCCGGTGACGTCGCCGCCGTAGCGGACGACCTCCTTGACCAGGGAGCTCGACACGTGGCCGAAGCTCGGCTCACCGGGCAGGAACACCGTCTCGAGGCCGGTCAGGTGGCGGTTCATCAGGGCCATCGGCAGCTCGTAGGCGAAGTCGGTGCCGCTGCGCAGCCCCTTGACCACGACGTCCGCCCCCACGGCCCTGCACACGTCGACGAGCAGCTGGCCGCCGAAGACCTCGACCCGCACGCCGGCCAGGTCGCCGACGGCGTCCTCGATCAGCTCACGGCGCTCATCGGGCGTGAACACACCCTGCTTGGCGGGGTTGTGCAGCACCGCGACGACGACCTCGTCGTGCAGGGCCGCTGCGCGCCGGATGACGTCGACGTGGCCGAGGGTCACCGGGTCGTAGGAGCCGGGGCAGACCGCACGTCGGCGGGCATCGGTGGCCGGGGTGGGGGCGGGGCTGGTCACACCGGAACGCTAGCAGCGGAGCAGCCCGCCCCCCGTCGGCTCAGTCCTCGTCGTCCGCCGGGAGCAGCCCGTCCTTGTGGGCCTTGGCGACGATCTCGCGGACGTTGGCGATGGACCCCGCCCCGGCATCGAGGAGGCGGTTGCGCTCGGTCGCCCACTTCGCGCCGAGGTCGTCGCGGACCTCCTGCGACACGTCGGTGCGTGCCGGGTTGAGGATGGTCTGCTCCTCCTCGCCGATGTGGTGGTTGAGGGCCGTCGCCAGGTCCTCGACGGCGTCGTCGAACTTCTGGGTGTCGGTGCCCTTGCACTCCAGCAGCGCGAGCAGCGCCTCGTTGCCCTCGGCGTGCTCCTCCTCACCGTGCTCGGCCTCGTGGTCGGTGATGGCGTCCTTGCGCTCGAGGTTCGGGTAGACCTCGGACTCCTCGGCCTCGCCGTGGGCGATGAGGACCGCAGACAGCGCGGCCCTGGCCGCCTCGCGGTCCGCGGTGGCGTCACGCAGGTCGCGCAGGAGGGACTCGAACAGGCGGTGGTCCTCGAGGATGAGGTCGACGACGTCACCGGACGTGGGGCGGGGGATCTCGTACTCGGTCATGGCCTCACCTTCTCTCACCCGCGGTCGCGACACACCTCGGGCCCACCTCGAGGCTCCTGCCGAGACGCGGTCCCACCCATCGGACGCCCGGTTTGAGTCGTGTCGACGCCTGCGAGACGGTGGAGACGTCCTGACCTCTACGGCCTGAACTCAACCAAGAGATGGAGAGCCACATGCTCACCCTGACCGAGAACGCCAGCACGATCGTCAAGACGCTTGTCGACCAGACGGAGGCGGGCGACGACGCCGGCCTGCGCTTCAGCCAGGAGGACCCGGCCGCGGGCGCCCTCGTGGTCACCACCGCGGAGCAGGCCCTGCCCGGCGACGCGGTCGTCGAGAGCGAGGGCGCGAAGGTGTTCCTCGACGAGACCGCCGCGGCCGCCCTCGGCGACCAGGTCCTCGACGCGAACGTCGACCAGTCCGGCGCGGTGCAGTTCAGCATCATCCCGTCGGCGGCGCCGACCGACTGAGGCACCAGCACGGCACGAGGGCCCGGGACCAGACGGTTCCGGGCCCTCGTCGCGCCCGCGCCATACGGCTCAGGCGATCTCGTCCGGCGGCTTCGGACCGGCGAACCAGACCTTCGTCTCGCCGTAGCGACGTACCCCCTCGAGCTCCCAGTCGGACGGCCACCGGGGCTCGGGCGTGCGCGAGGAACGTTCGACGACGACCAACGCGTCGTCGGTGAGCCAGTCCTGCTCGGCCAGCAGGACCAGGTCGGCGGCGAGCTCGTCCTCGGTGAGGGCGTACGGCGGGTCGCTGAAGACGAGAGTGCACCGCTCGGCCGGCCGGGTGGCGAGCACCCGGGCCACGGTGGCCTGCCGGACGACTGCGCCGGGTATGCCGATGGCGCCCGCGTTCGCCCGGGTCACCTTCGCGGCCCCCTTGTCGGACTCGACGAGCAGGACGGAGACCGCACCGCGGCTCAGGGCCTCGAGCCCGAGCGCCCCCGACCCGGCATAGAGGTCGAGGACCCGCGCGCCGGCGACCACCTCGAGGTGCTCCAGTCGCGAGAACAGCGCCTCACGGACGCGGTCGCTCGTAGGTCGGGTGCCCGCGCCCGGGGGCGTCGAGAGCCGCAGCCCTCCGGCCCTGCCGCTGATGATCCGCGTCACGGCCGCACCGTAACAGCGCTCGGCACCCGTGCGGCGACCCCCTCAGGGCTGGTGGACGGTCGGGTCGTCGCGCAGGACGTCGAGCAGCAGGGCCAGGACGGCGTCGGGGCGCTCGAGGGACGGCAGGTGGCCGGCCCAGTCGAGCTCGACGGCCTCGGCGCCCGGGATCTCGCGGGCCAGGACGGCGGCGATCTCCCTGAACAGGTCGAGGTCGCGGGCGCCCGACACCACCACCGTGGGCACCGCGATCGCCGTGGGGTCGACCTCGATGCGACGCGGTGCCGGTGGGGGGTCCTGCTCCTCTGCGGCGAGCTGCACCTCGAACGCCCTGCGCTGCATCCCGACCAGCCGCCCCTCGTGGCCTCGGACGCGTCGGGTCCGAGGAAGGTGCGGACGTTGAGCTCGGTCGCCCCCTCGACGTCGCCGGCCTCGAGGAGCCGGTCCTCCTCCGCGCCGAACGCCTGGACGTCGGCCGTGGGCTCCACCCCCCGGTATGCCGCGCACAGGAGCACGAGGGACGACACCCGTCCGGGGTGCAGGGTCGCGAGCTCGAGGGCGACCCTGCCTCCGAAGCTCGACCCGACGACGGCAGCGTCGACGATGCCGAGGTGGTCCAGGAGCGCAGCGAGGTCGTCGGCGTCGGCGTACTCCCCCGGCGGCATGGGCGAGTCACCGAACCCGCGGAAGTCGGGTCGAACCACCGTGAAGGCGTGGCCCAGCGCCGGGACGAGGTCGTCCCACATCCTGCGGTCGGCCACTCCGGAGTGCAGCAGCAGGATCGGCGGACCGGAACCCTCGACATCGTGGGAGAGAAGCATCTCGCCACCCTAGGGCGCGGGGCCCTCCACCGGCGCCCGGGTTTTCCTGTCCTAGCCGCGTTCGAGGAAGGCGGCCTGCTCGGCGTCGAGCCGGTCGGCGACGGCCGCAGCGAGCTCGGGGTGCGTGGTCAGCTCGGGGTCGCGAGCGACGAGGGCGGTCGCGTCGTCACGGGCCTCGAGGATGATCTCCTCGTCGCGCACCAGGGACAGGAACCGGAAGCTGCCGCGCCCCATCGCCCGCCCCGACCGGCCCCCGCCACTCTGCTTCCCGCTGAGGACGTCACCGGTTCCCCTGAGCTGCAGGTCCAGCCTGGCGAGCTCGAAGCCGTCGTTCGTGCCGGCCACCGCCTCGAGGCGCTCCATCGACGCCTCGGTCTCGGACGACGTCATGAGCAGGCACAGCCCCGCATGGCGGCCACGGCCGACGCGCCCGCGCAGCTGGTGGAGCTGCGAGACCCCGAACCGGTCGGCGTCGACGACGACCATGACGGTGGCGTTGGGCACGTCGACACCGACCTCGATGACGGTCGTCGAGACGAGGACCTGGATCTCCCCGGCGTTGAAGGCCGCCATGACCGCGTCCTTGTCCTCGGGAGCCATCCGCCCATGCAGGACGGCCATGGAAAGCCCTGTCAGGGCAGGGTTCTCGCGCAGGGCCGCCTCGACGGCATAGACGCTCGCGAGCTCGCGAGGAGCCGCCGCGCCACCCGGCTGGGAGCCCTCGGCACCACCGGGTTCGACGTCATCGTCGTCGTCCTGCGCGTCCACCGACCGCGCACCGTTCGCGGTCACCGGTGTGGTCGGCAGCTCCTCGTCGTCGGCGGAGACCGCACTCCCCGCCGAGCCGGACTCGTCGCCGATGCGCGGGCACACGACATACGCCTGCCTGCCGGAGCGGACCTCCTCGGCGACCCGCTCCCACGTGCGCTGCACCCACGCGGTGCGCTCGGACGGCACGACGTGCGTGGCGATCGGCGAACGGCCGCGCGGCAGCTCGGACAGGGTCGAGGTCTCCATGTCGCCGAACACCGTCATGGTGACCGTGCGCGGGATCGGCGTCGCGGTCATGACGAGGACGTGGGGAGGTTGGGTCCCCTTCTCGCGCAACGCATCTCGTTGCTCGACGCCGAACCGGTGCTGTTCGTCGACCACTGCGAGGGCGAGGTCCTGGAACTGGACCTTCTCCTGGATGAGCGCGTGGGTGCCGATGACGATGCCGGCGTCACCGCTGGCGGCCTGCAGGAGGTTCTCGCGGCGGGCTGCCGTCGGCTGGCTGCCGGTGAGCAGGGCCACGCGGGTGCCGATGTCGCTGCCGCCGAGCAGGCCTCCCTCGGCGAGGTCGCCGAGCATCGCCGTGATCGACCGGTGGTGCTGTGCCGCAAGGACTTCCGTCGGAGCGAGCAGGGCTGCCTGTCCCCCGGCATCGACGGCGGCGAGCATGGCCCGGAGCGCGATGATCGTCTTGCCGGAACCCACCTCGCCCTGGAGGAGCCGGTTCATCGGCACATCGCGCGCCATCTCCTCGGCGAGCGTCCGGCCCACCTCCCGCTGGCCCGCGGTGAGCTCGAACGGCAGCCGTTCGTCGAACGCCGCGAGCAGGCCCCCGGCGCGGGGGGTCCGTGCCGTGGTCCGGTCGGCCGCCTGTCGGGCGCGGCGCTGGGCGAGCAGGGTCTGCAGGACCAGCGCCTCCTCGTAGCGCATCCGGTGGCGGGCCTTCTGCACCTCCGGGAACGCTGCGGGCACGTGGATCCCGCGCAGGGCCTCGAGCCGCCCCGGCAGGCCATGGCGCGAGCGCAGCGTGGCGGGCAGCGGGTCGGGCACCTCCTCGAGGTGGTCGAAGACGATGCGCACGCACTCGGCCACCGACCAGTTCTGCAGCCCCTTGACCTGGAGGTAGACCGGGATCGGCCCGCGGTCGGTCGCCGAGGTGCCGAGCCCGCCCTCGACGACCTGGTATGCCGGGTGGGTCAGCTGCCAGCGTCCGCGGTACATCCCGACCTCGCCGGCGAACACCGCCCGCACGCCCGGCAGGAGCGCGTCCTTGTGGCCCCACGCCTTGAAGAACGCGAGGTCGACGTCGTTGCGCCCGTCGGTGATCGTGACGTTGAGCATCTCGCCGCGTCGCTTCTGCATCCTGCGCGTGACGGAGGTCTTCACCTCGGCGACGGCGACGACGTACTTGCCCACGTGCAGGTCCGACAGGTCGGAGGTGTGCTCGAGGTAGCGGCGCGGCCAGAACTCCAGGAGGTCACCGACGGTCACCAGGTTGCGGTGCTTGGACAGGGTCCCGGCGGTCCGGGCCCCCAGGACCTTGTCGAGCTTGGTGCTCTCGTCGACCACGCCTACTCGACTCCCAGCAGCAGCGGGTAGTGCGGCTGGCCACCGTCGATCACGGTGACCTCGACGTCGCGGTGACCACGCCCGATACGTGCGCCGAGGTCCTCGGCCAGCCCGTCGGGCGCGTCCTCGCCGCCGATGACGGTGACCAGCTCGCCACCGCTGCCGAGGAGTCGGCGGACGACGTCGATGGCGACCTCGGCGAGGTCGTGCCCGACCACGACGACGTCACCACCGACGGCACCGAGGACGTCGCCGGGCTCGCACGGCCCCGCGCTGGTGAGCGCCTGCTTGCTGGCGACGGCGACGGCCCCGTGGCGGGTCGCGGCCGCGGCGTGGCTCATCTCCGCCGCGTTGCGGGCAGCCGAGGCGTTCTCGTCGAACACCGCGAACGCCGCCAGGCCCTGCACAGCGGTACGCGAGCGCACCAGGTGGACCTCGAGCCCCTCCTGCTCGGCGGCACTCGCTGCTGCGCGGGCCGCCATCTCGGTGTCGCGGTCGTTGGGCAGCACGATGACCGACAGGGCGTGCGACGGCGCGGATGGCGTCGAGCAGCTGGCCGGCCGAGGCGCGCTGCCCCGGGCCGCTGGTCACGACGACCGCGCCCGCCTCCTCGAACACCTCGGCGAGACCCGGTCCCGCGGCGCAGGCCACGACGGCGACGCCCGTCGCTGGGCTGGCGGTGGGCGACCTGGTCGGCGAAGTGGGTGACCCGCACGCGGTAGGGGCGCCCGGCGTCCAGGCCCGCCTCGATCGCGGCACCCACGTCGTCGACGTGGACGTGGACGTTCCAGAGGTCGGGACCGCCCACCACGAGCAGGGAGTCACCGAGCCCGTCCAGAACCTCGCGCAGGACGGTCGCCCGCTCCTCGTCGCTGTCGCGCAGGAGGTACATCACCTCGTAGGCGGGCCCGCCCGGAGTGCCGTCGCGACCGCTGGTGGGCGCACCTCCGGTGCGTCCCGTCGGCTCGACGGCGCCACCACCCCGCTGGTGCTCCACTCCTCGCGGCGGCGCATCGACGGGTCCTCGGCGAACGGCTCCATCCGCTCGCCGACGTGGGCACCGTCCTGGTGCACCACGCGCGCGAGCGCCTCGAGCAGGAGGAGGTATCCGGCCGCACCGGCGTCCACGACCCCGGCGCGTTCGAGCGCGGCGAGCTGGTGGGTGGTCTCCCCCAAGGCTTCGGTCGCCGCGTCGAGCGCGGCCTCCACGACGGCGGGAAGGCCCTCGTCGACCGCGGCGGCACCGGCCTCGGCCGCCGCCTTGGCGACCGTGAGGATGGTGCCCTCCTCCGGGCGCACGACGCTGGCGTAGGCGCGGGCGCTGGCCCGCGCCATACCGTCGGCGATGACCGCCGGCCCCGCCTCGGGGAGGCCGCTGTCGGCGATCGCCTCCGCGAACCCGCGCACCAGCTGGCTCAGGATCACCCCGGAGTTGCCGCGCGCGGTGAGCAGCATCGAGCGTGACAGGGCCGAGCACTCCTGCTCCAGGGTGGCCGTGCCGAGGATCCCGGCCTTCTCGTGCTCGGCCCGCACGGAGTCCAGCGCGGCGTCGAGCGTGAGGTAGAGGTTGGTGCCCGTGTCACCGTCGGGGACGGGGAAGACGTTGAGCGCGTCGATCTCCGCGCGGCGGGCCGCGAAGGCCATCCGCGTGAGCACGGCCCACCGCCGCGCATCGACGGCAGAGAGGGCTTCGAGCACGATGGCAGGCTAGTGCCCGGCACCGGCGGCCAGTACCGTCACGGCTCGTTTTGGTCGCGGGACACCTCCTCGGCTACTCTTGACCGGTTCCCGTGGTCCTTCGTGGTGCTGGCCTGTGCCCGCATCCGGCCCGGGACGATCCCAGTCTTGATCACCATCGAATTTCAGGAGAACCCCGTGGCTGCCAACTGCGACGTCTGCGGCAAGGGACCGAGCTTCGGTCACAACATCTCGCACTCGCACCGCCGCACCAAGCGTCGCTGGAACCCCAACATCCAGCGCGTCAAGGCTCTGGTGGGCGACGCGGGCGTGACCCCGAAGCGTCTCAACGTCTGCACCTCGTGCCTCAAGGCCGGCAAGGTCAAGCGCTGACCCTGCCCGACCGGCACTGATCGAAGCCGACCCTCCCCTCACGGGACGGTCGGCTTCGTCGTCCCCGGTGCGCCTCCGCGGGTCGATGTGAACACGCTCGGAAAACACGGGCGCGTATACATCGACCCGCGCCAGGACCGGGGTATGCCGCCGGGTGGGGTCAGCCGGCGAAGTGGTCCCAGCCGCGCGGCTGCTGGGGGACGCCGTCGAGGGTGACGCCCTCCCCCTCCTCGACCCGACCCAGGGCGCGCCACCCGGGCGGGAGCTCGCCGGCGAACGTCGCAAGCAGGCTGTGCTCCTCGCCCCCGGCGAGCACGCACTCCAGGGCCGAGTCGCCGACGGCCTGACGCAGGACCACCAGGTCCGGCTCCAGCAGAGAGCTCTCCAGTGCCAGGCGGACACCGCTCGCCGCCGCGATCCGCGAGCCGTCGCGGAGCAGCCCGTCCGAGACGTCGAGCATCGAGGTGGCGCCGCCGTCCGCGGCTGCCGGTCCCGCCGTCACGTCCGTGCGGGGCCTCAGGTGGTGGCCGACGCACTCTGAGCGAGCGCCGTCTCGTTCCTCGCGTGCCGAGGCATCCTGCTGGAGGAGCAACAGCCCGGCGGCGGAGCTACCGAGCGAGCCGTGCACGGCGATGGTGTCGCCGGGACGGGCGCCGCTGCGCAGCACGGCCTTTCGTCCCCCCAAGTCTCCCAGGGCGGTGATCGAGACCATCACCGTGCCCGCCGGCGCCGACGACAGGTCACCGCCCGCGACGGCCACCCCCAGCTCGTGGGCGAGCCCGCCCAGCGTCCGGGCGAACTCCACCGCCCAGTCCACCGGCGTCGAAGGGTCTGCCACGAGGGTCACGACCAGCGAGGTGGGGACCGCGCCCATCGCGGCGACGTCGGCGACGTTCTGCGTGAAGGCCTTCGTCGCCACGTCCGCCGCGGTCGACCACTCGTCGACCCAGTCACGCCCCCGGACCATGGCGTCGGTCGTCACCACCACCGAGCCGCTGGAGGCCAGCACCGCCGCGTCGTCACCCGGACCCACGAGCACGCCCTCGCGCACGGGGAAGAACGGGAAGATCTCGGCGAGCAGCGACGCCTCCGACACCTGCGCCAGGGTTCGACCGGCCGTGACCATGACTTGACCTCCTCGTGACAGGCCGGGGAAGACGGCCGGGACACCGGCACGGTAGCGTCTGCCCCAGCCGTGGCGCCCCGCCGCGGTCTGGTTCCCGGGACACGAAGTCCTGACGAACCGGACGAGACAAGTTCCATCTTCGACAAACGTGAGGTGCTCAGTGGTGGTCCAGGCCTACATCCTGATCCAGACCGAGGTCGGCAAGGCGGCGACCGTCGCAGAGGCCATCGCCGGTATCGCCGGTGTGGTCATGGCCGAGGACGTGACCGGCCCGTACGACGTGATCGCCCGCGTCGAGGCCAACACCGTCGACGAGCTGGGCAAGCTCGTCATCGCCAAGATCCAGGACGTCCCGGGGATCACCCGGACCCTGACCTGCACCGTCGTCCACGTCTGACGTGACCCGCGCCGCCCGTCGGCGCCTGCTCGTCGCCGCCGCCGGCCTCCTCGTCCTCGGGGTGGCCGGCGGCGTGCTGTATGCCGTGTGGCCGCGGGGCATCGAGGTCGCCGCTCCCGCCCACACGGCCGCGTGCGAGCGCGCCATGCCGCTGATGCCGTCGACCGTGGGCCCACACCCCTCCACGGAGGCCTTCGTCGCCGACCGGGGCGACCGCCGGGACATCCGCGTCTGGGGCGACCCCGCCATCATCGCCACCTGCGGATGGCCCGCCCTCGGGCCCACGTCCGACCAGTGCCTCGACGTCGACGGCGTCGACTGGGTGGCCCAGCCCCTCAGCGACGGCGTCAGGTTCACCACCTTCGGCCGTGATCCCGCGATCGAGGTCCTCGTGCCGAACGCCTACGCCCCGGCGCCCCTGCTCCTGCCCGCCTTCAACCCCGCCGCCAAGGCCCTCCCGACGAACAACCGCACCTGCAGCTAGCCCCCGAACCAGCCGCCTGCGCTCAGTGAGCGCTTCCGGACGGAGTGGGGTGGGCGGGAAGCCCGGAGGCGCGCTGGCTGGGTCTGGCAGGAGCGGCGGAGCGAAGCGGAGCTGCGAGCGGATCGCGCGCCGAGGGCTCCCCGCCCTCCCCGCGACCGGACCCACGACACGAGCGAGCGTGAGCTACTACCTGAGCCCGACGGGGCGGGTCAGTGCGAGCTGGAGCAGCTCGTCGATCAGCTCGGGATAGCCCAGCCCCGTCGCCTGCCACATCTGCGGGTACATCGAGTGCGGCGTGAAGCCGGGCATCGTGTTGATCTCGTTGATCACCACGTCGCCGGACTCCGTGTAGAAGCAGTCGACCCGCGCCAGGCCCTCGCACCCCAGCGCCTCGAACGCCTCCCCCGCCAGCCGCTGCACCTCGGCGGCGACCGCGTCGGGCACCTTGGCAGGACAGGACAGCACCGCGCCGTCATCGAGGTACTTGGCCTCGAAGTCGTAGAACTCGTGTCCGCCCTCGGTGGTCACCTCGATCTCACCGACGTGGGAGACCCGTGGCGCGTCGGTGCCGCGGCCCTGGAGGACGGCGCACTCGATCTCGCGGCCGACGATCCCCTGCTCGACGACGACCTTGAGGTCGTGGGTGCGCGCCATCTCGATGGCCCCTTCGAGCGCCTCGGGGCTGGAGACCTTCGAGATGCCCATGCTCGACCCGGCGCGCGCCGGCTTCACGAACACCGGGTAGGTCAGCGCGGCGACGGCGTCCATGGCGGCCGCCTTGTCGCGGCGCCACTGCGCGTCGGTGATCACGACATACGGTCCGACCGGGAGCCCGGCGCCGGCGAACAGGACCTTCATGTGGTGCTTGTCCATGCCCGCGGCGGAGGCGAAGACGCCGGAGCCGACATACCGGATGTCGGCCATCTCGAACATGCCCTGGATGGTCCCGTCCTCGCCGAACGGACCGTGCAGCAACGGGAACACGACGTCGACCTCGCCGAGCGACTGCGGCACCTCGCTGGCCTCGAGGGTGACGAGCGTGCGGTCCGTGGTGGCCAGGGGCACGACGACGCCGGCGCCCTCGGGCAGCACCTCGGGCGTGCGATCGGCCGCGAGCACGAGGTGCTCGGGGTCACCGTCGGCGAGCACCCAGTGCCCGTCGCGGGAGATGCCGATGGGCACGATGTCGTATGCGTCGCGGTCGATGGCGCGCATGACCCCGGCCGCGGTCGCACAGGACACCGCGTGCTCCGAGGAGCGGCCGCCGAAGACGAGGGCGACGCGGGGCTTGCGGGGGGCTTCGGGCTGGTCCGTAGTCATCGCGGCCGAGCGTATCCCGCCCATCGGGCGGGCACGGAGCACGGCTCGCGGGGCACGCCGCCTACGCTGGCCCGGTGAGCCACGAGCAGCTGTCCCCCGCCTCCCGCGTCGTCGCCCTGGGTCGCCAGCCCCGCGTCCCCGGGGCCGGTGTCAACGCGCCGCTGGAGTTCTCCTCCACCTACATCGCGGACGGTCCGGTCAACTACGCCCGAGGTGGCAACCCGACGTGGACGGCCTTCGAGGAGGCGCTCGGTTCGCTCGAGGGCGGTGACGCGCTCGTCTTCGCCTCGGGCATGGCGGCGGTCTCTGCGGCCATCTCGCTCGTCCCGCACGGCGGCGCCGTCGTGGTCCCCCACCACGCCTACAACGGCACCACGGCGCTGCTGGACCAGCTGGCCGGCACCGGCGCCGCACGGGTGCGCCGCGTGGACCCCACCGACCAGGCGGCGGTGCGCGAGGCGCTCGACGGCGCAGCGATGCTCTGGCTCGAGTCCCCGACCAACCCGATGCTCGAGGTGTCGGACCTGCGAGCCCTCGCGGCGATGGCCCGCGAGGCCGGCGCGGTGACGGTGTGCGACAACACCTTCGCCACCCCGCTCGTCCAGCGCCCGCTCGAGGACGGCGTCGACGTCGTCCTGCACTCGGTCACGAAGTACCTCTCGGGCCACTCCGACGTCATCCTCGGCGCCCTCGTCACGGCGGCGACCGAGGCCGGTGCGGAGCTGCGCGCCCGCCTGTCCACCGCCCGTCTCCTCGGCGGTGCCATCGCGGGCCCGATGGAGACCTGGCTGGCCCTGCGCGGCCTGCGCACCCTGCACGTCCGCCTCGAGCGGGCCACCGCCAACGCACGCGAGCTGGCGAGCCGCCTCGAGGGCCACCCCGGTGTGCGGACAGCCCGTTACCCCGGGTTCGGGGCGATCATCGCCATCGAGGTGCCCGGCGGGGCCGAGGCTGCCGAACGCGTCGCCGCGGCGACGACCCTGTGGACCCACGCCACCAGCCTCGGTGGGGTCGAGTCGCAGATCGAGCGTCGTCGCCGGCACCCGGCCGAGCCGCTCACCGTCCCGGAGGACCTGCTGCGCCTCTCGGTCGGCATCGAGGACGTCGAGGACCTCTGGCACGACCTCGACCAGGCCCTGCGCGCCTGACGCGACCGGTTACTCGGCCTCGTTCTTCAGGGCACGGAGCATGAGCGCCCCGACCACCTCCTTGGGGCTGCGGCCGTCGTGCACCACTGCCGCGACCTGCTCGATGATCGGGACCGACACCCCGTGGTCGTGGGCGAGCTGGAGGATCGACTCGCAGGACTTCACGCCCTCGGCCGTCTGCTTGGTCACCGCGATGACCTCCTCGACGCTCATGCCCTTGCCGAGGTTGAGGCCGAACGTGCGGTTGCGGGACAGCGGCGACATGCAGGTCGCGATGAGGTCACCGACCCCGGCCAGGCCGGCGAACGTCACCGGGTCCGCCCCCAGCTTCATCCCGAGGCGGGAGGTCTCGGCGAGGCCACGGGTGATGATCGAGGCCTTGGAGTTGTCACCCATCCCCAGCCCCTCGGCCATGCCGACCGCGAGCGCGATGACGTTCTTCACCGCACCCCCGAGCTCGGCGCCGACGACGTCCGTGGTCGTGTAGGGGCGGAAGTAGGGCGGGTTGGACGCCTCGGCCACCATCTCGGCCACGCGTTCGTCGACACAGGCCACGACGCTGGCGGCGGGCTGCTTCTGGGCGATCTCCTTGGCCAGGTTGGGACCCGAGACCACGACGATGCGCCCCGGCTCGATCCCGCCGGCCTCGGCGATGACCTCGCTCATCCGCTTCGTGGTGCCGAGCTCGACCCCCTTCATCAGCGAGACGATCGCCGCGTCCGGGGGCAGCGCGTGGCTCCACTCGGCGAGGTTGGCGCGCAGCGTCTGCGACGGGACCGCCAGGACGACGATGTCGGCGCCGGCCGCCGCCTCGACCGGGTCGGTCGTGGCCCGGATGCCCTCGGGGAGGCTGATCCCGGGCAGGTAGTCCTCGTTGCTGCCCGCGTTGATCTGGTCGACCATCTCCTGGCGTCGGCCCCACATCGTCACGGGGGTGCCCCCGTCGGCCAGCACCGCTGCATACGCCGTGCCCCAGCTGCCGGTCCCGAAGACCGCGGCCCTGGTCACGCTCCCTCCCCCTTGCGGCGGTGGAAGTTGCCCGTCTCGGGCAGCCCGTGCTTGCGCGAGTCGAACCGCTCGGGTGGCGCCTTCTCCCCGCGGATTCCCTCGAGCAGGACCGTGATGGCGTCGACGATGCGGTCGGTCGCCTCCCGCAGCAGCGGGCCGGTGATGGGCTGGTCGTAGAGGTCGCTGAGGTCGACGGGCGGACCGGCAGTCATCTGCACCCGGGTGCGCGGGAACAGCTTGGGCTTCTTCGAGTAGGGCGCGAGGATCTCCTGCGGACCCCACTGGGCCACGGGGATGACCGGGCACCTGGTGGTGAGCGCGATCCGCGCCGCCCCGGTCTTGCCGACCATCGGCCACAGGTCGGGGTCACGGGTGAGGGTGCCCTCGGGGTAGATGCCGACGCACTTGCCCTCGTTGACCGCTGCCACGGCGGCACGGAACGCGTCAGCCGCCCGACCGGTGTTGCGGTAGACCGGGATCTGCTGGGCACCGCGCAGGATCGCGCCCGCGACGGGGATCCGGAAGACCTGCTCCTTGCCGAGGAAGTACGGCGGGTGCCCGCTGTCGTAGAGGAAGTGGGCGAACGTGAACGGGTCGGCGTAGGACAGGTGGTTGGGGCAGACCACGAAACCGCCGGACGTCGGCAGGTGCCCCGTCCCTCGCCACGTCCGCTTCGTGAGGAGCAGCATCAGGGGACGCACGATCGCCACCGCCAGGCGGTAGGCGAAGGGCAGGGGGCGTGCGCCGCTGGCGGTCACGTGAGGTTCTCCGTCGTCGAGTTCGGGAGCGTCGGGTCGAGTGTGCATCCTCCCTGCTCAGGGGGTCGGTGTCGAGCGACCGCGCCAGCACTGCGACGATCGGGATGATGACCTCTGCGAGCACCGGACCCACCGGCCTCCCATGGCACCTCGTCGTGCCCGTCAAGGGCGGCGCGGCAGCCAAGTCGCGCCTGCACCCACCGCCCGGAGTCGTCCGCGAGGACCTCGCGCTGGCCCTCGCCACCGACTGCCTCACGGCCTGCTGCGCCGGTATGCCGCCGGCCCACGTCGTCGTCGTGACCTCCGACCGCCGGGTGGCCGAGGTCGCCGTCGCGCTGGGCGTCGTCCTGGTCACCGATCCCGGCGCCGGGCTCAACGCCGCGGTCCGGGCCGGTCGCGACCATGTCCTGGAGGAGACGCCCGGCGCACCTGTCGCAGCGCTGCTCGGTGACCTGCCCTCGCTGCTGCCGAACGACCTGGTGATGGCCCTGGGCGCCGCGTCGGCCCACCGGCTCGCGGTGGTGCCGGACGCCGCCGGGGAGGGCACCTCCTTGCTCACGGCCGTCGACGGCGCGGGCCTGCACCCGCGGTTCGGTCCCGGCTCCGCAGCGGCCCACGTGGAGGGCGGCCACGCGCGCCTCGACCTCGACCTCCCGCGGCTGCGCACCGACGTCGACGACGACAGCGCCCTCGCGGCGGTGGCGGCGCTGGGCGTCGGGCCGGCCACCCGGGCGGTCCTGGCCGGGACGACCCTCGGCCAGCTCGTCCGCTAGGCCCGCCGACTACGCTGCCACCCATGCAGGGCAGCGTGCACACCTTCGACGAGCAGACCGGCGCCGGTTCGCTCCTGCTCGACGACGGCCTCGAGGTGACCTTCAGCGCCGACGTTTTCGCCGCCAGCGCCCTACGCCACCTGCGTGCCGGTCAGCGGTTGAGCCTGGTCCTCGACGACGGTGGTCGCGAGGTCACCAAGCTCTGGATCGTCGGCATCGGTGACGACCAGGTGATCGGCTAGGTCGTCCGCGGACCGCTGGTCAGCAGCCCGGACCGCCGGCCCCCGACCAGCGCGGACCGCCGGTCAGCCGACCTCGTAGTCGGCACCGAGCGAGTCGAGCTTCTCGGAGAAGCGCTCGTAGCCGCGGTAGATCAGCTCGATCCCGTGGACCTTCGACTGGCCCTCTGCGGCCAGGGCGGCGATGAGGTAGCTGAAGCCACCGCGCAGGTCGGGCACGGTGATCTCGGCGCCACGCAGGGGCGTGGGGCCGGAGATGACGGCGCTGTGGCGGAAGTTGGCGCGGCCGAACCGGCACGGCGAACCGCCGAGGCACTCCTTGTAGAGCTGGACGACCGCACCCATCTCACCCAGGGCCTCGGTGAAGCCCAGTCGGTTCTCGTAGACCGTCTCGTGGACGATCGACAGACCGCTGGTCTGGGTGAGGGCCACGACGAGCGGCTGCTGCCAGTCGGTCATGAAGCCGGGGTGGACGTCGGTCTCGAGCACGAGGGAGCTGAGCGTGCCGCCCGCGTGCCAGAACCGGATGCCTTCGTCGTCGATGTCGAAGTCGCCGCCGATCTTCCGGAACACGTTGAGGAACGGCATCATCGCCTGCTGCTGGGCCCCGCGGACGTAGATGTCGCCCTTGGTCGCCAGGGCCGCGCACGCCCACGAGCCCGCCTCGATGCGGTCGGGGATGGCGAGGTGGTCGTAGCCCCCCAGCCGGTCGACGCCGTCGATCTTGATGACGCGGTCGGTCTCGACGCTGATGATCGCGCCCATCTTCTGCAGCACGGCGATGAGGTCGAGGATCTCGGGCTCGACCGCGGCGTTGCGCAGCTCGGTGACGCCCTGGGCGCGGACCGCGGTGAGCAGCACCTGCTCGGTCGTGCCGACCGACGGGTACGGCAGCTTGATCCGGGTGCCCTTCAGGCCGTCCGGGGCGGTGAGTCGCAGACCCTCGGGGCGCTTCTGGACGTCGGCACCGAACTGGCGCAGCACGTCGAGGTGGTAGTTGATCGGGCGCTCGCCGATCCTGCAGCCGCCGAGGTCGGGGATGAACGCCTCGCCCAGCCGGTGCAGCAGCGGCCCGCACAGCAGCACCGGCACCCGCGAGGACCCGGCGTGCGCGTCGATGTCGGCGACGTGGGCCTGCTCGACGTTGGTGGGGTCGAGCAGCAGCTCGCCGTCGCGGTCGGTGGAGTCGATCTTCACGCCGTGCAGCTCGAGCAGACCGGAGACGATCTTGACGTCCGAGATCTCGGGGACACCGCGCAGGCGGCAGGGACCCTCCGCCAGGAGCGCCGCCACCATCGCCTTGGAGACGAGGTTCTTGGCCCCGCGGACCTCGAGGTCTCCGACCAACGGCGTGCCGCCATTCACGGTGAGGATCGTTTGCCATGGCGCAAGCATCGCCACCAGCCCGATCGAGGGGCGACAGAGGCCGACACCCCAAGGGGTGCCGGCCTCTGTCGTGGCTGGGCCAGGAGCGGTGTCAGGCCTTGCTTGGCCGTGCGCTTGGCTGCCGTCTTCTTCGCCGGAGCCGCCTTGGTCGCGAGCGGCCTTCTTGGCCGGAGCAGCCTTCTTGGCGGGGGCCGCCTTGGTGACGGCTCGCTTGGCCGGAGCCGCCTTGGTGGCAGTCGCCTTCTTGGCCGGAGCCGCCTTCGTCGCGACGGCCTGCTTGGCCGGAGCCGCCTTGGTGGCAGTCGCCTTCTTCGCCGGAGCCGCCTTCTTGACGACCGCCTTCTTGGCCGGAGCCGCCTTGGTGGCGACAGCCTTCTTGGCCGGGAGCGCCTTGGTGGCAGTCGCCTTCTTCGCCGGAGCCGCCTTGGTGGCGACAGCCTTCTTGGCGGGGGCTGCCTTGGTGGCCGTCGCCTTCTTGGCCGGAGCCGCCTTCTTGGCGGTGGCGGCCTTGGACGTGCCCGGCAGCAGCGCGTGCCCCGGCCGCGGCGGCCTTGGGCAGCGAGCGCGGGTTCGTCACGACGTCCTTGAAGGCCGTGCCGGCGCGGAACCTCGGCACCGACGGTCTTCTTGATCTTCACCGACTGACCGGTGCGCGGGTTGCGGCCGGTCCGGGCTGCCCGAGCGGCCTTCTCGAAGGTGCCGAAGCCGGTGATGGCGACGCTGCCGCCCTTGGCGACCTCACGGATGATCACGTCGACGACGGCGTCGAGTGCGTCGCTTGCCGCCTTCCGGCTGCCGAGCCGGGACTCGAGAGCCTTGATCAGCTCTGCCTTGTTCACGGCTTCCCCTCCACAGGGTTGGTGGTGTCGGACACCCTTGGTCCGACGAGGTGGGCGGCCGAGCCACTGCCCGACGTGAGTCTGACGTTAGGGCCGTTGGGCGCTGCTAGTCCACCATCGCAAGCCGCTGATCCATTGTGTCGCAACGGATTCAGGCGACATCCAGACCCGCCGACCGGCCCCTCGAGCACCGCAGCACCCGCCCGGGACAGTGGGCGGCGCGCACCAGCCGCCACCTGCACCTTTGCGCGGATCGCGTTGCAGCACAGGCGATCCGGAAACCGGGCGTGCCTCCCCGATCGCTGCCTGGGGATGCGGAAAGGCCCCGGCCTGCCCGGCCGGGGCCCTTCCGACGGGCGTTGTCTTGCCCAGTCAAGGTTTTCGCGTCGTTTCGGCGCGCCGCGCGCTCAGCCGACGGTCGTCGAGGGCTTGTAGGCCGGCCGTCGGCTCTCGAACTCCGTGACGTCCCGCTCGTGCCGCAGCGTCAGGCTGATGTCGTCGAGGCCCTCGAGCAGGCGCCACCGGGTGTAGTCGTCGACCTCGAAGGGGGCGACGATCTCCCCGGCCGTGACGGTCCGGGAGACCAGGTCGACGGTGACCGAGGCGCCGGGCTCGTTCTCGAGGTACTTCCAGATGAGCTCGATGTCGTCCTGGGCCAGCTGGGCGGTGAGCAGCCCCTGCTTGCCGCTGTTGCCGCGGAAGATGTCGGCGAACCGCGAGGACAGCACGACCCGGAAGCCGTAGTTCATCAGCGCCCAGACGGCGTGCTCGCGCGACGACCCCGTCCCGAAGTCCTGGCCGGCGACGAGGACCGACCCGGCGGCATACGAGGGGTTGTTGAGGATGAAGGTCTCGTCGCGGCGCCAGGCGGCGAACAAGCCGTCCTCGAAGCCGGTGCGCGTGACCCGCTTGAGGTAGACGGCGGGGATGATCTGGTCGGTGTCGACGTTGCTGCGGCGCAGCGGCACCCCGATACCGGTGTGGGTCGTGAAGGCGTCCATCAGTGGCTCCCCTCGGTCACGGACTGGGTGGTGGACCGGCTGGTGGTCGTTGCCTCGCGCGACCGACCCGGCCCGACACCGGCGCCGACGAGGTCGGCCGGGCTGGAGAGGGTGCCGCGCACCGCGGTGGCCGCGGCGACCAGCGGGCTGACGAGGTGGGTGCGGCCGCCCTTGCCCTGGCGCCCCTCGAAGTTGCGGTTGGAGGTCGAGGCGCTGCGCTCCCCCGGCGCGAGCTGGTCGGGGTTCATGCCCAGGCACATCGAGCAGCCGGCCAGGCGCCACTCGGCACCGGCCGCGGTGAACACCTGGTCCAGGCCCTCCTCCTCGGCCTGCAGGCGGACCCGCGCCGAGCCGGGCACGACGAGCATCCGCACGCCGTCAGCGACGTGGTCGGCCCTTGAGGACCTCGGCGGCGGCGCGCAGGTCCTCGATCCGGCCGTTGGTGCACGAGCCCACGAAGACCGTGTCGACCCTGATCTCGCGCAGCGGCGTGCCGGCGGTGAGGCCCATGTACTCCAGGGCGTGTCGAGCGGCGGCCTTCTCGTTGTCGTCGGCCATCGTCTCGGGGTCGGGCACGGCAGCGCTGAGCGGGCAGCCCCTGACCGGGGTTGGTGCCCCACGTGACGAACGGCGTGAGCGTCGTGGCGTCGAGGTCGACCTCCGCGTCGAAGACCGCGTCGTCGTCGCTGCGCAACAGCGTCCAGTCCGCCACGGCGGCGTCCCAGTCGTCGCCGGTCGGGGCGTGGTCGCGGCCCTGGAGGTAGTCGAACGTGGTCTCGTCGGGGGCGATCATGCCGGCCCGGGCACCGGCCTCGATCGACATGTTGCACACCGTCATGCGGGCTTCCATCGACAGGGCGCGGATGGCGCTGCCGCGGTACTCGATGACGTAGCCCTGCCCGCCTCCGGTGCCGATCTTGGCGATGACCGCCAGGGTGATGTCCTTGGCGGTGACACCGGGCTGTAGCTCACCCTCGACGTTGATCGCCATCGTCCTGAACGGCTTGAGCGGCAGCGTCTGCGTCGCCATGACGTGCTCGACCTCGGACGTCCCGATCCCGAAGGCCAGCGCGCCGAACGCGCCGTGGGTCGAGGTGTGGCTGTCGCCGCAGACGATCGTCATGCCCGGCTGGGTCAGTCCGCGCTGCGGGCCGACGACGTGGACGATGCCCTGCTCGGCGTCGCCCATGGGGAAGAGACGGACCCCGAACTCCTCGCAGTTGCGTCGCAGCGTGTCGACCTGCGTCTTGCTCACCAGGTCGGTGATGGGCCCGGGGGTCGTCGGGACGTTGTGGTCCTCGGTGGCCAGGGTGAGGTCCGGCCGGCGGACGGTGCGGCCGGCGAGGCGGAGGCCGTCGAACGCCTGCGGGCGAGGTGACCTCGTGGATGAGGTGGAGGTCGATGTAGAGGAGGTCCGGTTCGCCCTCCGCACGACGCACCACATGCGCGTCCCACACCTTCTCGGCCAAAGTTCCTGACACGTGTCCCACTCCTCCGTCGCCTGCTGCGTCCTGCTCGCGCGCGTGTTTCGTCGGTGCGCCACGCCGCGCGGATCTCCCACGTTGGCACGCACGGGAGGGGCCCGGATTTGCGTCTCATCGAATGAGACGGCAATATCATCCCATGGACAACACGAGTGGGGTCGGCGTTCTCGACAAGGCAGCCATCGTCCTGGGCGCCCTCGAGGCCGGCCCGTCGACCCTTGCACAGCTGGTGACCGCGACCGGACTGGCCCGCCCGACGGCCCACCGGCTGGCCGTGGCGCTGGAGCACCACCGCCTGGTCACCCGCGACCTCCAGGGGCGCTTCGTGCTCGGCCCCCGGCTCGCCGAGCTGGCAGCGGCCGCCGGCGAGGACCGGCTGCTCGCCGCCGCAGGGCCGGTGCTCGGCGCCCTGCGCGACCACACCAACGAGAGCGCCCAGCTGTTCCGCCGCCAGGGCGACCACCGCATCTGCGTCGCCGCCGCCGAGCGTCCCGTCGGGCCTGCGCGACTCGATCCCGATCGGCGCGACGCTGCTCGATGCTCGCCGGGTCGGCCGCCCAGGTGCTGCTGGCCTGGGAGGAGCCGGACCGCCTGCACCGCGGCCTGCACGGGCGCCCAGTTCACCGCGACCACCCTGTCCGGCGTCCGCCGCCGCGGGCTGGGCGCAGAGCGTCGGCGAGCGCGAGGCCGGCGTCGCCTCGGTGTCCGCTCCCGTGCGCGGCCCGTCCGGTCGGGTCGTCGCCGCGGTCTCCATCTCCGGGCCCGATCGAGCGGCTCTCGCGCCAGCCCGGCCGGCTGCACGCAGCCACGGTGATCGCCGGCGCCAACAAGCTCACCGAGGTCCTCGCCCGCCACCACGCCCAGCAGCAGCAGCAGAACCACGGCTGACGCCGGGTCAGGGCGTCAGCCGGCCGAGCCGTGGGCGGCCCGGACAGCGCGAAGGCCCCCGCCCGGTGGGCGGGGGCCTTCTGCGTGTAGCCCCGACGGGATTCGAACCCGCGCTACCGCCTTGAGAGGGCGGCGTGCTAGGCCGCTACACAACGGGGCCCTAGCTGTTCTGTCCGGCGTCTTGCGGCTCCGGGCAGCGGAGAGAACCTTATCCGACGGTGCGGCGTTTCTCCGAATCGGCGTGTGTCCCAAGGGACTTGCGCCGAGCTGGGGTACCAGGACTCGAACCTAGACTAACTGAACCAGAAATCAGTCGTGCTGCCAATTACACCATACCCCAAGGGGGTATCACGCCCAGCGCGCCCGAAGGCCTTCATGGGGTGAACCGAGAAGCGATACTACCGGTCAGCCGCACCCTGCCCAAATCGGCTCCCGAGCAGGCTGCTCGGGCACCCGGGTCAGGACTCGAGCAGCTCGCTGCGCAGCTTCAGGACGGCTGGTCCCGTCCTGCCTGCTCGATCGACGTGCGCTTCCGCTTGCGCAGGCTCATCGTCGGGCTCCCTGCATCGGCCGTCGCAGCGTCGGCTTCGGCCGCGGACGTTGAGATTGCGCAGGGTCGGCCTCGATGCCCTGACGGTTGCGGGCGGGGAACCCCAGTGCCTCGATGAGCAGTCGCTGCGGAGCGGCATACATCGAGTAGTCGAACGACTCCGTCAGCCCGGGTGCCCTCCCCCACCGGCTCGAGCGCGTAGCGCCAACGGTGGCCGCCGAAGTGCCGCCACGCGATGAGCCGGCCCTCCTCGAACTCCACGACCCGGTTGCTGATCCGGTAGGGCAGCCCGGCCGATCTTCATGTCGATCCCGAACGTCGCGCCTCGGCTGAGCCGGGCAGGACCGGAGACGGCCTCCCGCACCGAGCCCGAGCCGTCGATGCGGGCGTGCTGGCGCGGGTCGGCGAGGATCGCGAAGACGACGTCGGCGGACGCGTCGATGTCGACGGACGACGAGACGACGCGCGTCATGCGGCCAGCTCGTCACGGAGCCGCGGTGAGGCGGGCCAGCGTCGAGGCCTTGCCCAGGATCTCCATGGACTCGAACAGCGGCGGGGTGATCCGCTGGCCGGTGACCGCGATGCGCAGCGGGCCGAAGGCGAACTTGGGCTTGATGCCCAGGCCCTCGACGAGCGCCGCGCGCAGGGCGGCCTCGATGGGCGTGGCGGCCCACCCGCTCTCCGAGCCGAGCACACCGGTCGCGGTGTCGTCGATCGCGTCGAGCGCGGTGACGGCGGCAGCAAGGACCTCACCGGCGTCGTCCTTGAGCGGGCGCGCGCATCGTCCGCGATGACGAGGGCGTCGTCGGCGACGTAGAAGGAACCCGACCAGGGCAGGCGCCTCGGTGAGCAGGGCCATCCGGGTCTGGACCAGCTCGGTGACCTTCGCGAGCCGGGCGAGCTCGCCGAGGGTCGGGTTGCCCGACAGGACGCCCGCGCGCTCGAGGTGGGGTAGCAGCCGCGCGGCCAGGTCGTCGACCTCGAGCGCGCGGATGTAGTGGCCGTTGAGCCAGCTCGAGCTTGTCGAGGTCGAAGATCGGGCCGACGGGGTTGACCCGCGCCAGTCGAAGTCTGCGAAGATCTCCTCGAACGTGAAGACCTCGCGCTCGCCGCCTCGTCCGGCATCGAGTAGCCCAGCAGCGCGAGGAAGTTGACGCAGCGCCTCGGGCAGGTAGCCCTGCTCGCGGAACCAGGTCAGCCGGGCCGCCGGGTTCTTGCGCTTGGTGATCTTCGACTTGTCGGCGTTGCGCAGCAGCGGCATGTGCGCGAACTTCGGCGGCTCCAGCCCGAGCCAGCGGTAGAGCAGCACGTGCTTGGGCGTCGAGCAGATCCACTCCTCGCCGCGCACCACGTGGGTGATGCCCATCAGGTGGTCGTCGACCACGACGGCGAGGTGGTAGGTCGGGAAGCCGTCGGCCTTGAGGATCACCTGGTCGTCCGGGCGCGGCGCGTGACCTCGCCGCGGATCAGGTCCGTCGAAGTGCAGCGGCGACGTCGTCGGGGATGAGCATCCGCACGACGGGCGTCTCGGAGAAGCCGGGCAGCGCGGCCCGCTCCTCGCGGGTCTTGCCGAGGCAGAGCCGGTCGTAGCCGGTGGGCTGCTTGGCCTTCTGCTGCGCCTCGCGCATCTGCGGCGAGCCGCTCGGTGGAGCACCAGCAGTGGTAGGCGTGGCCGTCGGCGAGCAGCCGCTCGACGTACGGGGCGGTAGGTGTCCAGCCGCTCGGACTGGCGGTACGGCGCGAACGGGCCGCCGATGTCGGGGCCCTCGTCCCACTGCAGCCCGAGCCAGTGCAGCGTGTCGAAGATCTGCTGCTCGCTGTCCTCGCGGAAGCGCGCCCGGTCGGTGTCCTCGATGCGCAGCACGAACTGGCCGCCCTGCTGTCGCGACGAAGGCGAGGTTGAACAACGACATGTAGGCGGTGCCGACGTGCGGGTCGCCGGTCGGCGACGGCGCGACGCGCAGGCGGGGGGCGGTGGGGGTCGCTCACTCATGGTGGACCTGATTCTACGGAGCGGGCCCGGGGCCGGGCGCCGAGGCGGTTCGGTGGGGCATCACTCGAGGGACCTCACGTATGCCGCGCAGCCGGCTGCGCGGCACACGTCGGCTCAGCGGCGGACGAACGGGTTGGACAGCGTGCCGATGCCCTCGATCTCGACCTCCACCCGCTGGCCGGCCTCGACCGGACCGACGCCGGCGGGCGTGCCGGTGAGGATCACGTCACCGGGCAGCAGGGTGAAGGCCTGGAGACGTAGGCGACCAGGGTGGCGACGTCGTGGACCATGTCGGCGGTCGTGCCGTCCTGGACGACCTCGCCGTCGAGGCGGGTGCGCAGCGCGAGGTCGGCAGGGTCGAGGTCGGTCTCGATCCACGGACCGATCGGGCAGAAGGTGTCGAAGCCCTTGGCCCGGGTCCACTGCCCGTCGCTGCGCTGCAGGTCGCGCGCGGTGACGTCGTTGGCGCAGGTGTAGCCGAAGATGACCTTGGCGACGTCCTGCGGCTCGATGTCCTTGCAGAGCCGGCCGATGACGACGGCGAGCTCGCCCTCGTAGTGGACCTCGGAGGTGACCGGCGGCAGGACGACCGGGTCGCCAGGGCCGACCACCGAGGTGTTGGGCTTGAGGAACATCAGCGGCTCGGCGGGGGCCTCGCCGCCCATCTCCGCTGGCGTGGTCGGCGTAGTTCTTGCCGATGCCGATCACCTTGCTGCGCGGGATGACCGGCGCCAGCAGGCGGACGTCCTCGACCAGGTGGGTCGCGCCCGTCAGCTCGATCTTCGTGTAGAGGGGGTCGCCGGTGATCTCGGCGATCTTCTCCCCTGCCCCGTCGACCAGTCCGAAGACCGGGTCCTCACCCGTCGTGAATCTCGCGATACGCATGACCCCGAGCCTATCGGCGGTCAGCGCGCGGAGAACTCCCGGCGGTAGCGCTGCGGCGAGGTGCCGACGACGGACTGGAAGTGCGTGCGCAGCAACGCGGCCGAGCCGAAGCCGCTGTGCGAGGCGACCGAGTCGACCGGCAGGTCGGTCTGCTCGAGCAGCTCGCGGGCCCGGAGCACCCGTTGCTGCACGATCCACCGGTGCGGGGTCGTGCCGGTCTCGGCGACGAACCGTCGGGCGAAGGTGCGCTCGGACATCATTGCCAGGCGGGCCAGGTCGGGCACGGTGTGCGGCTCGTCGAGGTTCTCGGTGATGTGGTTGAGCACCGGCTGGATGCTCTCGCAGCTCGTCTCCGGCAGGGGCGCCTCGACGTACTGGCGCTGGCCGCCGTCGCGCTGCGGCGGGACCACCATGCGGCGGGCGATCCGGGTCGCCACCGCAGACCCGAGCTCACGACGCACCAGGTGCAGGCAGGCATCGATGCCGGCTGCGGTGCCCGCCCCGGTGATGATGGAGCCCTCGTCGATGTAGAGGACGTCCATGGAGACCCGCGTCCGCGGGAAGCGCCGGGCGAACTCCTCGGCGTAGCGCCAGTGCGTCACCGCGCTCCGGCCGTCGAGCAGGCCCGTCTCCCCCAGGACGAACGCTCCCGTGCAGATGGACAGGATCGTGGCGCCCCGGCGGTGCGCCTCACGGATCGTCTCGAGCAAGGCCTCGGGATAGCTCTCGCGGACGCCACCGGCCGGGATGACGACGAGGTCGGCGTCGACGGCGTCGGCCCAGGAGTGGCTCGGCACGAAGTGGCCGCCGCTCGTCGTCGCCACGGGCTGGCCGGCCTCCTCGCCACACGTGATGAAGGTGAACGGCGGGACACCGTCGTCGGTGCGGTCGAGCCCGAAGACCTCGCAGGCCACCGACATCTCGAACATCGCCATGGGGTTCGTGGCCAGGGCCGCGATCGTCGTGAGCGCCATGGCGTCATCATGCCACGCGAACTGGCAGGAAAAAGCCCCTCAGGGTCAGTTCTGCCACTCGTGGCTGGATCATGGCGAGCGCACGATTACAGACATGACCATCATCCTGCTCCTGGCCCTCGTCGCCTCCCTCGTCGTCACCCTCGAACGGCACCACCGCCGGACCTGGGCCCTTCCCCACGCGCCCCACGGCGCAGACTCCTCCATCGCGTTCACCGACCTCGACCACGACGTCGACCGCGTGCTGCACGACGTCGAAGCACACCGGGCCTGACGGCTGCGGTCGCTGCCCGCGGGCGGTGACCGGTCAACGGCACACCGGACCCGACGGTCAGCGCAGCTGCGCCACCACGGCCCGTGCCATCACGGCATACCCCGTGTCGTTGGCGTGGAAGTCGAAGCGCGGCGGAGCCATCCACGTCCACTGGAGGATCCGGGCCAGGTTGGTGGGGACCTTGCCGAGGTCGGTGACCGTCGTCGGCGTCCTCACCGTCGTCTGGAACCCCGACGCCACGTCGGCCACCCGCGCACCGCTGGCCCCCGCGCTCTTGGCGATCACACCGTTGACCTTGGCCAGCTCGGTCACCGACGTCTGACCCAGTCCCGAGCTCCCCAGCAGGTCGAGCACGAGGAACGGGTCGTAGTAGTTGAGGACGACGACCTGCACCCCCGGGGCGGCCTTGCGCAGCCGGCTGGTGATCTGGGGCAGGTTGCGGGACAACGTCGCCAGCGCCGGAGTCGTGCACGAGGGCTTCAGCCCGCCGAAACCGCAGCGGGCGACGTCGTTGCCACCGATGTCGAGGGTCACCAGGCGTACCTGCCCCGGGTGGTCGCGCAGGAACTTCTCGGCCTCGGCCAGCTGGGTGCCACGGTCGTAGGTGCACCCGCCACCGTCGAGCATCGTGGTCGTCGTCTCCCCGGAACACGCGAGGTTGACCAGCTCGGCGGGGCCCTTGTGGCGCTTCTCCACGGCCTGGCGCACGGCGCCGACGTAGCCCTCTGTGCGGTGGTCCACACCGTTCTGGAAGCCCGCGGCGAGCGAGTCGCCGAGGGCGAGGTAGTACCCGGGTGAGGGCAGGACAGGCGGCACGGCCGGCGGGGTCGGCTTCGACCTGACAGGCGGCGCAGCCGGCGACGTGGTCCTCGAGCTGGCGGTCGCCGGGCGCGGCCCCTCATCGCCGAGCACCCGTCCGACCGTGCCGGTCGTGAACCCCACGACGGCTCCTGCGCCGACCAGCAGCGCCAGCGCGACCAGGACCGCGGCCAGGCTGCGTCTGCTCATGGCACCACTCATGGCACCACGGTGCCACGGATGGCTGGGCGCGACCTGTGCCGGGTTACCCTGCTGCGGCGATGGAGACCGTGGCGACGCAGGCAGTGACGAGACCGACCCGGCCGTTGGCGCGGACGCAGTGGCAGGCACTGGAGGCCGCCCACGGGCGCCGCGCCGACGACGCCACCGCCGGGCACCGCGCGCGCCGCGGAGACCAGGTGGCCCACCCCGTCGAGGACTTCCTCTTCACCTACTACCCCTTCCGGCCGGCCCTGCTGCGTCGCTGGCACCCGGGGCCAGGCACCCGGCTCGAGGACGCGGCCGACCTCCCACGGGCGCAGTGGAAGCACTACCGGGTGGTGGGTGAGGACGTCGAGCTGGACGTCGCGGCATACCTCGAGCAACGCAGCCGCACCGTCGAGTTCGTCCGGCAGCTGCTCACCGCCACCGCTGACCGACCTGCGCAGCTGGGCTGCTTCGGCCTGCACGAGTGGGCGATGGTCTACCAGCTGACGCCGGAGCAGGTGCGTCACTCCGACTGGCCGCTGCGGCTGGGCGCCGAGGGCACCGACGCCGTCGTGCGCGACCAGCAGATCAGGTGCACCCACTTCGACGCGTTCCGCTTCTACACGCCACCAGCACGCTCCCTCAACCTGCTCCAGCCGACGCGGGAGACCCAGGTCGCCCTCGAGCAGCCGGGGTGCCTCCATGCGGGGATGGACCTCTACAAGTGGGCGATGAAGCTCGCACCCGCAGTCCCCGGTGAGCTCGTCCTTGACTGCTTCGACCACGCCCGGGCGATCCGCGAGCTCGACATGCGCGCGTCGCCCTATGACCTCGGCGCCCTCGGCTACGACCCCGTGCGGATCGAGACCCCGTCCGGACGAGCCGAGTATGCCGCCGCGCAGCGCGGGTTCGCCGAGCGCGGCCAGGTGCTGCGCACCCGCCTCGTCGCCGCCATCGACGCCGTGACGCACGCCGCCGGCTGACCCGACCGCCTGCTGGTCCGTTTCGTGAGGGTGGTGGTGGTGCCTCTACTCTGGTCGGCGTGTCCAAAGTTCTGACGTCCCTGCCCGTTGGTGAACGTGTCGGGATCGCCTTCTCAGGCGGTCTGGACACCTCTGTCGCAGTCGCCTGGATGCGCGAGAAGGGGGCGATCCCCTGCACCTACACCGCCGACCTCGGCCAGTACGACGAGCCGGAGATCGACACCGTCCCCGACCGCGCCGGCCAGTACGGCGCCGAGCTCGCCCGTCTCGTCGACTGCCGCCGCCCGCTCGTCGAGGAGGGCCTGTCCGCGATCGCGTGCGGCGCCTTCCACATCCGCACCGGCGGCCGCACCTACTTCAACACCACGCCGCTGGGCCGCGCCGTCACCGGCACCCTGCTCGTGCGCGCGATGAAGGACGACGGCGTCGACATCTGGGGCGACGGTTCGACCTACAAGGGCAACGACATCGAGCGGTTCTACCGCTACGGCCTGCTCGCCAACCCGTCCCTGCGGATCTACAAGCCCTGGCTCGACGCCGACTTCGTCACCGAGCTCGGCGGCCGCAAGGAGATGTCGGAGTGGCTCACGGCCCGCGACCTCCCCTACCGCGCCAGCACCGAGAAGGCCTACTCCACGGACGCCAACATCTGGGGCGCCACCCACGAGGCGAAGACGCTCGAGCACCTCAACGAGAGCATGGAGATCGTCGAGCCCATCATGGGCGTGCGGTTCTGGGACGAGTCGGTCTCGATCGCCGGCGAGGACGTCACCGTCCGGTTCGAGCAGGGACGCCCGGTCGCCATCAACGGCAACGACTTCGGGGGCGACCCGGTCGCGCTGGTCGACGAGGCCAACAAGGTCGGCGGCCGCCACGGCCTGGGCATGTCCGACCAGATCGAGAACCGCATCATCGAGGCCAAGAGCCGCGGCATCTACGAGGCACCCGGCCTTGCCCTGCTGCACATCACCTACGAGCGCCTCCTCAACGCGATCCACAACGAGGACACCATCGCCAACTACCACGCGGAGGGCCGACGCCTCGGACGCCTGCTCTACGAAGGCCGTTGGCTCGACCCGCAGTCGCTCATGCTGCGCGAGTCGCTGCAGCGCTGGGTCGCCTCGGCCGTCACCGGCGAGGTCACGCTGCGCCTGCGTCGCGGCGAGGACTACTCGATCCTCGACACGACCGGGCCCGCCTTCAGCTACCACCCCGAGAAGCTCTCCATGGAGCGCACGGAGGGTGCGGCCTTCGGTCCCGTCGACCGGATCGGCCAGCTGACCATGCGCAACCTCGACATCGCGGACTCGCGCGCCAAGCTCGAGCTGTATGCAGCGCAGGGTCAGCTCGTCGCGCGCCACCAGGCCCTGGTCGGCGACCTCGAGCCCGGCGGCGCCAAGGCCATCTCGTCCAACCCCGCCGCCCTGGCCGACTCCGGTGACGACGCCCTCGACCGCGCAGCGATCGAGTCCGGCACCGACTGAGCCCGGGCGCGCCCCGCGCCATACGCACCCGCGGTGTCACGTGCCCTGGCAGGTGACCTGGCCGGTGCTACTGGGGCGGGGCCAGCAGCCCGCGCTGGATGGCGATGGACATCGCCTCGAGCTTGCTGTGGGCGCCGAGCTTGGCCGACAGGTTGGACACGTGGTTGCGGACGGTGTTGACGCTGACCGTCAGCTCCGCCGCGATGGCGGCGTTGGACAGTCCCTGAGCGAGCATCGCGAGCACCTCCTCCTCACGCCGCGTCAGCGTCGGGGTGCGGCGCACTGACCCGGGTCGAGCCTCGGCAGCAGGCGGGCGAGCATCTCGGAGGAGATCGATGCCTCGCCCGCTGCCGCCGCACGGACGGCCGAGGTCACCTCGGCCAGGCTGCGCGTCTTGGAGAGGAAGCCCGCGGCACCGGCCTCCAGCGCCGCGCACCAGGACGTCGTCCGAGCTGGACCCGGTGAGGACGAGGATGTTCATGCTCGGGCGCAGCGCCTTGAGGTCCCTGATGGCCTCGACCCCGTCGCCGTCGGGCAGCCGCCGGTCCAGGACGAGGACGTCCGGGGCGGAGGACTGGACGCGGGCGCGGGCCTGGGCCAGCGTCGAGGCCATGCCCACGCTCACCACGTCGGGCTCGTCGTCCAGCACCCGGGCCAGGCTCGCGGCCATCACCTCGTGGTCGTCGACGATGAGCACGCGGATCGGCTCGGTCGTCACACCATGGTGTGCGGCATCAGCTTCGGTCATATCCCCTCCTGGCCGCCTAGTATCCATGCACTAGACGTCGCAGCGCGCGCGCACCGCCGAAATCGTGGTGCCTGGCGGGACGATGGAGACCCGGGCGCCGTCGTGACCGCCGTCGTCCCACCCTCCCCAGGACAGGCAGGTTCGTGTCCCGCGTCCGTGTGCTCATCGCCGACGACCATCCCCAGATGCTGGCCGCCATGGTCCACGTCGTCGAGTCCGACGAGCGTTTCACGGTGGCCGGGACCGCCACCAACGCAGACGACGCCCTGCAGTTCGCCAAGGAGCACGACGTCGATGTCGCACTCCTGGACGTCCGCATGCCCGGGGGTGGCCCGTCCGCGGTGACGGCCTTCCGCTCGCTCCCCTCACCGCCGGCCGTGGTCGCGGTGTCCGCCGAGACCACGGTGAGCACCGTCGCTGCCATGGTGCGGGCCGGGGCGGTCGGCTACCTCGCCAAGGGGCGCATCGGCGAGACCCTCCCCGAGGTGCTGGCCCAGTGCGCCGCGGGCGAGGTGGTGCTCGCCACCGGGTCCGGCGCCGGCGCCCTGCGCCTCCTCGTCGACGGCTGACCCCCGCCACCGCACCCGTGGTGCCGGACGCCTCCCGTGCCTAGGATGGGGCGCACTCGCTCCGGGAGGACGGTGCGGCACACGGTGAGGGGACCACCAAATGACGCACGACACATGGCTCACGACGGACGGTGGTGTCGAGGTCGGCCCACAGGTGATCTTCGGGATGGATGCCCGTGGCATCTGCACCCTGTCGATCGGCCCGGGGTTGGCCGCGATCGGCTACGGCCCCGGCGAGCTGGTGGGGCGCGACTTCCGGGAGATCTCCCGTGACGACCCCCTGGGCACCGAGGCCCTCGAGCACGCCCTCGCTGGAGAGCGGTTCCGCGGCGAGCGGGACTACCACGGGCGAAGGCTGGCCATCGCCTTCGAGCCCGTCCTCGACGACCAGGGAAGGTTCACCGGGTCGGTGGGGGTCGCCACCGACGTGACCGAGCAGCGCCTGGCCGAGGCTGAGGCCCGGACCCAGCGCACCCGCTCCCTCGAGCTGGCCGCCGACCTCAGCCGGTTCAAGGCCCTCGTCGAGGCTTCCCCGGACTTCATCGCCATCGCGGCACTGGACGGCACCGTGCAGTACGTCAACCCCGGCGGCCGCCGGCTGATCGACATGGCGCCCGACACCGACGTCACCGCCACGACGATCGCCGACTACCTCACCCCGGAGGGCATCGCCCTCTCGGCCGAGGTGGAGCAGCCCGCCGTCGTCCGTGATGGGCACTTCGAGGGTGAGACATCGTTGAAGCACCGGGACGGCAGCGCCATCCCCGTCGCCGTGGCCAGCTTCCTCATGTTCGACGGCGTCACCGGCGCACCGTTCGGCCTGGCCACGGTGCAACGTGACATCTCCGAGCGGGTGGCTGCCGACACCCTCATGAACGACCTCGTCGAGCAACGCACCGCCCTCCTCACCCGCCTGGTCGACGCACAGGACGTCGAGCGCGCGCGCATCGCCGCCGACGTGCACGACGACCCGGTGCAGGCCGTGGCCGCCGTCGACCTGCGCCTGGGCCTGCTCCGTCGGCGACTGCGCGAACATGCGCCAGCCCTGCTGCCGGAGCTCGACGGCCTCCAGGAGACGGTCAGCGGCGCCACAGACCGCCTGCGGTCCCTGTTGTTCGACCTCGAGCCGCCGAACCTCGCCGAGGGTGGGCTTGCAGGGGCCCTCGCCCGGGCCACGGACGAGATCTTCGAGGGCACCGGGCTGCGCGTCCAGGTCGACGGCAGCGCCGAACCGGCGATGCCGGAGGCCACGCGCGCAGTGGCCTACCGCATCGCCAAGGAAGCCCTCGTCAACGCGCTGAAGCACGCGCAGGCCAACGAGGTGTTCGTGACCGTGACCGGGGTCAGCGGCGGCCTGCAGGTCGACGTGCACGACGACGGCCTGGGCCCGCAGCAGGCGCTGCTCGGGTCGGCGCCCGGTCACCGTGGCATCTCCGGCATGCGTGACCGCGCCACCCTCGCCGGCGGCCGGTGCACGATCGGCGTCAGCCCCCGGGGCGGCACCCTGGTGTCCCTCTGGCTCCCCGGCCCGGGCGCGACCCCGAGCGGACTCCCCGGCCTGGGGGCCGGCCTCGGACTGGCCCTTCGTGCCAGCCGAAGCACCAGTCCCGGCTTCGGCTCGGACGTCCGGGCGGCCGAGGGCGCCGCTGCATACTCCGACGACCTGAACCCCTGACCGGCGCGTACCCGCGCGCCCCGCGCGGCCGCACCGGCACCCTGCGCGCCCGGCGACCCCGCCGCCCCGGCGACACCCCGCGTGCCCGCGCGCGCCGATCAGGTGCCTGCGCACTAGACAAGATGCCCCCCGAGCACCGGGCCCGGTGTTCGTTGCGCGGGCATGGTGGGTACACGCCGACCGGTCCGCGTCCCCTGAGGGCCGGTCGGCGCTCGACTCCCCAAGGTCGGTCCGGTTCGTCACGGTCTGCCCTGGTGTCGATGCACTAGGAAAGATGCGACGCACGCATCGGGTCCGCCCTTCGCGTCGTGCGCAAGACTGGTGGCACGTCCTCCGGTGATCCCCCCACGTCATGTGCACCGGAGGCGACAGCGACGAGCACCGTTCGGCCCCTTCCCCCCTGCACCGGGGCCGATCGGTGCTCGTCCCATGTCCGGCCCCCGCTCGGGTCCCGCTCGGACGCCCGGGACCGGACTCTGCCCGGCCCTACCGGACGGGAACGCCGGCACGGACGAGCCCGTAGGTCACGCCTTCGACCAGCGCCTGCCACGAGGCCTCGAGGATGTTGCCGGCCACGCCGATGGTCTCCCAGGACGTCGTGCCGTCCGAGGTCTCGATGAGCACCCGCGTCACGGCGTCGGTGCCGTGCGCGGCGTCGAGGATGCGCACCCGGAAGTCGATGAGCTCCAGCTTGGCCAGCTCCGGGTAGGCCGGGCTGAGCGCCTGGCGCAGGGCGTGGTCGAGGGCGTTGACCGGGCCGTTGCCCTCGCCGGTCGCGACGACCCGTTCGCCACCGGCGACGACCTTGACGGTGGCTTCGGACAAGGCGTCCTCGTCGCCGCGGGCGTCGGTGATGACGCGCCACGACTCGACGGCGAAGAAGTCGAAGCCCTTGCCCTCGACCTCTCGGCGCAGCAACAGCTCGAACGACGCGTCTGCCGCGTCGAAGGTGTAGCCGCGCAGCTCGAGGTCCTTCACCTTGGCGAGCACACCGCTGAGCAGCTCGTCGTTGCCCGACAGGTCGTAGCCGAGCTCGCGACCCTTGAGCTCGATGCTCGCGCGACCGGCCATGTCGGACACCAGCATCCGCATGTCGTTGCCGACGTTCATGGGATCGGTGTGCTGGTAGAGGTCGGGGTCGATCCGGATCGCGCTGGCGTGCAGGCCGGCCTTGTGCGCGAACGCGCTGGCGCCGACGTAGGGCTGACGGCTGTAGGGCGGGACGTTGGTGATCTCGCTGATGGAGTGGGCGATCCGCGTCGCCTCACGGAGTCGACCGCTCGCGAGCAGTGGCAGCCCGCGCTTGATCTGCAGGTTGCTGACCACGGTCAGCAGGTCCGCGTTGCCGGTGCGCTCCCCGTAGCCGTTGATCGTGCCCTGGACGTGCGTCGCACCCGCGTCGACGGCGGCCATCGAGTTGGCCACGGCGCAGCCGGTGTCGTTGTGGCAGTGGATGCCGACGCGCGCCGAGGTGCTGCCCACCGCGTCGGCGACGACGTCGGCGATCTGGTCGGGGAGCATGCCGCCGTTGGTGTCGCACAGGGCGACCACCTCGGCGCCGGACTCCATCGCCGCCCGGATGACCTCGAGGGCGTAGCCGCGGTCCGCGGCATACCCGTCGAAGAAGTGCTCTGCGTCGAGGAACACGCGCCGGCCCTCGCCGGCCAGGAAGGAGACGGTGTCGCGCACCATCTCGAGGTTCTCCTCGAGGGTGGTGCGCAGCGCGGTCTCGACGTGCCGGACGTGCGACTTCGCCACGAGGGTGACCACCGGGGCGCCGGAGTCGACGCAGGGCCCGGACCAGCGGGTCGGTGGCCGCGCGACCGCCGGCCCGCCTGGTCGCCCCGAACGCCGCGAGGGTGGCGTTGCCGCAGGCGCAGCTCGTGCTGGGCCGCGGGCGAAGAACTCGGTGTCCTTGGGGTTCGCACCCGGCCAGCCACCCTCGATGAACCCGACGCCCAGCTCGTCGAGGTGCGCCGCGATGGCGAGCTTGTCCGACACCGAGAGGTTGAGCCCCTCCTGCTGCGCGCCGTCGCGCAGGGTCGTGTCGTAGACGTGCAGGTCGCTCATCGTGGTGGTCCTCGTCGGGTCATGCTGGGCAAGTCGGTTCGTGCTCTGCGTCCTGGCGGATCATTCTCCCCGTCGCGCCTCCGGCGCCGGGGATGGTGGCCGCCTGGAGGTCCTGACAAAGCAAAAGACCCCCCGGGTGCGGGAGGTCTGCGCGACGAGGAGGTCTCGTCGCGCTAGTCGATAATCACCATGGTGGTGGCCATGTGCCAGGAGGTCACGGGCTCACTGTGGCACGCGGCGTCCGCCCGTTGAAACCCCGGTCCGTATGCCGGTCAGCCGCCGGCTGCCGGTCCGCCGACGCGACTGCGCCACTCCACCGCCGCCGACCAGGGCCTCGAACAGCCGCGGGTCGTCGCCGACCTCCGGGTGCCACTGGACGGCCAGACGGAACGGGCTGCGTCGGGTCCTCGATCGCCTCGAGGGTGCCGTCCGCCGCCCAGGCCGAGGCGACGAAGCCGGGATGGGTCAGCACCGCTGGTGGTGGTACGATCGGCACCTCGATCGACGCTCGCCGAGCAGCGAGCAGCCGGGTGCCTGCCACGGTCGACACGGCGTGCGCGCGTAGACCCCCGGCGCCGGCGGGTGCGTCGTCGTGCCCGACACGGTCGGGCAGGTGCTGCTCGAGCACGCCCCCCGCGGCGACCGCCATCACCTGCATGCCGCGGCAGATGCCGAGGACCGGCGTCCCGAGTCGTCGGCCGCCGCGGCCGCGAGGGCCAGCTCGATGGCGTCCCGGTCGGCGCGCGGGTCCTGCACCGACGGGTGGGGGTCCTGCGCCGTAGCGGGCCGGGTCGACGTCGACGCCCCCGGCGAGGACCAGCCCGTCGAGGCGGGCGAGCACCTCGAGGGCGACGTCCGCGGTCGGCGTCGGGCCGCGGCGGGACGAGCAGGACGAGTGCCCCCGGCCTGCTCGACCTTCCGCACGTAGGCGTGCGGTACGGCGGCGCTGGGACTGTCGAGCCAGACTCCCCAGCTCGCCGGCTCGACGTAGAGCGTGATGCCGATGACCGGCCTCGTCGGACGTGCCGAGCCCGCCCGGCTCACAGCGGCGTCACGTACGCGCCGGTGATCCCTCCGTCGACGAGGAACTGCGACGCGGTGATGAAGCTCGAGTCGTCGCTGGCGAGGAAGAGCACGGCAGCCGCGATCTCCTCGGGCTCGGCGAACCGGCCGACCGGGATGTGGACGAGCCGCCGCGCCGCCCGCTCGGGGTCCTTGGCGAACAGCTCCTGCAGCAGCGGGGTGTTGACCGGTCCGGGGCACAGGGCGTTGACCCGCACCCCCTCGCCGGGCGAACTGCACGCCGAGCTCGCGCGACATCGACAGCACGCCGCCCTTGCTCGCCGTGTACGAGATCTGCGACGTCGCCGCGCCCATCACGGCCACGAAGGACGCCGTGTTGATGATCGAGCCCCTGCCCCTGCTCGAGCATGTAGGGCAGCGCCGCCTTGCAGCACAGGTAGACGCTGGTGAGGTTGACCTCCTGCACGCGTCGCCACGCCTCGAGGCCCGTCGTCGAGGATCGAGTCGTCGTCGGGTGGTGAGATGCCCGCGTTGTTGAAGGCGACGTCGACGCTGCCGTAGGTGCTCCTTGGCGGTCGCGAACAGCACCTCGACCTCGTCCGGGTCGGTGACGTCACAGTGCACGAAGGCGCCGCCGACCTCGGCCGCGATGGCCTCGCCCGCGGCGTCGTCGAGGTCACCGATGACGACGTTCGCGCCCTCCTGGGCGAACCGTCGCACGGTCGCCAGACCGATGCCGCTGCACCCTCCGGTGACGACGGCGACCTTGCCATCGAGCCTGCCTGACGTGCCTGTCGTGCCTGACATCTGAGGTCCCTCTCAGGAGTCGGTGGAGATGCTGTCATGGGCGAAGAAGACGTTCTTCACCTCGGTGAACGAGTCGAGCGCGTCGGGTCCGAGCTCGCGGCCGAGACCGGACTGCTTGAACCCGCCGAACGGCGTGGAGTAGCGGACGCTGCTGTGCGAGTTGACCGAGAGGTTGCCGGCCTCGACCGCCCGAGCCACCCGCAGGGCGCGCCCGACGTCGCGGGTCCAGATCGAGCCGGACAGCCCGTATGCCGTGTCGTTGGCCTTGGCGACCGCGTCGGCCTCGTCGTCGAACGGCATCACCGCGACGACCGGCCCGAAGACCTCCTCCCGCCAGACCCGGTCGGTCGTGGCCCTGGGCAGGACGACGGTCGGCGGGTACCACCAGCCGGGTCCGTCGGGGGCGCTGCCGCGGAAGGCGATGTCGACGGGCTCGTCGGCACCCTCGACGTAGGACCGGACCCGCTCGCGCTGGACGCTGCTGATCAGCGGCCCCATCTCGGTCGCCTCGTCGCCGGGCGCCGCGACCACGACGCCCTGCACGGCCGGCTCGAGCAGCTCCATGAACCGGTCGAACACGCTGCGCTGCACGAGGATCCGGCTGCGGGCGCAGCAGTCCTGCCCGGCGTTGTCGAAGACGCCGTAGGGCGCGGTGGCCGCCGCCTTCTCGAGGTCGGCGTCCGCGAAGACGATGTTGGCGCTCTTGCCGCCGAGCTCCAGGGTCACCCGCTTCACCTGGTCGGCCGCGCCCGCGCATGATCCGCTGTCCCACCGCGGTGGACCCGGTGAAGCAGACCTTGCGGACCGCCGGGTGGGTGACGAAGCGCTCGCCCGACGACCGACCCCCGACCGGGCACGACCGTGAACACCCCTTCGGGCAGGCCCGCCTCGAGGGCGAGCTCGCCGAGGCGCATCGCGGTGAGCGGCGTCAGCTCGGCGGGCTTGAGGACGACGGTGTTGCCCGCCGCGAGGGCGGGGGCGAACCCCCAGCCCGCGATGGGCATGGGGAAGTTCCACGGCACGATGATCCCCACGATGCCCGAGCGGCTCCTTGAACGTCACGTCGAGCCCACCCGCCACCGGGATCTGGCGGCCGAACAGGCGTTCCGGCGCCGCCGAGTAGTAGGTCAGCACGTCGCGGACGTTGCCGGCCTCCCAGCGGGCGTTGCCGATCGTGTGCCCGGAGTTCTCGACCTCGAGCAGGGCCAGCTCCTCGAGGTGGTCGTCGACGACCTCGGCGAACCGGCGCAGCAGTCGCCCTCGGTCGGCCGGCGCCACCGCACGCCACGCAGGCCCGGCGGCCTCGGCGGCGGCGATGGCCGCGTCGGCCTCCTCGATCCCGGCGAGGGCCACCGTGGTGACGTGCTCCTCCGTGGCGGGGTTGACCACGTCGTGCTGGGTCTGGCTCACAGTCGCTCGAACCCCCTGATCCGCTCCCAGTCGGTCACGGCTGCGTCGTATGCCGCGAGCTCGACGTCCGCGGCGTGGGCGTAGTGCTCGACGACGTCGTCGCCGAGCGCGGCTCGGGCGACGCTCGAGCCGAGGAACAGGTCGCGGGCCTCGTGCAGGGTCGTGGGCACGCGTGTCCTTGTCGGAGGCGTAGGCGTTGCCGGCGAAGGCCTCCTCGAGCGGGATCTGCTCACGGACGCCGTGCAGTCCCCCGGCGATCATCCCGGCGACAGCGAGGTAGGGGTTCACGTCTCCGCCGGGGACACGGTTCTCGACGCGCAGGCCGTGCCCGTGACCGACCACCCGCAGCGCGCAGGTGCGGTTGTCGGTGCCCCACGCGACAGCCGTGGGAGCGAACGATCCGGGCTGGAACCGCTTGTAGGAGTTGATGTTCGGCGCGTAGAGCAGGGACATCTCCCGCATGGTCACCTGCAGCCCGGCGACGAAGTGCTCGAAGAGCTCGGAGCGGCCGCCCTCGCGCGAGTCGTCGGCGAACACCGCCTCGCCGTCCTTGCCCCGCAGCGACAGGTGGATGTGGCAGGAGTTGCCCTCGCGCTCGTCGAACTTCGCCATGAAGGTCAGCGACCTGCCGTGCCGGGCTGCGAGCTCCTTGGCCGCGGTCTTGTAGACGACGTGGTTGTCACACGTCCGCAGGACCTCGTCGTAGAGGAACGCGATCTCGTGCTGTCCCGGGTTGCACTCCCCCTTGGCGGACTCGACGGTGACGCCGGCGGCATACATCTCGTTGCGGATCTCGCGCAGGAGGGGCTCGACCTTCGTGCCCCCCATGATCGAGTAGTCGACGTTGTAGCGGTTGGCGCCGGTGAGCCCGTGGTAGCGCTGGTCCCAGGCCTGCTCGTAGGTCTCCTCGAAGACGATGAACTCGAGCTCGGTGCCGGCGAGGGCGACGAACCCCAGCTCGGCGGCGGCCTCGACCTGGGTGTGCAGCACCGACCGGGGCGAGGGGCGCACCGGACCACGGCCGTCGAGCCAGGACAGGTCGCACTGCACCGTGGCCGAGTAGGGCTGTCCGGGAGTGCGGCGCAGGGTCGTCAGGTCGAGGTCGAACATCATGTCGCCGTAGCCCTGCTCCCAGGAGCTGATGGCGTAGCCGTCCACGGTGTTCATGTCGACGTCGACGGCGAGCAGGTAGTTGCACCCCTCGGTGCCGTGCCCGAGGACCGAGTCGAGGAAGAACTGGCCGTGGATCCGCTTGCCCTGCAGGCGACCCTGCATGTCGGTGAAGGCGACCACGACGGTGTCGACCCGGCCGGAGTCGATGTCCGCCCTCAGCTCGTCGACCGTCAGTCGGGGTGGGTGCGTCACAGGTCCTCCTTGGTCGGTCCGTCAGCCCAGCAGTCCACGGAGCAGGGCAGCGGTGGCGTCGCAGTGCTCTTCCATCGTCGCGCCGGCGTGATCGGCGTCCCCGCCGAGGATCGCGGCCACGACGGCGTCGTGCTGGTCGTTGGAGTGGGCGATGTTGGTCGGCAGCACCGGGATCGCCGACAGCAGCTCGTGCAGGGCCGCCTGCGCCCGGGTCACGGCCTCGATGAGCATGGGCGACGCCGAGAGGGTGGCGACGGCCAGGTGCAGGCGACTGTCGGCGAGCCGGTGCGCCGCGTTGTCGGGCGCCTGTCGGGCCGCCTTGGCGCTCTCGAGCAGCCAGGCACGCTGGTCTGCGGACAGCGCGCGCGTCGCGGCCAGGGCGGCCGCGCCCGGCTCGACGACGCGGCGGAAGTCGAGGGCGTCTGCCAGCGCGGCACCGGTGCGCACGACCGGGCTGCCGCTGCCCGGCTCGAGCCCGGAGTAGGTGATGACCGTGCCGCCACCACGACCGCGACGCGTGGTGACCAACCCGGAGTCACGCAGGGCGGCGATCGCCTCGCGCAGCGTGTTGCGGCTGACACCGAGGCGCTCGGCGAGCTCTCGCTCGGGCGGGAGCTGCTCGCCATCGGTGAAGACCCCGAGCCGGATGGCGGTCGCGAGCTGCTCGACCGTCACCTCGAACGCGTTGCCCGAGGCCGCGCGCAGCACGACCAACGGCAGGGAGGTGTGGGGGGCGGCGCTCACCTTCCGATCCAATACCTCACGGCCACCCGCGTCAATGGTCTGCGAAAGAACCTTTCGGGGAGTCATCGCCCCTCCCGCCCCAGCCGGACCCCATCGGGGTCGTATGGCGCCCGCAGCCCCACGTCGATCGGGAACCGTTGCCCTGCAAGGTCGGTCTCCCACGTGCCACCCCGAACCCAGTCCGCCGTGGCCACGCCCCCTGCACGGTCCGAGACCAGGGCCAGACCCACGGAGGATCCCACGGCCGCACCCCAGGCAGCGCTGGTCACCTGTCCGACCGGCACCCCGTCACGCAGCACCGGCTCCCCACCCCACAGGTAGGCACGCGGGTCCCCGGCCACGAAGGAGACCACCCGACGACGAGGCGGCGACTTCCGGGCCAGCTCGACCGCCGCCCGCCCGAGGAAGTCGATGTCGGTGCCGAGCTTGCAGGCGAACGCGAGCCCGGCCTCCACCGGCCCGATGTCCGTGGTCAGCTCGCGACCGAACGCGCGGTACCCCTTCTCGAGGCGCATCGCCTCGATGGTGGAGTACCCCGCCGGCACGACGCCGAGGTCGCGGCCCACCCTGAACAGGTCGTCATAGACGCCGACGGCCAGCTCGGTCGGCACGTAGAGCTCCCACCCCAGCTCCCCGACGTAGGTGATCCGGGTGGCGCGGACCACAGCGGCGCCCAAGGACAGCTCACGACTCGTGGCGAACGGGAAGCCGGCGTCGGAGAGGTCGTCGCCGGACAGCCGCTCGAGCAGGGTTCCAGCCAGTGGGCCCATCACGCCGAACACGGCCCATGCACCCGTGACGTCGACGACCTCTGCGCGGGTCCCGGTCGGCAGGTGGCGCCGGATCCAGTCGAGGTCGCGGACGGTCGTCGCGGCACTGCTCACGATGAGGAAGTCCCGCTCGGACACCCTCGTGACGGTGACGTCAGCCTCATACGTCCCACCGCGGTTGAGCAGCCCCGTGTAAACGGTGCGGCCGACGGGCACCGCGACGTCCGCGGTGCACAGCCACTGCAGCGCATGCTCGGCGTCGGGACCGGCCACGAGGTACTTCGAGAAGGACGTCTGGTCGAAGACTGCCACGGCGGACCGTGCGACGAGCTGCTCCGCCACCGACCAGTCGACCCAGGTCGGACGGTCCCAGGAGTAGTCCAGGGCAGCCTCGATCCCTTGCGGTGCAAAGACGTTGGCTCGTTCCCAGTGGTTCCGGCTGCCGAGGCACGCACCCTGCCCCACCAGCCGGTCGTGGACCGGCGAGCGTCGCTGTGGGCGACCGGTCTGCGGCTCCCGGTTGGGCCACGGCACCGCATAGTGCAGGCCGAGGACCTCCACCACCCGCTCCCGCAACCACGCGTGGTTGCCGGCCAGCGGGGAGAACCGCCGGATGTCGGCGCTGATGAGGTCCATCGTCGGTGCGCCCTCGACGACCCACTCGGCGAGGGCCCGACCGGCCCCACCGGCCGACGCGATCCCCACCGAGTTGAACCCCGCCGCGACGAAGAACCCGGCGAGCTCGGGCGCCTCGCCGATGATGAACTGGTTGTCGGGAGTGAAGCTCTCGGGTCCGTTGTAGAACTTGCGGACCCCCGTCTCGGCGAGCACCGGCAGGCGGTGCACCGCACTCTCCATGAGCACCTCGAAGTGCTCCCAGTCCTCGTCCAGCAGGGCGAACTCGAAGGGGTACGGGATCTGGTCCGGGGAGACCCACGGCTTCGCCTGGGGCTCGAAGCCGCCGACGAGGAGGCCGCCGACCTCTTCCTTGACGTAGGTCCACCCGTCGGGGTCGCGCAGGATCGGCAGGTCGCGGTGGACGCCCTCGACCTGCTCCGTGACGACGTAGAAGTGCTCGGCCGAGTGCAGTGGCACGTTCACCCCGGCCATCGCCCCCACCGCCTTCGCCCACTGGCCGGCGCAGTTGACGACCACCTCCGCCTCGACGTCACCGTGGTCGGTACGGACGCCGCTCACCCTGCCGTCCTTGGTCAGGATGCCGGTCACCCGAACCCGCTCGCGGACCACGACCCCGAGGTTCCGCGCTCCCTTCGCGAGGGCCTGGGTGAGGTCGGTCGGGTTGGCGCGGCCGTCGCCCGGGAGCCACAGGGCGCCCTGCAGGTCCGCGTGGTGCAGCAGCGGGTACCGCTCGTGTGCCTGGTCGGGCGTGAGCAGCTCACAGTCGATGTCGTATGCCGCTGCGCTGGCGGCGGTCCGTCGCAGCGCCACCATCCGGTCCGGCGTCCGGGCTACGGTCAGGCCACCGCAGGTGCGGAAGCCGGTCCCGAGCCCGGTCTCCGACTCCAGCCGTGCGTAGAGGTCCGTGGAGTACTGCACGAGGCGGGTGCCGGCCTCGCTGGCCCGCAGCTGCCCGACCAGCCCGGCGGCGTGCCACGTCGTCCCACCCGACAGCGACCCCTGCTCCAGGAGCAGCACGTCGGTCCACCCGAGGTGGGCCAGGTGGTAGGCGACGCTGCACCCGATGACTCCCCCACCGATGACGACCACCCGGGCCCTCGTCGGCAGGTCCGCGGTCACGATGTTCCTTGTGGCACGGGCCGACTGGCGGCCGCGTCGAGGAGCCCGTCGAAACGCGGGTCGGCGAAGCCTGCGACGGTGAGGTCCAGTCGCTCGGCCGTGAACGCCTCGAAGTCGTGGTCGAGGTCGGAGACGCCGTGCTGGATCACTCCCCACAGGGTCCAGGCCCACCGCCCTGCAAGCCCCCACAGCTCGGCCCGGGCGAGCAGCCGGTCGTCGAGGCGCCCGTAGTAGCTGTCCACCAGCTCCCCGAGGTGGGCGTGGTCGAGCTGCGACTCGTTGACGAGGTTGCCGAGCTCGAACGCAGGTTCGTTCATCCCGGAGTACTCGTAGTCGATCAGGCGCAGGTCGCCGCCGTCGTCGATGACGTTGGCCGCCAGCAGGTCGTTGTGGCAGGGCACGAGATGTTCGGGGTGCTCCCGCAGCGCGGCCTCCAGCCGCCCTGCCGCCGGCTCGAGGGCGGCATACCCGTCGGGCACGGGCAGGCCGCGCTCGACGACGATCGCTGCATACCTGCGCTGCACGTCGAACATGTCGAAACGCGAGGCGAACTCCGGCCCGGAGTGCAGGCGTCGCAGGGCGGCGGCAAGGCGTGGCAGGTTGGCACCGATGTCGACAGCCGTGCACGTCCGGCCCGGCAGGTAGGCCACGACGAGCACCCCTTCGCCCGGCAGGTAGTCCACCACGGGGGCTCCCACGCCGGCGGCATGAGCGGCCTTGGAGTTCAGCCACTCGTGTTCCCTGTCGACTGCCAGCAGGTCGGTCGTGGGTGGCGAGATCCGGACGACGACGTCGAGCGTCGCCGTCCGGACCCGGTAGTTGTGGTTCGTCAGGCCGCCGGGAAGGTCATCGACCCGGCGTTCCTGACCAGCCAGGCAGGCAATCTTGTCGAGCCACTGGTCGACTCGCACGGTCCGTCAGCGGAACGTCTCGGCGACGTCCGCCTCGACCGTGTGCTTGGGCCCGGTGAACCACTTCTTGGCCGACAGGTGCCAGAACACCCACAGCAGGGCCATCGCGCCGAGAACCACGATCGGGGTGTAGTTGACGAACTTCCACGCGAAGTCCTTGTCGAACGGGTTACCGGTGTTGACGGTCGGCAGCATCGCGACGATCGAGGTGATGATGATCTCGACGACCGCCAGCGGCGCCAGCCAGCGCCATTTCGTGCCGAGGTTCCACGAGCCCTGCTGGAATGAGCTTCCGGCGCGCCACCGGTAGTAGATCGGGATGGCGAAGGCGACGTAGAGACCGACCACCCCGATCGAGACGACGGCGAAGAACGCGATGGGCACGTAGGTCGGCGCTGCCGCCGTGCCGATGTTGACCTTGACGAGGGCCGGCAGGGTGAGCACGACGGCGATGACCGCCGACAGGATGACTCCGTTGACGGGCACGCGCCTGGAGCTCAGCTTCGACCACAGGCGTGACCCGGGGACCGCCCCGTCACGGCTGAAGGCAAACAACATGCGGGTGGTCGAGGTCATGCACGCAGTGGTGCAGAAGAACTGTCCGGCCGTCGAGATGAGCAGGACGGTGCCCGCCCACTTGCTCGACAGGGCCTGGTTGAAGATCGTCGCGACCGCGCCGCCACCCTTGGTCACCCCGGCCTCGTCCTGAACGGCGAAGAGGAAGGTGAGCAGCAGGATCCAGCCACCGATCGCCGAGTAGGCGATGGACTGCCAGATCCCCTTGGCCGCGGTGTCGGCCGCCCCGTGCGTCTCCTCCGAGAGGTGGGCGGACGCGTCGTACCCGGTGATCGTGTACTGCGTGAGGATCGCCGAGATCGGCAGGACGTAGAGCAAGAAGCCCAGACCATGGGTGCTCCCGCCGTTGAACCCGGTGTTGTTCACCGTGTGGGTGAACACCGACGAGACGCTCGCGTGGTGGTTGGGGACGAACCACAGGATGAGCACGACCGCCAGGGCACCGAACACGTGCCACCAGACCGAGATGTTGTTGAGCACGGCCAGCAGGTGCGCCGAGAAGATGTTGACCAGGGACACCAGGATGAGCACGACGATGAAGTACAGGAACACCCGGTTGAGGTCACCCGGCGTGTACCCGCTCTTGAAGGCCCCAAGGGTCAGGTCGAAGAAGGTGGCACAGCCATAGGCGACCGACGCGTCGATGGCGAGCAGTCCGATGAGGTTGAGCCAGCCCGTGTAGTAGCCCGCCTTGACTCCGCCCAGCTTGCTGGCCCACCAGTAGATCCCACCAGACGTGGGGTAGGCGGAGACCAGCTCTGACATGCAGAGCCCGATGGTGAGGATGAACAGGCTGATGATCGGCCAGCCCCACGCGATCGCGGCCGGGCCGCCGTTGTTCCAGCCCACCCCGAAGGTGGTGAAGCAGCCGGCCAGGATCGAGATGATCGAGAACGAGATGGCGAAGTTGGAGAAGCCCGACCACGACCGGTCCAGCTCTTGCTTGTACCCGAGCTCCGCAAGGCGGCGCTCGTCGTCCGACAGTTCGCTGACACTGGCCATCTCGGCTCCTAGTCTTCGGTACGAAGTTGGGCCGATGCTACTGCCGAGGCGTCCTGTCGACCAGACCCTCATGACGAGGATTCGTGGGTAGTTCCTCGTGCCAACACCGGGCGTCAGTCCCGGTTGCCTTCGTTTGGCACGTTCGTGGACCTTTGAGACCACCCCTTACCGGAGCTACAGGCTCGCCCGGCAGGATGACCGCGTGCACGGGACCACGCAGACCGCCGGCAGCGGCCGATCCGACCTCTGGACCGAGGTCGTGACGCGGCTGCACACGGATGCGTCCTCGGTTCCTGGCGGGCCCGGCGTCGTCGTGGTGCTGGCCCTGGTCCTCGTCGTCGTCATCGTCCCGACGTGGTGGACGCAGGCCAGGGTCGTCGTCACCGTGGTGCACGAGCTGGGCCACGGCCTCGTAGGGACCGCGTTCGGTCGCCGGTTCACCGGTCTGGTCCTGCGCGGCGACATGTCCGGCCATGCCGTGACCGTCGGTCCCGCCCGTGGGCTGGGTCGGGTCCTCTGCACCTGGTCGGGGTACCCCGCGCCCGCGGTGGTGGGGGCGTTCTCCTTGTTCGCCGCGGGCGCCGGCTGGGCTCCCCCGGTCCTCGCCGCGACAGCAGCGGTGCTCGTGCTGTCCCTGGTCCGGGTGCGCTCGGTCTACACGGCCGCGGTGATGCTGGCCCTCACGGCCGTCACCGGCGCGCTCTGGTGGTGGGCTGCGCCGGCCGTGCAGGGCGGGATCCTGCTCGGCAGCGGGACCTTCCTGCTGGTTGGCGCCTGGCGCCACCTCGGCGCCGTCCTGGGGCACCCGGGACTCGGCTCCGACCCGGCCGTGCTCGCCGAGCTCACCCACCTGCCGCGCTGGTCCTGGAACGCCAGCTTCGTCGTGGTCCTGGCCGCCTCGAGCTGGTGGGCGCTGCGGAGCCTGTTGGCGATGGCCTGAGACGACGACGCGCGCCGGGCCACGGGGCCCGGCGCGCGGTGCGGTCGCTGGATCGTCCGACCTCGCGGCCTCAGACCAGGCGGGTCAGCCAGCCGTGGACGTCCTCGGCGCGGCCGTACTGGATGTCGAGGAGCTTCTCGCGGATGCTGCGGGTCACGTCGCCGTAGTCCACACCGCGCCGGTGGTCACAGCTGCCGCCGTCCCACTTCAGCTCCCCGACGGGCGTGATGACCGCTGCGGTGCCGCACGCGAAGATCTCGGTGATCTCGCCGCTGGCCGCGCCGTCCTTCCACTCCTGGATGGGGATCCGGCGCTCCTCGGGCTCCAGGCCCATCTCCTTGGCGAGCTCCAGCACCGAGGACCTGGTGACGCCCTCGAGGATCGAGCCGGTGAGCTCGGGAGTGATGAGCTTGTTGTCGCGGGTGACGAAGAAGAGGTTCATCCCTCCCAGCTCCTCGACGTAGGTGTGCGTCGAGGCATCGAGGAACACCGCCTGGTCGCAACCGTTCTCGATGCCCTCGAGCTGGCCGGCGAGGCTGGAGGCGTAGTTGCCGCCGCACTTGGCCGCACCGGTGCCACCGTCGCCGGCCCGTGCGTAGTCCATCGAGAGCCAGAGCGTCACCGGCTTGATGCCGCCGGTGAAGTAGGCCCCGGCCGGGGACGCGATGACGGAGTAGGTCACCTCCGAGGCCGGGCGCACGCCGAGGAAGGCCTCCGACGCATACATGAAGGGACGCAGGTAGAGGCTCGCCTCGCCGCCGGCGCCGGAGGGCACCCACGCCTGGTCGACCTCGACGAGCGCCTTGAGCGAGGCGATGAAGTCCTCGACGGGCAGCTCGGGCAGGGTCATCCGCCGGGCGCTTCGGATCATCCGCTGGGCGTTGGCCTCCGGGCGGAAGGTCCAGATGGACCCGTCCTCGTGCCGGTAGGCCTTCATGCCCTCGAAGATCTCCTGCGCGTAGTGCAGGACGGCCGCGGACGGCATGAGGGTGATGGGCCCGTATGCCGCGACCTTGCCGTCGTGCCACCCCTGCCCCTTGGTCCAGGTGGCGGTGACCATGTGGTCGGTGAAGGTGGTGCCGAAACCGGGGTTGACCAGTACCGCCTCGCGCTCCGCGTCCGGCCGCAGATCGGTGCGCCGGGTGACCTCGAAGGTCAGCGGGGCGGTGGTCTGGCTCATGGGAGTCCTCCTGCGTCGTTGCGGATCTCCTGCCGAGGTTACCCGCCAGGCCGCCACCTCCGGCAGGAGACTCAGGTGCAGCGGCGGCTCAGAGGCGCGCAGCGATCGCGTCGCCCACCTCGGTCGTGCTGCGTACAGCCGTCCCGCGCTCGGCGAGGTCGGCCGCGACCGCCCGCTCCACCCGCGCCGACTCCTCGGTGCGGCCGAGGTGGTCGAGCATCATGGCCACCGAGAGGATCGCGGCGATCGGGTTGGCGATCCCCTTGCCGGCGATGTCGGGGGCCGAGCCGTGGACCGGCTCGAACATGCTGGGGGCGGTCCGTCGGGGTTCAGGTTGCCCGAGGCGGCCAGGCCCATCCCCCCCTGGAGCACGGCGCCCAGGTCGGTGATGATGTCGCCGAACATGTTGGTCGTGGCGATCACGTCGAACCGCTCGGGGTCGTGACCACGACCATCGTGGCAGGCGTCGACGTGCTGGTAGTCGGTCTTGACCTCGGGGTAGTCGCGCGCGACCTCCTCGAACGTACGGCGCCACAGGTCGCGCGCGTAGGTGAGGACGTTGGTCTTGTGGACCAGCGTCAGGTGCTTGCGCGGACGCGCAGCGGCCCGGGCGAAGGCATCCCGCACGACCCGTTCGACGCCGAACCTGGTGTTGACGCTCACCTCGGTGGCGATCTCCTGAGGGGTTCCGGTGCGCAACGAGCCGCCGTTGCCGACGTACGGACCCTCGGTGCCCTCCCGGACGACCACGAAGTCGATCCCGTCGGGCGCGACCCGCTCGACGGCCAGCGGGCTCTGCACCCCCGGGTAGAGCTTGGCCGGGCGCAGGTTCACGTAGTGCTGCAGGGCGAACCGCAGCGGCAGCAGGACACCGCGCTCGAGGACACCGCTCGGGACCGTGGGGTCACCGATCGCCCCGAGCAGGATGGCGTCGTGACCGCGCAGCTCCTCGAGGACCGAGTCGGGCAGCGTCTCGCCGGTCGCGTGCCAGCGACGGGCGCCCAGGTCGTACTCGGTGGTGTGGATCTTGGGCCCGGCGCCACTCGTGACCGCGTCGAGCACCTTCAGGCCCTCGGCGACGACCTCGGGGCCGATGCCGTCACCACCGATGACGGCGAGGTTGACGGTGTCGGTGCTGGAGACGTGGCTGGACATGCAGCCCACCTTATGAGCGGTCTTGCACGCTGATACCGACGTCTCACATGACGAACGCTCGAGTCGCAGTGTGGGAGGGCGACCGCGCCCTTCCCACCCAACCCGGCATCGCTCTCATCCACCAGGTCGTCGTGGACGGACCGGTGCGGCGGCCGGGAGCGTCCCGCTCCGCGACGCCCCAGCCCGCGCCCTACGCGCCTCCTGAACTCCCACGTTTGCAGGAGTCGCGAATTCCTCTGTGCCGCAACTGATCTGCACACAATCTGCTGGATTTCAGGGCCCACATCCGGGGCGCTTCCTCGGTCATTCTGGCCCGAACACCGCCGCAAAATGCCACTGACAGGACCTCCGCCTGATGGCGTACGCCTCGTCACCCGCTTACTCGACGCCACCTCTTCCAGCGAGGCCTAACGTCGGTGATCGAAGCAAGTGAACGCAAGGCAAATACGCAGTAAACCGGGGAACGGCAGGGGAACCCAGACATGCCTCGAATTGAAACGCGCACGGAGACGATCCCGTCCCCCGCCCGCAGCGGCGGGGACACCGCAGCGGCAGGGTGGGGGGCAGCAGAACCAGTGCCGTTCGCGCAGTGCCTCATCTCGACCGAGGCGCGCGAGGCTGCGGACCGGGTGCTCGCGTCAGGCTGGGTCACGACCGGCAACGAGGTCCTCGCGTTCGAGCGCGAGTTCGCCGCCGACGTGGAGGCCGAGCACGCGGTCGCCGTCAGCTCCTGCACGGTGGGGATCGAGCTCGCACTCCGCTCGTTGCGCCTGCCTCCGGGCGCTCCGGTGCTGACGTCGACGAACACCTTCTGCGGGGCGATCCACGCGATCCTGCACGCCGGCCTGCAACCGGTCCTGGTCGACGTCTCGCCGCTCACGGGGCTGACCACCCCCTCCACCGTCGCGGATGCCGTCGCGTGGCTGCGGCGGCAAGGAGACCGACCGGCCGCCATGGTCGTCGTGCACTACGCCGGCGACCCGGCCGACGTCACAGCACTTGCCCTCGCCGCAGGCTTGCCCCTCGACCACGTGGTCGAGGACGCGGCCCACGCCGTGGGGACGCGCAGCGCCACCAAGCCCGTCGGGAGCCTCACGGCCGCGAGCTGTTTCAGCTTCTACGCCACCAAGAACCTGCCCATCGGTGAGGGCGGCATGGTCACGACCAACGACGCCGACCTCGCGCAGGCCTGGCGACGCTCTCGGTTGCACGGCATGTCCGCCGATGCCTGGCGGCGCTACCAGCCCGGGGGGTCGTGGCGCTACGACGTGCACGAACCGGGGCTCAAGGCCAACATGTCCGACGTCCAGGGCTCGATCGGACGGGCTCAGCTCCGCCACCTCGGCGAGTGGCAGGCCCGACGTGCCGAGATCGCCCGCCAGTACGACCAGGGCCTGACCGACCTCGTCGGCCTCGCTCCCCCGCACCGCCCACTGCCCCACGAGGGCACCCACGCCTGGCACCTCTATGCCGTCAGGGTCACCGAGGAGGCCGGGACCACGCGGGACCAGGTCGCCCAGGTGCTCGGCGAGCACTCGGTCGGGGTGTCGGTGCACTTCATCCCCGCCCACCAGTTCGACGCCGCCGCACGTGGCGCCTACGGAACCCCGCGACCGATGCCGGGGGCCGACGAGCTCGCCGAGCAGACCCTGTCGCTGCCCATGCACCCCTGCCTCACCGACGCCCACGTCGCGCGGGTGCTCGAGGTCCTCGCTGCTGCCCTGCCCTCCAGGGGTTCGGGCGCCCTCTCCACCGCTGTCCCGCCCGCCAGCATCACCAGGGCAGCCAGCGCCGCCAGCATCGCCACCGTCGCCGGCGCGGCAGCGATCGCCACCGCCATCAGGACGATCCCATGACCCAGCTGAGCAGCCGCCCCATCCAGGTGAACATCCCCCGGCGCAGGACGCGCCCCGGGCTCACGACGCTGGTGGTGGGTGCGGGTGAAGCGGGTCGAGCGCTGACGCGGGACCTCGCCCGGGTGTCGTCGTTCGGGCTGGACCCCGTGGGCTTCCTCGACGACGACCCGCTCAAGCTGCGCACCCTCGTGGCGCGACGTCCGGTGCTGGGCACGTTGGGCGACCTCGAGAGGGTCCTGGAGGAGACGCACACCGAGGTGCTGGTGATCGCGATCCCCTCGCTGCCCGTCAGCGTGATCCAGAGCATCGGGGCCCGCGCCATGGCATGCGGCGTGTCCGTGCGACACCTGCCACCGTTCCTGTCCGCACTCCAGCGCCAGGTCGCCGGCACCGACATGCAGTCCCTGCAGGTGCGCCCACTCATCGGGCGGGCCGAGATGCACGTGGTGAGTCGCGAAGCGGCCCATGCCATCACGGGTAGACGGGTCCTCGTGACCGGCGCCGGTGGGTCGATCGGCAGCGAGCTGTGCCGCCAGATCCAGGGCTTCGGCCCTGCCAGCCTGGTGATGCTCGACCACGACGAGTCCAACCTGCACCGGTTGACGCTCGAGGTCTCGGGACGTGGCCTGCTCGACACCGACGAGACGGTGGTGGCCGACATCCGCGACCGGCCCCGGATCCACCAGCTGTTCCGTGAGCACCGCCCCGAGATCGTCTTCCACGCCGCTGCCCTCAAGCACCTCCCCGTCCTTGAGCGGCACCCCTGCGAGGGCGTGAAGTCCAACGTCCTCGGGACGCAGAACCTCGTGGAGGCCGCCGTCGCCCACCGGGCGTCGAAGCTGATCCTCATCTCGACCGACAAGGCCGCCGACCCGAGCTCGGTGCTGGGCGCGACCAAGCGGCTGGCCGAGATGGTGCTGGCCGACCGGCACTCCCCGACCACGTCGCTCGCCTCGGTGCGGTTCGGCAACGTGCTCGGCTCGCGAGGGTCGCTGCTCCACGTGATCAAGCAGCAGGTCGCCTCCGGTCGTCCGGTCACGGTGACGCACCCCGACGTGACGCGGTTCTTCATGACCGTCGAGGAGGCGGTCGGCCTCGTGCTCGAGGCAGCCCACATGTGCGAGCGCCCCGGCACCTTCGTCCTCGACATGGGAGACCCCGTGCGCATCGTCGACATCGTCGAGCGCTTCGCGGTGATGCTCAACGCCCGTGACGTCGACATCCAGTTCACCGGGCTCCGGCCCGGGGAGAAGCTCCACGAGGAGCTCTTCGGGGCCACCGAGGACGTCGACCCGACGGCGCACGCCCGGATCGCCAGGGCCAAGCCGCCCACGACGTCGTCCTGGTTCCGGGCGCGGCTCGAGGACCTGTACGAGAGCGCCGAGCACAACCGCCCCGACGAGGTGCGTGCCCACCTGCGTGCCCTGGTGCCGGAGTACACCCCGACGGTCCCGGCCCACGCAGCGATGGCCGCTCCCTACCCCGACGACTACTGAGCGACCGATGACCACCGAGCACTCCACCACCGAGCACCACATCACCGATCACTCCACCACCGAGCAGACGAGGCGCGGCCCCATGACGAGTCCCCCGGTCCCCCGGACCACCCAGGCCCAGATCCTCGCCGGGCCCACCGTGTTCGAGGACGAGCACCTGCTGCCCGCCGACCAGGACGCCTTGCTCCAGGTGCGGTCGCGCCTGGCCGAACACCGACCTCGCGGCGCCCCCGGTGGTGCTGCCGGACTTCCACCACAAGTCGAAGATGGAGCTGCCGTCCAGCGTCGCCATCGCGACCCGGGGCACCATACGTCCCGACCTCACGGGGTCCTCGGTGAACTGCGGCATGGCCCTGATCGCCCTGGACTCCGACGACGCCGACCCCGCTGCGGTCGAGCGCTTCATGCGCGGGGTCCGCGAGCGCTACCCCTACCCCACCAAGGGTGGCCGTGAGCTCAGCGCCGCGGAGGTGCTGTCGGCGGCCGAGCACGGTGCGGAGTTCGGGGCCGACCGCTGGGACCTGCCGGCCGAGGAGCTCGAACGCATCGAGGAGGGCGGACGCCTGGACCTCGAGCCGTATGGCGGCATCGAGCGGTTGCAGAAGGAGCTCCCCGGCTTCGCGGTCCAGCTGGCCCGCTTCCGGTTCGGGACGGTGGGACCCAGCAACCACTTCGTGGAGCTCCAGCGCGTCGAGGAGGTCCTCGAGCCCGAGACCGCGTCGCGGCTCGGGGTGCGCGAGGGCCAGCTGACGGTGCAGTACCACGGGGGCGGCGGGGTGCTGGCCGGTGAGATCGGACGGCTCTTCACGCGGCGCAAGGACTACCCGCGCCAGGTCAAGGCGGTCAACCTCGCGCTCAAGCCGTTGTTCCACCTGCGCACGGCCCGCTCCTGGCAGGCGCTGCGTGAGCGCCTCGACCTCTACTTCACCGACGGCTGCCCGCCGATCAGCCTCGACAGCGACGAGGGTCAGCGACTGATGCTGGCCAACGCCGCGGCGATGAACTACGGCTTCGCCTTCCGGGTGTCCACGTACGCCTCCCTGCGCCGGCTGGCCAGCGAGTGCTTCGGCGGGGCGACGGGCCGGCTGGTGGTGGACTCGCCGCACAACAGCATCTACGAGGAGCCGGTCGGCGACGGGCGAGGAGTGGTGCACCGGCACAACTCCTGCCGCGCCTACACCGCCGACATGATGCCGGCGGGGACGACGTTCGCAGAGACCGGGCAGGCCGTGCTGCTGCCCGGCACCCACCGCACCTCCAGCTTCCTCGCGGTGGCCGGCGAGCACGCCGACCGGAGCCTTCACTCCGCCTGCCACGGTGCCGGCACCGTGGTCTCCGACCTGGTGCGACGCGGCCTGTCCGGGGAGGACCCCCAGGGCCGCCAGACCCTGCGCTTCCGCTACAGCGACGCGGCGCCCACCGATGTCGCCCACTACGACGACAACGGCGTCACTGCGGCGCTCGACGTGCTCCGTCGCCACGAGCTCGTGCGTCCCGTCGCCCGCATGCGTCCCATCGCCGTCCTCCACTAGGCGCCCCCCGTGCCCACCACCGCATCCGCGCACCGCCCCCGCCGGGCGGTCGCCGTCGCGCTCGCGGTGCTGCTGGGCACCACGGCCGTGACCGTCGGCGAGGGAAGCAGCGCCGGCGCCGCCAGCGGCTCGACGTACTCCGTCGACGGCTCGGCGACCACCTGCACCGACACGGGCACAGGCACGGCAGCCGCCCCGTTCTGCACCATCAGCGCCGCCGTCCGTCGCGCGGTGACACCCGGCGACACCGTCCGCGTCGCTCCCGGCACCTACCGCGAGCAGGTCACCCCCACCGCGTCGGGCGCCGCTGGCAACCCGATCACCATCGCCGCCACCGGGACCGGTGTGCTGGTCCTCGGCACCCGCTACCTCGGGGCCACGGCATGGACCGCGTCGCCGTCACCGGCACCCGCCGGCACCTGGCAGACGGGGTACGCCCCGCCGGCCACACCACGACAGGTCCTCCTCGGCGACACCCGCCTGACCCAGGCCACCAGCGCCTCGACGGTCGGCCCGCAGGGCTGGTTCTACGACGCGACGGCCAAGGTGCTGCTGGTCAACCTCGGGGGGCCCAGCCCCATCGGCCAGGCGATCGAGGCAGGCGCCCAGTCCTACGGCGTCAACCTCGTCGGGCTGCACGACGTCGTCGTCCGGGGGCTCGACACCCGTGGGGCGGGGTATGCCGGGACGAGGGTCAACGCCTCGACGCGAGTCGAGGTCCGCGACACGACCTCGGACCAGGGCGGCTCGAACGGGATCCTGGTCGAGGCCGCCAGCAGCTCGGTGCTGCTGGCCTCCGTGGTGGCCACCCGCGCGGTCTCGGTCGGCATCCGCATCTCCGCCTCGTCCGCGGTCACCGTGCAGGACTCCGGCGCCGACCACAACGGGCTGCACGGCATCAGCACCACCAGCTCGCCGGGCACCGTCCTGACCCGCAACCGCTCCGACCACAACGTGGCGGTCACCGGCACCGCCACGGCCGCCGGCATCGACGTCAGCGGCTCCTCCACCGACGCCCAGGTCACCGGCAACGTCACCTGGGCCAACCAGGACACCGGGATCCAGGTCGCGACCGGCGCCCACCGGCCGCTGCTGGCCCGCAACCTCAGCTACGCCAACGGCGACCACGGCCTGCACGTGCTGGGTGCCACCGGGGCCGTCGTCGTCAACAACACCTCGACCGGCAACCGACGCGACGGCTTGGCCGTCGAGGGCAGCTCGACGGGCGCCCGCTCGGAGAACAACGTGCTCACCGAGAACGGCGCAGCCACCGGCGAGTACAACCTCATGGTCGACACCTCCTCCGCCACCGGCCTCGTCGCGGACTACGACCTCGCCTGGAACAGCACGACCCGCAACTCCGTGAAGGTGTCGTCGACGGCCTACCGCAGCCTCACCGCCTACGCGGCGGCCAGTGGCCAGGAGGCGCACGGACTGGCCTACGACCCGGGCCTGGTCGACCCCTCCAAGGGCGACCTGCGGCTCGGCGCCGGTTCGGTGGCGGTCGACTCCGCCGACGCCGGCGCCCCGGGTTTCATCGGCACCGGCGTGTGGACACCTTTGGACGACACCGCGGTCCCGGACCGTGGCGCCGGCACCCCCACGTATGCCGACCGGGGCGCCCTCGAGTACAGCCCCACACCCGTGACCGACTACGCACCGCGGGCCTCGCTGCTCCTCGACCCCGCGACGACGAGCGTGCCACCCGACGCCACCGTGTCGGTCAACGCCTCGGGGTCCACCGACACCGACGCGTTCGGGATCGCCACGTACGCCTTCGACTTCGGCGACGGCACCGGGACGGGTCCGCAGTCGGCGCCGGTGACCTCCCACGTCTTCGGCACCGCCGGGACGTACACCGTGACGGTCACCGTGACCGACACCGCGGGCGCCGTGAGCACCGCCCGCGCGACCGAGACGGTCACGGTGCGCCAACCCGTGGCCTACCGGGTCGACCGGTCCTCGACCTCCTGCTCCGACACCGGTGCCGGCACCGCGGGCCAGCCGTTCTGCACCATCGGTGCCGCCGCCCGCAAGGCCCTGGCCGGCGACACGGTCGACGTCGCCGCGGGCACCTACCCCGAGCAGGTCACGATGGCCAACACCGGCACCGCAGCCGCACCCGTGGTGATGCGGGGGGCCCCCGGGGTGGTCGTCACGGGCGGAACCCCCTCGACCGGCGCGGTCGGCACCCGCAGCTACGGGTTCCTCGTGCGCAACGTCGCCAACGTCCGGCTGAGTGGGTTCACGGTCGTGGACACCGCCGTCAACGGCCTCCTGCTGGACACCGTCTCGGCCGTGACGGTGAGCGGCGTCGAGACCGCCCGCAACGGCGCGTACGGCATCAGCGTCGAGCACTCGACCGGCGTCGTCACCGACACGGTCCTCGCCCACCACAACGGCTCCACCGGCATCCGGTTGCTGGACGACACCGACTGCGTCGTCCAGGGCGGGGAGAGCCACCACAACGGGTTCCACGGGGTCAGCGTCCAGTCCAGCCGCCGGTCGGTCGTGCGCGGGGTCAACGCCTACGCCAACCTCAAGCCCGGCACCCGCTCGGCCACCGGCATCGACGTCAGCTCCGCCTCCTCCAACACGGTCGTCGAGAACAACCGCACCTGGGGCAACGACGACTCGGGGATCGAGGCCTACACCGGCGCGACGGGCACCGTGGTGCGCCGCAACGTCACCTACGACAACGGCGACCACGGCATCGACAACTACGGCGCCCCGGGATCGGTGGTCGTCTCCAACACCGTCGTCGGCAACACCACCGCGGGCATCAACTTCGAGGGCGGGTCCTCCGGCGCCACGCTGCGCGACAACATCGCCGTCGACAACGCCGTCATCAGCCCCCGCACCATCGGCGAGGTCAGGGTCGACAGCTCCTCCACCCCCGGGACGACGATGGACCGCGACCTCGTCTTCAAGTCCGCGGGCGGCGTGCTCTACCAGTGGGCCTACACCAACTACACGGCCCAGGCGCCGTTCGTCACCGCCACCGGCCAGGAACAGGCAGGCCTCGTGGGCGACCCGCTCTTCGCCGACCCTGCCTCCCGCGACCTGCGGGTGCGTGCCGGCTCGCCCGCGATCGACGCCGCCCAGGCCGGGGTCACGGGGTGGCGTGCCGACGACCTCTTCGGCCAGCTCCCCATCGACGACCCGAACGTCACCGACACCGGGACCGGCTCACCGACGTATGCCGATCTCGGTGCCTTCGAACGGGATCCGGCGCTCGGACCGTGAGAACGCCAAGGACGCAGGCCGTCTCCCCCACCCGCCACGTCAGCACCCACCCCGTCACCACCCACCCCGACACCACCCACCCCCACAGCACCCGACACGACAGCACCACCACACGGCTCGGCAGGACGAGCAGAAATGTGAGCACACCATCATGACCTTGGACGAACTCTTCCGCCGCGTCATCCGATCCCACATGGCGTGCTGATCACCGTGCTGACGCCTGCTGCCGGTGGGCCTGGTGCTCGACTGACCCGTGCGCCCGCCGCCGCAGTGGCACGCCAGCCTCAGGCATCCAGTCCACCTCGACGGTGCCGACCAGCTCCACCGAGGCCGAGGGACTCAGCTCGCGGGTGCTCGCGATCGCCACCACACCGAACGTGGTGCGACAGGCGATGCGGTCGGCAGGCCTGCGGGGCGACCCGGTGGTGGTCGCCGAGCAGCAGGTGACCGCCCAGCGCCTCGGCGAGTCACCGATCGTGGAGCTCGTCGGTCACCGAGAGCACCGAGGCCCGCGCCCGGTCGCTGGTCGACTCGCTCAGCGTGGGTGTCCTGTCCTTCATGAACAACGCCGACCGCCAGCGGTTCGACGACGCCAACCGTGACGTGAGCCGCAAGCTGGCCGACGCGCGCTCCCAGCAGGACCGGTTGGCCCGACGGATCCTCGTCACCGCTCCCGGCCCGGTCCAGGACCGGCTCTCCCAGCAGATGAACCAGGCCGCAGCAGACGGCCGCCGAGCTCAGCGCGCAGGCGTCCGCCCTGACGCTGGCCGACCTCGCTCGCGGTCGTGCCGTCATCATCGACCCGGGCACGCCACCGTCCTCCAGGTCTCCGCCGTCCCTCGGCCCACGCCTGGGTCTGGCCCTGCTCCTCGGACTGTGCCTGGGTCTGGCCGCAGCCGCCGCCGCGGAGACCCTGCGCCCCAAGATCCCCGACGCCCGGGGGCTGGCCCGCGCACTGGACACGCCGGTGCTCTCCTCCACCCGTCAGGGCACCGACGTGACGGCCCAGACCCTGTCGCTGGCCGCCAGACGGCACGGTCATCCCACGCTCGTGCTGCTGCCTGCCAACCCCGACGTCCCCCACGAGCAGCCGATCGTGTCCGCCCTGGTGCGATCGCTCACGAGGCGCCCAACGGCCGAGCCGGAGCCGCTCGAGCTCCCGACGCTCAACGGCAACCACGCGACCGGCCACGTCGGGCCCGAGCGTCTCCCCCGGGAGACCGTCTTCGCCGACCTGCTCACGCTGCGTCCGGAGGACGAGCCGGGGAGCGGCATGGTGATCGTCTACGTCTCCCCCGTCACGCAGCGCAGCCTCGAGGACCTGCGGGACATGCTCCGCGCCACCCGGTGGCCGCTGCTCGGTGTGCTCGACGCCACCAAGCGCGGACGCCGTCACGTGGCCGAGCCCACCGCCGAGCCGCCGCGCGGGTCGGCCGGGGCGCCCCTGCAGCCCCAGCGGAGCGCCGGGGAGGGGCGATGAGCCCACAGACCCTGGTGACGGCCGGTCAGCGGGTCCTGGTCGACTTCACCCCCGACGACAGCCATCGGTGCAGCAGTCCAGGAGGCGTCGGGCCGGACCCTGGCACCCCTCGGGAGCGCCGGCCATGACCTGCGGTTGACCCGGTTGCTGCGTCGGCCGCAGGCCCACGGGCTCGAGCCGGTGGCCCGTGGTGTCTGGAGGAGCGGAGAGGCGGTGTTCCTCTCCAGCGCAGGCGGATCCGGGTTCGCCCAGCGGTGGCGCGCCCTGCCGCCCGGCCTCCCGAACCCGGGCGCCCGGATCGAGGTCGCCAGCACCTGGTCGCCGAGCAGCCGCGAGCGGCTCGCCGCCCACCTGCTGCCCCAGCGGCACCGCGCGCTGCGGTCCCAGGTGCTGTTGCACCACCCCGCGCTGTGGACGGCAGTGGCTCGTGAGGGGCTCAGCCCCTTGCACGTGAGCGTCCTCGAGGTCGAAGGGGTGTGCATCCTGCTCGCGGGTCCAGGAGGGGTCGGCAAGTCCTCGCTCGTGGCCGACGCCCTCGCCCACGGGGCCCACGCGGTCTGCGACAACCTGGGGGTCAGCGACGGTGACGTCGTCCACGGCGTGGTCGAGGCACTGCGCCTGCCGGAGGGCACGGCCTTCGGTGGCGGTGGCGCCAAGGCGGCGCACCACCGGCGTGAGCACCGTTGGACGGGCAGGGTCGAGTGCCTGCGCCCCCAGCTGGTGGTGGTCGTGCGACGCGACGACCACGGCGAGACCCGGGTCACCGGGCTGCCCAGCGCTGCTGCCGCCCGCGCCCTGGTGGCCGGGACCTACGCCGCCGGTGAGCTCCAGCGGTTCTGGCCGCTCGTGGCCCAGCTCGCCCTGGGCGGCCTCGGGCCCTCCCATCCCCCACTGCAGGAGACGGCATACCGGCTGACCGACTCGCTGCCGTGCTTCGAGCTCACCCTCGGGGTCCCCGGGAGCGGGCTCGACGCGTCCGGCGAGCCCACCCTCAGCCGGCTCCAGCGGCTCCTCGCCCACGACCTGGCTTCCCAGTCCGCACGAAAGGTCACCCCGTGAACTCACGCATCGAGGTGGCGACCGTCGTCACCAGGATGATCGCCGGCGCCGGCGGAGTCGCCCTGCGCGGCGCTCGGGGGCTGGATCCTGCGCGCTACCGCGTGACGTTCGTGACCGGAGAGGGCGGTCCGCTGACCCGCGCAGCCGAAGCCGCCGGGATGGAGGTCGTGCTGGAGCCTTCCCTGGTGCCACAGCTCTCCGCACGCCAGGACCTCCTCGCCGTACGACGCCTCACGGAGCTGTTCGCCCAGCGGCGTTTCGACGTCGTGCACACGCACAGCGCGAAGGCCGGCGCGGTGGGACGCGTTGCGGCACACCGGTGCTCAACACCCGCGATCGTGCACACCTACCACGGCTTCCCCTTCCACGACTTCCAGGGAAGGGCCCGGCGGCAGGCGTACATCGCTGCCGAGCGCCGACTGGCCGCCTACACCGACGTCGTGCTGTGCATCGGCACCGGGGTGTCCAGCGAGGCGTTGCGGCGAGGTCTGGTCGTCGATGCCTCGCTGCGCACGGTCTCTCCAGTTGTGGAGTCGCGCACCGTGCCACTGACCGCTGCGTCGCGGGCAGCCGCTCGACGGACGCTGGGCCTGGACGACCGCGACGTCGTGGTCGGCACCGTGGGCAGGCTGGACTTCCAGAAGGCGCCGGAACACTTCGTGGAGGCCCTGGCCGCTCTTCGCGACCCCCGCGTCCGCGGGGTGTGGATCGGCTCGGGTCCGCTCCGTGCCGAGGTCGAGGAGCTGGTCCGTCGCCGCGGCCTGCAGGACCGCGTCCTGCTGGCTGGTGAGCGCAGCGACGTGGCGGACCTGCTCCCGGCGTTCGACGTGTTCGCGATGTCGAGTCGCTACGAGGGCCTGCCCTGCGCCCTGGTCGAGGCCATGCGGTGCGGCATCCCCGCCGTGGTCACGGCGGTCAACTCCGTCCCGGACCTGATCATCCCCGGCGAGACCGGGGTGCTGGTGCGCGCCGGCCATCCGCTCGAGCTCGCCTCCGGCATCCGCGAGCTGCTCGACGAACCCGACCGGACCGCGATGATGGCGAGCAAGGGCCGCGAGCGCGCCGCCGGGGAGTATGACGAGCACCGCCTGGGAGAGATTCTCGACGAGGAGTACTCCCGCGCCCTCGGTCTCCCGAGCCCGGCTGTCGCACCATCCGGGTCGAGCGCAGCGCCCTCGCACAGGAACGTCGCGTGATGAGGTGGCAGCGCGGGAGCGCGTCGCCCCAGCTCCTCGACGCACCGCCCGGGGCCCTCTCGGTCGCCCAGGGTGAAGAGAACCCGAGCCTCCGCGCCGACGGCGCCGACCGCACGGACCGCGCCAACCGCGCTACGGCCGGTTCCGGGCCGGCTGCCGTCTGGGCTCCGCTGTGCCCCCCGGGCACCGTCGCGGTGTCGTGGACCGAGGCCGCCCGGGTCCTGCCGCAGCTCGCTCCGGGCACCCCGGTGGCGATCGTCGCCGATCGCCCCTTCCTGCGGCGAGCCGCCCGACGACGTTGCGACCGGGCAGGGGTGCGGGTCGAGCGCGAGCTGGTGGCTCTCCCCTCCGGCTCGCGTCCGCTGGTGCTCTTCGACGACCACCCGCAGACGGTCTCGGCGTTCTGGGACACCGTGGCGATGGTGCCCCCCGCACGCGGGTGGATCACGGCGATGGGCAGCCTGGCGATGGTCCTCGGCGCGCGGGCACCGTGGCGCTGGACCGGTGCGCTTGCGCCCGGTCGCCTCGTCCTCGGGGTGCGGCGATGACCGTGCCGCTCCCGATCGCGGGCGCCCTGACGGAGCTGGGGCCCCAGGGGTCACGGGTCCTGCTGCTGGCCACCAGCCGCGACCCCGACGCCAAGATCACGGCGCTGTTCGGCACCGCCTCGGGCGACGGCCTGGTGTGCAAGGTGCCGACCACCGAGGTCGCCCGCGAAGCGGTTCGGCGCGAGCGGGACGCCCTGACGTGGCTGCGCCACGAAGCCCTGGATGGGCTCGGCTCGACCGTCCCACGCCGCATCACCGACGCCGCGGGGCTCGCTGCGGTCGAGCCGCCGCTCGAGGTGCTGGTGTCGACCCACGTGCCGGGGCGCCCGATGAGCGTGGGCTACCACCGCTGGCGGCACACCGCGCGCCGTCGCCCGGTCGTCGCGGACGTCGAGGGAGCACTGGGCTGGCTGGAGTCGCTGTGGTCCGTCACGCGCGGGGCGGCGGCGCCGTTCACGTGGGCCGACGAGGTCGCGGCGGAGCTGTCCCTGCGCTACGACGCGAGCACCACGGGCCTGCGACCCGCCCTGGACCAGCTGGCAGGAGCGCACGCGCTCCTTGCGGCGCACTCGTGCCCGCGCACCGTCGTCCACGGCGACTTCTGGTTCGGCAACGTCATGGTCCGCGACGGCGCCGTGACCGGGGTCGTCGACTGGGAGGGAGCCGATCAGCGGGGCTGGCCGCTGCGCGACGTCGCGCGCTTCCTGCTCAGCTACAGCCTCTACCTCGACCGGCACACCGGTGCAGGTCGTGCCGTGCCCGGGCACCCGGGACTACGTCGCGGCCAGAACGCCTCGACGCTGCCCTACGCGCTGCTCGGCGACGGCTGGTACCCCGATCTCGTGCGCGCACGACTGGTGCGGGCCCTGGACCTCCTGGGCCTGCCGGCAGGGCTGTGGTACCCCGTGGCGCTGACCGGCCTGGGCGAGGTCGCCGCCCGGGCCAACCACGACCAGTTCGGGCAGGACCACCTGCAGGTGCTGGCGGCCCTCCCGAACCGGTCGGGGGTGGTCGCACCATGACCACTGGTGTGCAGACCCACGACGGGCGCTCCAGCGCACAGGCGGGGCCGAAGCCGTCGCGGCTCAGGAGCCCGGTGCCGGCCTTCGTGGCCTGCACCGTGGCCCTCACGCCGATCCTCGTGCCCGCCGGTCCCGGCAACAGCGCCCTCGCCGACATCCCGATGCTCATCGCGATCGTCCTGGCCGTCGTGGCGACGGCGGCGACCGGTGTGCGCGTCCGGGTCCCGTATGCCGCCGGCGTCACCCTGCTCATCGTCGGCGGCCTGGTCGCCACGCTGATCTCCGGCGCACCGGCGCGCGTGGTCCTCGTCCTCGCCCAGGACCTGCTCCTGCTGCTGTGGTCCTTCGCCATCGTCAGCGGCCGCGGCGACCCGCAGATGGTGGTGGCCCTCACGAAGGCCTGGTGCCGCACGGTGCCGATGGTGGCCCTGATCGGCCTCCTCTCCTACATGGTCGGGTTCGGCCCGCTGTCCGGCGTCACGGCGGCCGACGCATCGCGGGCCTCCTACACCTTCGGCGACCCCAACCTGGCCGCCAACTACCTCGTGCTCGGCCTGGTGGTGATGTTCGCCTGCCGGCGACCGGTCAACACCCCGCTGCGGCGGTTCTGCTACCTCCTCGTCCTCGCGGCGATCGTCCTCACGGGCAGCAACGGAGGAGCGATCGGCCTGGCGCTGATGTTCACGGGGCTCGCCATCCTGCACGCCTGGCGGCGGGAGGGACCGACGGCGGCCCTGCTGGCCCTCAGCCTGAGCGCTGCCCTGGTGGTGGGCGGAGCAGTCTTCGTCAGCCCCCACGTGGACCTGACCAGCGTCCGTGAGGCGGCGGCCGGGTCGATCCCCCTCTTCCGCGACTCGGTGGGACGCAGCAACAGCTCGGTCAGTGAACGCTCGGCGCTGTTCGACGAGAGCACCCGCCTGTGGTTCCAGGGGTCGGGCAGCGGGTACGGGCCGGCGAGGACCAAGGCCACCCTGCTCGCCTTCCAGGAGCCATACGTGAAAGAGGCCCACAACGACTACATGGCCACGTTGCTCGAGCGAGGCCCGGTCGGCGTCCTCGGCCTGATCCTGCTCTGGCTCGCCGTCGGGGCCAACCTGCGCCAGGTCCTGACGCGCCGTCTCCCCGGCGGAGTCCGCGACGCCGTGCCCCGCGCGTGGGCCCTGACGGTCGGGGCACCCGTGCTGGCCGTGTCGGGCGCGTTCTACGAGGTGCTGCACTTCCGGCACGCCTGGACATGGCTCGGCCTCGTTGCACTCCTCGCCCTGAGCACCGAGGGCTCCCCCGCCCGCAAGGTGGCGCGATGATGCGCCGCCTGACCCGGGGCTCGGACGGCTGGCTGCGACAGGTTGCCGGCAACGTCACCGCGCGCGCGGTCGCCATCGCGGCCCTGACCGCCGCGACGATCCTCATCGCCCGCACCGGCGGCGCCGGCGCGGTGGGCAGCTATGCCCTGCTGCGGATGCTCCCGGGACTGGTCGGTGTGCTGGCCGTGCTGGGCCTGCCCAACGCCATGGCCTTCTTCCTGGCGCCGGGTCGTGGTGAGCACCGCTCCGTGTGGCCGACCATCGCCATGATCGCGGCGTCGGGAGCGGCCGCCGGCACGGTGCTGTGGTGGCTGCTGACCCCGGTCCTGCGACACCTGTTCTTCCCGCACGACTCGACCGCGCTGCTGCTCCTCACGGGTCTGACGGTCGCCAGCCAGCTGGTGATGACGCTGGGCAAGACCGCTCTGCAGGGGCTGCAGCAACGGCGCACGGCAGACCTGGCCATCGCCGCCGAGGAGGTGGCCTTCCTGCCCCTGTTCGTGGTCGGCACCAGGGTGACCGGCCACGGCGACGCCACGATCGTGTGGGCGCTGATGGGAGCCGACCTGCTCGTCGGGCTCTGGGCCTGGCACCGGGTTGCCCGTTCGGAGCAGTGGACGCGCTGGGGGCTGGCGGGCCCACCCCACGGGTGGTGGGGCCGTCCGGACCGGCGCCTGGCCAAGGAGATCGCCTCCTACGGCACCCGTGGGCAGGTCGGCGGCCTGATGACGCTGCTGAACGCCCGGCTCGACTTCATGCTGCTGGGCGCGATGGCGGGACCCGCCGTGCTGGGCACGTATGCCGTGGCCTCCAAGTACGCCGAGCTGCTCCGCCTCCCCTCGCTCGCCCTGAGCTGGACCGCCTACCCTCGGCTGGCGGCGCTGCCGCCCGAGGTGGCCGCCCAACGGGCTCGCAGGATCGCCGGACCGGCGCTCCTGGGGGTCGTGGCGATCGCCGTCCCGGCGTTGCTGCTCGCCGGCCCCGTGACCCACCTGCTGTACGGCGACGGGTTCGACAGCGCGATCGTTCCCGCGCAGATCCTCGTGCTCGGCATGGTGCTCTCCGGGGCAGCGGGTGCCGCGACCGGCCTGCTCTACGCCCAGGGCCGGCCAGGCATCAACTCCCTCCTGCTGGGTCTCGGCCTGGTCGTCACCGTGGTCCTCGACCTGCTGCTCATCCCCCGCCACGAGGCGATCGGGGCGTCGATCGCCTCCACGTCGGCCTACCTGCTGAGCGACGGCGCCCTGGTCCTGCTCCTGCTGTGGTCGACCCGTACCGCGCGGGCTCCGACCTCGACGCGCGCCGCAGTCGTCGTCCCCCTGACGACGGACACCACGGTCGCTGTTGCACCACACGATGCGCAACGACGCAGCGCAGGGCGTGCGTCGTGAGCACCCGCAACCCCACCCGCGCCCTGATCGGCGTGGTCACCGCCCTGCTGCTCGGGGCGACCGCCTGCTGCCACCCGCCCGCCCTGCCCTTCCTGGGCACCTCGCCGTCGGCTCGGCCGTTGCCCCCTGCTGCGGCCGGGCCGACTTCAGCACCCCCTCCCCCGTCCGGGGCCCCGGTGCCGAAGGCCACCATGACCTCCCTGAAGAACGCAGACCCCTACCAGCGGGTCGGCAGGCTGCTGCACAGCCAGGGCACCGCGGTCTGGTGGGAGACCGACCTCGTGGCTCGCTGGCTCCAAGGCCCTGCCAGCTTCGACCAGGCCGTGCAGCGGGTGGCCCTGCTGTCGCGGGAGCCCGGCACCGCCGGGATCAAGGTGGCCGACGAGCTCGGGTACCACGACGGCCTGCGGACCCCGGCCCAGGCGAAGCAGTTCCTCACGGACACGCGTGCCGCACTGAAGGCCGCAGCACCGCACGTTCCGGTGCTCGTCGACGTGGTGGTTCTCGAACTGGGTTGTCTCCCGAGGTCATCCGGGTCGATCGAGTGCGTCCAGAACGCCAGGACCGTCGCACCCGCCGCGACGTATGCCGCCATCACGAGCTACCTCCAGGCGGGGTTGATCGACCACCTGAGCGTCAGCACGGGCCTCGGCGTGCCTGACAGCTACCCCAGTGGGGACCTCGCCCTGGCCCAGAACCGCGCCTGGTCCTACATCGCGCAGGGCCCGTGGCCCTCGCTGACCGTGCTCCAGTCGCGCAAGGCGCTTGCCGTCAAGAACGGGTACCACGGGAACACCGCCCAGGACGTGGCGACCTTCGTCACCACGCCCCAGGCCCGCGGGGCCAAGGCGACCGACCTGTGGACCTGGCGCCAGCCCTACCAGGGGTCGATGGTCTCGTTGTTCGGCGCCAACCCGACCCAGAACCCCTTGTGGCCGGCGCTGCTCGCCCAACGGGCCCGAGGGGTTCACCTCTTCACCCACATGACGCCCTCGGCCATGCCGACGAACCCCGCGGCGCTGGCGGCCGAGTGCCAGCTGGCCTCGCAGGTGTTCACCGACGTGTTCGTTGCGGCAGGGACGGGATGACCATGGACAGCTCCGTCGACCCGGCACCGTTCGTGGTCACGATCTCCCGCTCACGTCGGGCACTCGACATCGTCCTGGGAAGCCTTGCCCTGGTCCTCGCCTCCTGGCTCCTGCTGCTGGCCGCACTCGCGGTCCTGCTGGTCCAGGGACGACCGGTCTTCTACCGCGCCACCAGGGTCGGCGAGGACGGTAGACCGTTCCACCTCTTCAAGCTCCGCACGATGCGCACCCCCACGGGCTCCGACCGTGGACCGGGCGTCACCGCGTCCGGTGACCCCAGGGTCACCGGACTGGGGCGGGTGCTGCGCCGCCTGAGCATCGACGAGCTGCCCCAGCTGTGGAGCGTCGTGCGCGGGCAGATGACGCTCGTGGGCCCGCGGCCCGAGAGCGTGGAGCTCGCCGAGAGGTATGACGCCCGCAGCCGCGCCGTGCTCCGTGCCCGGCCCGGGCTCACCGGCCCTGCGCAGCTGCGGTACCGCGACCGCTCAGCGACGCCACCCGCAGGGTGGACGGTCGAGGAGTGGTACCTCCGGGAGCTCGTGCCGCTGCGCGTGGCGGCCGACCTCGACTACCTGCGCCGGCCGACGATGCGCCGCACCCTTTACTACCTGTGGGTGACCGCGCTGTTCGTGGTCGGCGTGGTGGACCTCGGCGAGGGCGAGGTCAGGAACCAGCGCCCACAGGGGCCCGAACCTGCAACGGGTCACACCGGGCGTTGAGGCACTCGCCGCTGGACAGGTCGAACTCGAAGTTGTGTCCGAGGCACCGCAGCACCGGCCCGTTCGCTCCCTGCACCACGACCCCGGTCTCGGCCAGGTCCTCTCCCGCGTGCGGGCAGTAGCGCCCCACGACGTGCCGTTCACCGTCCACCTGGATCTCCGTGACGGCATTGGAGTCACGCTGGCTCTCGAACCGTTCCACGGCACGCAGGGCGGCCAGGTCGGCGTGCTTGAGCAGGCCGACCAGGTAGTCGTTGTAGTGGTCGGGTTCGCGGCGGGCCGAGAGTCGCAGCGAGAGCAGCATCTCCTCCCAGCGCGTGCGTCCGTCCACGACGCCCGCCAGCCACCGCGACGCGATGCGTAGCCGGTAGTTCGCCGGGCCCCGACCTCCGTCCAGGTCGACGCGCACCGTGTCGGGGCCGATGTGGGCGTCCCAGACGCCGCCGCCGGGACCGGTGATCTCGAAGCGGACCACCATGCCGATGCGTGCCAGGAAGTAGGCCGACAGGGTGGCCAGGGACTCCAGGTGCTCACGGAAGGCCAGGCCGAGCGCCGGGCCCTCGGCGGGCTCCGGATGAGCCGCCCGCACCTCGTCGATCGCCGGGCGCCGCCGGGCGGCATACGCCTCGAGGTAGGCCCGCCTGCCGGCCGGGCCGGCGGTGAGCGAGAAGCCCTCCCACTCGGGGTCACGGACGACCTCGAGGTCGGTGAGGTCGATGCTGTCGCCGGGCAGCAGGTAGGTGCTGCACTGGTCGGCGACCCGGTTGCCGAGCCAGGCGACGGCCTCGTCCTGGTCGGGGAAGATCCCCGAACCGTGCAGGCCGCTGTTCAGCTCGAAGAGGTCGTCGTCGAGGAAGCACGGGGGCCCCGCATACGGCATCACCATCCGGGGCCGGACCCCTCGCACGAGACGACCCACCGCCGAGAACTTGCCCAGCCGCTTGGCCTCGCTGATGCGCTCCTGCTCCTCGGGCGTGTACTCGTAGCAGACCGGGTGCCAGCTCGCGCCGGACATCTGCAGCCCCATCAGGTCGATCGGCGCCCCCACCTCGACCACGGCGCGGCGAGCCTGGGCCAAGGAGATGCGTGCGTCGTTGGTGTGCAACACCGTTCGCCCGTCGACGTGCACGAGCACTGCGGCGTCGTGGCTCATCGGGCAGTGCTCGGTGATGACGGTCAACCAGTCGTCCTCGCCCCCGAGCGGGAACCGGTCCCAGCTGTCGAGGACGACGACGTTGTCGTGCCCGGCGGCGACGATGCGTCGCTGAAGGATGGTCGACGGGTAGCGCGGCACCACCACGGGTACGTCCTGGGGCAGCCCAGCGATGAGCTCGAGGTCGAGGTGGTCGAGGTGCTCGTGGGAGACGACGACCACGTCGGCGTCCCGCACGCGCGGCCCATCGAGGTGCGCGTTGTCCGGGAACGGGAACCACGAACCCAGAAAGGCCCCGGTGCGGGTGAACCACGGGTCCAGCAGGATTCGGCGCCCCGTGCTCGGCACCTCGATCTTCAGGCCGGCATGGCCCAGCCCGGTGACACGCACGGACCTGGCAGTGGGCTTGGGAGCGACCGTCATCCACCCACCTTCGCCCACGCGACGTCCGGTCGCGTCGAGCGGCAGGACGACCACTGCTACGCAAATGGGCCCATGGGCGACACCCCCCTTCGACGGTGTCGGCCCTCACGACGAACGGCCCCGGCAGGTCGCCTGGGGCCGTTCGTCGTGGCGTGCGCTCTGGCACCGCCGGGATGGGGCTGGGTCAGTCGTCGGAGTGACCCTGCTCGCGCAGGTCCATCGACTCCTGCAGTGCCTGACGTGCCTTCTGGGCTTCTTCGCTCATGGTGTTCAACTTTCGTGAAATGCCCTGTGTCGCACAGGGACTCGGGTTCAAGGGAATTCAGCGGGGGCCACGCCCGGATGACGGGGTGCCTCGGTCAGCCATGCACGCGGGATCTCCGCGGCGAGGTGGCTGACTACCGGAACTCGCCGCGGCGGATAAGAATCAGGACCCGCTGCGTCATGGTTCGAGATTAGGTGGACGTCCAACTATTTGGTACCCGGTTCCCACGCAGTGAGACGCCTCTGGACGTGACCCGCGTCTCGTGGATGCCGGCTCAACGCCTACGGTGAGCTGTGCTTCCCGACGGATATGCCCTGCGCCCCTTGGCGATCCACGATGCTGCAGCCCTCGCAGCCGCAGCCCTGCGCAACCGCGAGCACCTGCGACCGTGGGAACCCCCGCGCCCGGAGTCGTTCTTCACCGCGACCGGTCAGCGCGAGGTGGTGGGCGCCCGGCTGCGCCAGGTCGAGCTGGGGCTCTACGACTGCTCGTTGCTGTGGCACGGCGGGGAGGTCGTCGGGGCCGCCAACCTCCAGAACATCGTGCGCGGCGCCATGCACGGTGCTGACGTGGGCTACTGGGTCGACCACCGCCACCTGCGCCGTGGCCTGGCTGTGGCCCTGCTCGAGCACCTCGTGCAGAGAGCCCAGGCGCTCGGCCTGCACCGCCTCGGCGCCAGCACGATGGTGGCGAACGTCCCGTCCCAGGGCGTGCTGCGCCGGTGCGGATTCGAGGAGTGCGGCCGGATCCCGCAGTTCCTGTTCCTCGACGGCGCGTGGCGCGACAGCCTGCTGTTCAACCTCGTCCTGCACGACGACCCGCTCCCGGCCTGACACGCCCCCGGACACGGGTATTGGGTCAGCTGGCGAGGTCGACCACGCTGACCTCGGCGCCGACCTCGGACACGATCGCCGCGAGCACGTCGGCCGGGATCCCGCTGTCCACGGTCAGCGCCACGAGCGCCTGGCCGCCCTTCTCGTTGCGGGCGACCTGCATGCCGGCGATGTTGACCTGCGCGTCGCCGAGGAGGCGACCCACGGTGCCGATGACGCCGGGACGGTCGACGTAGGTGAAGAAGGCGAGGTGCTCGGTGAGCGGCACCTCGATGTCGAATCCGTTGACCCCGACGATCTTCTCGATGAGGCGCGGACCCGTGAGGGTGCCGGAGACGCTGACGGTGGTGCCGTCGGCGAGGGTGCCGTGCAGCGTCGTGACGTTGCGGAAGTCCTGCGTCGACGGGTCGGTGAGCAGGCGCACCTCGCAGCCTCGCTGCTCGGCCAGGAGCGGGGCGTTGACGTAGGTCACCGGGTCCTCGGTCACGTCGGTGAACAGGCCCTTGAGCGCGGCGAGCTTCCAGATGGAGACGTCGTGCGCGGTGATCTCACCCTTCACATCGACATCGAGCTGCACGGGCACCGAGCCGGCCAGCGCGGTGAAGATGCGCCCCAGCTTCTCCACGAGCGCGATCCCGGGACGGACCTCCTCCGGCACGTTGCCGCCAGAGACGTTGACCGCGTCGGGGACGAGGTCACCGCCGAGGGCGAGGCGCACGGACCTGGCCACGGAGACGCCTGCCTTCTCCTGCGCCTCGTCGGTCGAGGCGCCCAGGTGCGGCGTCACGACGACCGACTCGTGCTCGAACAACGGGCTCTCGGTGGTCGGCTCGGTCGCGAAGACGTCGATGCCGGCGCCGGCGACACGGCCTTCGCGCAGGGCCTCGGCCAGTGCCTCCTCGTCGACGATCCCACCGCGAGCGGCGTTGATGATCCGCACGGTGGGCTTGACCTTGGCCAGGGCCTCCTTGCCGATGAGGCCGAGGGTCTCGGGGCTCTTGGGCAGGTGCACCGTGATGAAGTCGCTCTGCTCGAGCAGCTCGTCGAGGGTGACGAGCTGGGCACCGAGCTGACCTGCGCGCTGGGCGGAGACGTAGGGGTCGTAGGCGAGGATCTCCATGCCGAAGCCCTTGAGCCGCTCGGCGACGAGCTGGCCGATGCGCCCGAAGCCGACGACGCCGACCTTCTTGTCGAGCAGCTCGACGCCGCCGTACTGGCTGCGCTTCCACGCACCGGCCTTGAGCGCCTGGTTGGCGGGGGCGATGTTGCGAGCGGTCGCGAGGAGCAGGCCGACGGCGAGCTCGGCGGCAGAGGTGATGTTGGAGGTCGGGGCGTTCACGACCATGACGCCGGCCCGGGTCGCTGCGGGGACGTCGACGTTGTCGAGACCCACGCCCGCGCGTGCGATGACCTTGAGGTGCTTCGCGACCGCGATGGCCTCGGCGTCCATCCTTCGTCGCGGACCGGATCAGGACGGCATCGACGTCGGCCAGCGCCGGCAGCAGGGCCTCCCGGGATGCGCCGTCGACGTGGCGGACCTCGAAGTCGGGGCCGAGGGCGTCGAGGGTGGCGGGCGAGAGTTCCTCGGCGATCAGGACGATCGGCTTGCTCACAGGGCGGTCCTCTGCGGGTCGAAGGGTGCGGGGACGCGGTGTTCGGGCACCGCGCCGTGCCGGCGCACAGCATACGGCGAGTCGATCAGGACGAAGCTGCTCGACGGCCGGGGCGGGACCCCTGGGCCGTCGAGCAGCACGGTCGTGCGTGGCTCGCGTCAGCGGGCGGCGGAGCCCTCGACATAGTCGTTGTCCGAGTCCTTGATCCACGACATGAGCTTGCGCAGGTCCTTGCCGGTGGACTCGATCGGGTGCTGGGCACCCTTCTCGCGCAGGGCCTTGAACTCCGGGCCGCCGGCGTCCTGGTCCTCGATGAAGCGCTTGGCGAAGGCACCGTTCTTGATGTCGGCGAGGACGGCCGCCATGTTCTCCTTGACGCTGGGGTCGATGACCCGCGGGCCGGAGACGTAGTCGCCGTACTCGGCGGTGTCGGAGACCGACCAGCGCTGCTTGGCGATGCCACCTTCGACCATGAGGTCGACGATGAGCTTGAGCTCGTGGAGCACCTCGAAGTAGGCGATCTCCGGCTGGTAGCCCGCCTCGGTCAGGGTCTCGAAGCCGTACTGCACGAGCTGGCTCGCACCACCGCAGAGGACGGCCTGCTCGCCGAACAGGTCGGTCTCGGTCTCCTCGGTGAAGGTGGTCTTGATGCCGCCGGCGCGAAGGCCACCGATGGCCTTGGCGTACGACTGGGCGATGTCCCACGCGGTGCCGGACGGGTCCTGCTCGACCGCGAGGAGCACGGGCACGCCACGACCGTCGACGTACTCGCGACGCACCAGGTGACCGGGGCCCTTGGGGGCGACCATGAGGACGTCGGAGGTCGCCTCGGGCGTGATGTAGCCGAAGCGGATGTTGAAGCCGTGCCCGAACAGCAGCGCGGCGCCCTCCTTGAGGTTGGGCTTGATGTCGTTCGCGTAGACCGTGCGCTGAACCTGGTCGGGCGTGAGGATGACGACGAGGTCAGCCTCCCTGACGGCCTCGGCCACGGTCTTGACGGTCAGGCCCTCGGCCTCGGCCTTGGCCCGGCTCTTGCTGCCCTCGGCGAGACCGACGCGGACGTCGACCCCCGAGTCACGCAGGTTGAGCGCGTGCGCGTGCCCCTGGCTGCCGTAGCCGATGACGGCCACCTTCTTGCCCTGGATCACACTCAGGTCAGCGTCGTCGTCGTAAAACATCTGGGCCACGGTGGCCACTCCTTCGGTTGGGTGTCTGTGCTGGGTTCGGTTGGGGTGTATGGGGTTTGGCTGGTCAGGCGCTGCGCATGGCCCGGTCGGTGATCGAGCGCGAACCACGCCCGATGGCCACCATGCCCGACTGCACGAGCTCCTTCACCCCGAAGGGCTCGAGGACCTCGAGGAACGCGGCGAGCTTGTCCCGGTTGCCGGTGACCTCGATGGTGAGGGTGTCGCTGGCCACGTCCACGACCTTGGCCCGGAACAGCTGCACCGTCTCCAGGACGTGGCTGCGGCTGTGCAGGTCGGTGCGGACCTTGACGAGCAGGATCTCGCGCTGGACCGACGCGGTCGGCTCCAGCTCGACGACCTTGAGCACCTCGACGAGCTTGTTGAGCTGCTTGGTCACCTGCTCGAGCGGGAGGGCCTCGACGTCGACGACCACGGTCATCCGCGAGATCTCGGGGTGCTCGGTCGGGCCGACGGCGAGCGAGTCGATGTTGAAGCCCCGCCGCGAGAACAGCGCGGCGATGCGGGCGAGCACGCCGGGCTTGTTCTCGACGAGGACCGAGAGGGTGTGCTTGCTCATGGCGCTCACTTCTCTTCCGCGGTGTCGGAGCCGACGGCACCCTGGGCGTTGTGGTCACCCTCCGAGTTGTCGGCGTCCTCGGGCTGGGCCGTCGCCTCGTCCTCTTCGCGGTCCCACTGCGGTGCAGTGTCCTTGGCGACCTGGATCGCGTCGTTGCTCACACCCGCCGGCACCATCGGCCACACCATGGCGTCCCGGTGGACGACGAAGTCGACGACGACTGGGCGGTCGTTGATCTCCATGGCCGCCTTGATGGTCGCGTCGATGTCCTCCGGACGCTCGCACCGCAGACCCGCGCAGCCGTAGGCGTCCGCGAGCTTGACGAAGTCGGGGATGCGGCTGCCGACCGAGGTGTGCAGGTCGGTGTTGGAGTAGCGCTGGTCGTAGAACAACGACTGCCACTGGCGCACCATGCCGAGGCTGCTGTTGTTGATGATCGCGACCTTGATCGGGATGTTGTTGATGACGCAGGTCGCGAGCTCCTGGTTGGTCATCTGGAAGCAGCCGTCGCCGTCGATGGCCCACACGGTGCGCTCCGGCTGGCCGACCTTGGCCCCCATCGCGGCGGGCACGGCATACCCCATCGTCCCGAGGCCACCCGAGTTGAGCCACGCGTTCGGGCGCTCGTACTGCACGAACTGGGCCGCCCACATCTGGTGCTGGCCGACCCCGGCGACGTAGACGGACTCAGGCCCGCTGATCGCCCCGATGCGCTCGATGACGTGCTGGGGGGCGACGGTCTGCTCACCCTCGGGCGTGGTGTAGCCGAGCGGGAAGTCGGCCTTCCACCCAGCCGTCTGGTCGCGCCAGGCCGCGTAGTCGCCGGCGACACCAGCCGCGACGTCGGCGGCCACCGCCTTGTGCAGGTCGCCGATGACCTCGAGGACGTCACCCACGATCGGCACGTCCGCGACACGGTTCTTGGAGATCTCCGCGGGGTCGATGTCGGCGTGGATCACCTTGGCACCGGGGGCGAACGTCGACAGCTGGCCCGTCACCCGGTCGTCGAACCGGGCGCCCAGGGTGATGAGCAGGTCCGACTTCTGCAGAGCCGTGACCGCGGCGACGGACCCGTGCATGCCGGGCATGCCGAGGTGCAGCGGGTGGCTGTCGGCGACGGCGCCACGGGCCATCAACGTCGTCACGACGGGGATCTGCGTGAGCTCGACGAACTCGCGCAGGGCGTCGGACGCGTTGCCCCGGATGACGCCGCCGCCAACGTAGAACACCGGCCGTTCGGCCGCAGCGATCAGGCGGGCGGCCTCGCGGATCTGCTTGGCGTGCGGACGCGCCACCGGGCGGTAGCCCGGTAGGTCGAACTTCGGCGGCCAGCTGAAGGTGGTGCGGGCCTGGAGTGCGTCCTTGGAGATGTCGACGAGCACCGGTCCGGGTCGGCCCGTCGAGGCGATGTGGAAGGCCTCGGCGATGACGCGCGGGATCTGCGACGCGTCGGTGACGAGGTAGTTGTGCTTCGTGATCGGCATCGTGATGCCGCGGATGTCGGCCTCCTGGAAGGCATCCGTGCCGATCGACGCAGAGCTCACCTGACCGGTGATGGCGACGATCGGGACCGAGTCCATGTAGGCGTCGGCGATCGCGGTGACGAGGTTGGTGGCGCCAGGCCCCGAGGTGGCCATGCAGACCCCGACCTTCCCGGTCGCGCTCGCGTAGCCCTCGGCGGCATGGCCGGCACCCTGCTCGTGGCGGACGAGGATGTGGCGGACCTTGACCGAGTCGAGCAGCGGGTCGTAGGCGGGCAGGATCGCCCCGCCCGGGATGCCGAACACCGTGTCGACGTCCATGGCCTCGAGGGAGAGCACCAAGCTCTGGGCCCCGGTGACCTCGGTGGGAGTCTTCTTCCGGGCCTCCTGCTGTGCCTGCTTGGCCTTCCGGGCCACCTGGGACGGGCTGGGGGCCGGCGTCGTCCTCGTGTCGCTCACGTCTCTACCGCTTTCGGTCTCGGTTCTCGCTGGGGCTGCTCGCCGGCGTGCTCACACCGGATCTGCTCACAAAAAAACCCTCCAGTCCCGGTGCGGGACAACGGAGGGCAGCGCGCTGGCTCTGATCGGTCAGGGCCTGCGCGCTAGGGAAGTACGAGAATTCGTGCCACACGTGCACTCTCCCCCTGCGCGCCCTGCAGTGTCAACGAGCGAGACAACCGGTCTCGCGATTCGGACCTGTCGTCTCAGTCACAGGACTGCGCCGCGCACCGCGCCGGTTGTCGACGGCCGGCGCCACACCCGCCGTCGACGGCGGGTGTGGCGCGACAGCGTCAGCCACAGACGGCACCGCCACTGGCGCTGCCCACGAGCTTGCGGTACTTGGCCAGGACGCCGCGCGGGTACTTGGCGGCCGGCGGTTCGAAACCCTCTGCACGGCGGGCCAGCTCGGCCTCGTCGACATGGACGTCGAGCCTGCCGTTGGCCACGTCGAGGGTGATCGTGTCGCCGTCCCGGACGAACGCGATCGGCCCGCCGTCGACCGCTTCGGGCGCCACGTGGCCGACGCACAGGCCGGTCGTGCCGCCGGAGAAGCGGCCGTCGGTGAGCAGCAGCACGTCCTTGCCGAGGCCCGCACCCTTGATGGCGCCGGTGACGGCGAGCATCTCGCGCATGCCCGGGCCGCCCTTGGGCCCCTCGTAGCGGATGACGACGACGTCGCCGCCCTTGAGCGTCCCCTGCTCGACGGCGTCCATGGCGGCTCGCTCGCCGTCGAACACGCGGGCGGTGCCCTCGAACACGTCGGAGTCGAAGCCGGCCGACTTCACGACGGCGCCCTCGGGGGCGAGCGACCCCTTGAGGATGGTGATGCCACCGGTCTTGTGGATCGGCTCCTTCATGGCGCGCACGACCTTGCCGTCGACGTCCGGCGGCGCGATGTCCGCGAGGTTCTCGGCCATCGTCTTGCCGGTGACGGTGAGGCAGTCGCCGTGGAGCAGGCCCGCGTCGAGCAGCGCCCGCATGACGACCGGCACTCCCCCTACCCGGTCGATGTCGGTCATGACGAACTGGCCGAAGGGCTTCACGTCCGCCAGGTGCGGCACCTGGGAACCGATGCGCTCGAAGTCGTCGAGGGTCAGGTCGACCTCGGCCTCGTTGGCGATCGCGAGCAGGTGCAGGACGGCGTTGGTGGAGCCGCCGAACGCCATCACGACGGCGATGGCGTTCTCGAACGCCTCCTTGGTCATGATGTCGCGGGCGGTGATGCCGCGGCGCAAGAGCTCGACCACGGCCTCGCCGGACTTGCGGGCGAACCCGTCCCGGCGCCGGTCGGTGGCCGGCGGCGCGGCAGAGCCGGGGAGCGACATACCGATTGCCTCGGCGACGGAGGCCATGGTGTTGGCGGTGTACATGCCGCCACAGGCGCCCTCACCGGGGCAGATCGCCCGCTCGATGGCGTCGACGTCCGCGCGCGACATGAGGCCGGCGGCGCAGGCACCGACGGCTTCGAAGGCGTCGATGATGGTGACGGTCTTCTCGGAGCCGTCGGAGAGCTTGGCGATGCCCGGCAGGATCGAGCCGGCGTAGAGGAAGACCGAGCTGAGGTCGAGGCGGGCCGCGGCCATGAGCATGCCCGGCAGCGACTTGTCGCAGCCCGCGAGCAGGACCGAGCCGTCGAGGCGCTCGGCATTCATCACCGTCTCAACAGAATCCGCGATGATCTCGCGACTCACCAACGAGAAGTGCATCCCCTCGTGGCCCATGGAGATGCCGTCGCTGACGGAGATCGTGCCGAACTCGAGCGGGTAGCCGCCGGCGGAGTGCACGCCGTCCTTGACGGCCTTCGCGAGCCGGTCGAGGGACAGGTTGCAGGGGGTGATCTCATTCCAGGAGCTGGCCACCCCGATCTGCGGCTTCACCCAGTCGTCGTCCCCCATGCCCACCGCGCGGAGCATGCCGCGGGCCGCGGTCTTCTCGATCCCGTCGGTGACGTCGCGGCTGCGCGGCTTGATGTCGACGCCGTTGGTGGTGGGCTCGGTGGTCGTCATGTCGGCAGTCTAGGACCGCGGTCCAGCACGTGGGACGCGGGTCTCACGTGGCGAATCACCCTCGGGCGACGTGGCACCGATCGAGCTCTGCCGTGCCGAAACCCAGACCGGCCCAGGGCCCCGAGTAGCGCAGCACCGCCACGGTGGAGGTGGGGAACCCGGCAGCCAGGCCGTCGTGGGCCTGGAGCGAGCCGTTGCCCTCCGCGAGCCCGCTCGCGAGCGCCGCCATGGTCGGGTTGTGGCCGACGACCAGCACGACCTGCGCCTCGTCTGCCGCCTCCCGCACCGTGCGCAGGACCGCGTCCGACCCGCCGGTGTAGAGGGCGTCGTCGTACGTCACGGTCTCACCGCACGCTCCGCTGCTCTCGGCCTCGGCCCACGTCTGGCGGGTCCTCGCGACGGGCGAGCACAGCACGAGCTCCGGTCCGAAGCCGTGCTCGTGGAGCCAGGCACCGGCGGCGCGGGCGTCCCGGCGTCCTCGAGCCGTGAGCTCGCGGTCTCGGTCGGCCTTGCCGAGACCCTCTTCGGCCTTGGCGTGCCGGAAGAGGATCAGGACCTTGTCATCGCTGGCCAGGGTCATACTCCGAGCATGGCCCTGTCCGACGCGAACGGCCAGTCTTGACCACCGGGCCCACCGCTCGACGCCCACCTCTCCACGCCCACCTCTCCGCCGACCGTCTCTCGCTGACCACCTCTCGACGATCCACCTCAGAGCGCCAGCTCCGGCTTGATCCGCAGCGCGGACCAGCTCCCTGCCTTGCGGGCCGCCCACGTCGAGACGAGGAAGGCCCCGACGAACCAGGCCCCGAGGACGGCGAGGTCGAGGCCGAGCGGTGCCAGCGACCCGCCGTACATGAGGCGTCGGGCGCCGTCGACGGCGTAGGACATCGGCAACACGTGGTGCAGCGGGTGCAACGGCTGCGGGAGCGTCTGCCACGGGAACGTGCCGCCGGCGCTGACCAGCTGCACCACCATCAGGACGAGGCCGAGGAACTTGCCCGGCGCCCCGAACCTCGCGGCCAGGGCGTGCAGCACCATGACGAACGTCGCCGAGACCGCGGCCATGAAGCCGAGCAGCGCGACCGGGTGCTCGGCGTCGATGCCGACCCCGAGGGTGACGATCGCGTAGACGAGGACCGCCTGCACCAGCCCGAGCAGCGCGGGAGCCAGCCATCCCCCGAGGGCGGTGCGCCAGCTGGGCTGACCGGTCGCCAGGGCCCGCGACGACAGCGGGGTGAGCAGCAGGAACAGGACGTAGGCGCCGATCCACAGCGACAGGCTGAGGAAGAACGGGGCGAGCCCTGCTCCGTAGCTCGCCGCGGAGGCCAGCGAGCTCGCCTGCACCCCGACGGGGTTGCCCAGCGTCTGGGCCACGGCCTTGCGCTGGTCGGCACTCGGGTCGGGGATGGACTTGAGCCCCTTGGCCAGACCGTCGTGCAGCTTGGTCGCGCCGTCGGAGAGCTGTCCGATCCCGGCGGAGAGGTGGTCAGCACCCGTCTTGAGCCGGGTGCTTCCGTCGACGGCATCCTGCTCCCCCGCAGCCAGTCGCGAGGCCCCGTCGGCCAACGACCGGTTCCCGGCCGCGAGGTCGTTCGCACCCGAGGCGAGCGTGGCGCTGCCGGTGGCCGCGTCGTGGATCCCGGTGTGCAGCGGGCCGGCCGCGGCGGCGAGCCGGTCGGCTCCGTCGGCAACCTGTCCCGCCCCTGCGGCCAGCGCGTCGAGCTGGCCCGAAGCCGCCTGCACCTGCGTGTTGGCCTCGTCGACCGGGCCGCTGAGCCGCGTCGCCGCGTCGAGGACCGTCTGCACCTGCTCGTCGGTGAAACCCGCGGCCCTGAGGCGGTCGGCGAGGTCGCCCTGCGAGGACGTCATGGTGGTGACGAGGTCCTGGGACGCCGTCGCCACTCGCTGACCGGCCGCCGCGACCTTCGCGTTGCCGTCGGCGACCCGATGGGCACCGTCCGCGAGCTTGCGCGTGTCGGCCGGCAGGCTCTTCGTCCGGTCGTCGAGCGTCCCCAGCCCCGAACCGAGCCTGGCGGCACCCGAGGAGAGGCTGTCGGCGCCCGACGCGGCTTTCGTCGCACCCGCCGAGAGCTCCTTCGAGCCGGCGAGCAGCTGCTGCTGTCCGGCGACGAGCCGGCCTGCACCGTCGGCGAGCTGCTGCGCACCGGTGTCGGCATCAGCCAGGCCCTTGGCGAGCCGGTCGGCGCCGTCGACGGCGTCGGCGACCTTGTCGTGGATCGTGCCGAAACCCACGAGCAGCTGGTTGGCCGCAGTCGAGCTCACCTGCGAGGCAACACTTTTCGTGACCTGAGCGACGACCTGGTTGGCGATCGTCCGGGCGAGGTAGTTGTTGGCGTCGTTGGTGAGCACCTGCAGCTGGGCCTGCTTCGGGGTGAACTCGGCACTCGAGGCGAGGTCGGTCGAGAAGGCCTTGGGGACGACGAGGGCGAAGTCGTACGTCCCGTCCTCGACACCTGCGTCGGCACCGGCGCGGGAGACGCGGTGCCAGTCGAAGCTGTGGGAGTCCACGAGCTCGCTGGCCACCCGGTCGCCGACCTCCAGCCGTTCACCGTTGGCGAGCGTGGTGCCGGCATCCTCGACGACGACGGCGGCGGGCACCCGGTCGAGGCTGCCGTAGGGGTCCTTGTTGGCGTAGAGGTAGAGCCCGCCGTAGAGGGTCGGGACGAGGACCAGCGCGGCCAGCGCGGCCCGGGGAAGGCGTCCTGCGGTGACTCGGCGCAGCTCGGTCAGGGCGAGGCGGAGCGCGGTCATCGGTCCACCCCCAGCTCGAAGGTGGCCGGGAGGGCCAGCACGCGAGCCGTCGCGTGGGTGACCTGGACGACCACGGTGAGCCCCGTCGCGGCGAGCTGCTCCGCCGCGGCATACCAACCGGTGGGGTCACCCCCGAACCGGTCAGGGGCGGCGACGACGAGCACCCGCGTGGCGGCGCGGGTCGCGGCGGCGTGCATGAGCAGGACGGTGCGGGTGGACGCCGGGAGGGTCTCGAAGCGATCGCGCGCCGCGTCGACGCCGTGCCCGGCGAGGAAGGCGCGGGTGGCTGCCCGGCTGGCCGGTCGACCCGCCAGGGCGAGCTGCTCGGCGACCGCGGCCCGGACGCTGACGGCGTCCTCGGGCGCGGTCACGTCCGGGACATCGACCAGGGCGACGTGCCGGCGGCGCAGGTCCTCGCTCGGGTCGCCGTCCAGCGACACCTCACCCTGCGCGAGCGGCACCCTGCCGCCGAGCGCCAGCGCGAGGGCGACGTGGCCGTAACCGGGGTCGCCCGCGACGAGCGTGACGTGGCCGGGGTGGGCCGCCAGGGTCGTGGGCAGCAGCAATGGGCCGTGCAGGCCCCCGACGCTGACGCTGTGGGCGGTGAGCTCCATGCGATCTACCTGTCCGGCGGTCACGGAGACGGGACCACCTTTCGATACATAAACGTATTCAATACAGGAGTGTATTCTCTACCTCATGCCCACCTCCACTCCAGCCGCCGTGAGCCCCACCACGCCCCCACCCCGGCGCACCGCCCGTCGCGAAGCCACCCGGGCCCGGTTGCTGGCGGCGGCGGAGGAGGTCTTCGCCGAGCGGGGCTTCAACGGCGCGAGCGTCGAGGACATCTGCGAGCAGGCCGGCTTCACCCGGGGCGCCTTCTACTCCAACTTCGAGTCCAAGGACGAGCTCGTCCTCGAGCTGTATGCAGCGCACGCCCGACAGCTGCGCGAACGCATCGCCGCGGTCGCCGAACGGCCCGGCCTCTCCCTCGAGCAGGTCCTCGAAGGAGTCTTCGAGGTGTGGACCGACCAGCCGGAGGCACGACGCCGCTGGCACCTGCTCACCAGCGAGCTCGCCCTGTACGCCCTGCGCGACGACGCCGCCCGCACAGCGTGGGCCTCCCTGCAGGAGAGCATCCGCCAGGAGCTGGTGGTCGTCGTCGACCGGATCGCCGACGCCCAGGGCCTGCATCCCGTGCTGTCCTCGGGCGATCTGGTCCGCCTCATCAGCATCGTCTTCCAGGGTGGTCTCGGCCAGCACCTCCTCGACCCTTCCGCCGTCCCGGCGGGGTCCCTCGAGCGCAGGTTCCTCCCGCTGCTCCTGAGTGCGGCCACCGACCACGCCGTCTCGCCGGGCAACGCCACGCCGGACCGCTAGCCTCGCACCCATGGACCAGGCGCCTTCGATCCTCGACGTACCGGCAGCCACCCCGACCGACCGGGCCTGGCTCGACGAGGCGATCCGCCGCCTGCAGGCCGATGCCAACCGCAGCGCCGACACCCACCTCGTGCACGTGCCCGTCCCCGGCCTGCCGGACGTCGACCTCTACCTCAAGGACGAGTCCACCCATCCCACGGGAAGCCTCAAGCACCGGCTCGCCCGCTCGCTGTTCCTCTACGCGCTCTGCAACGGCGAGCTCCGGGAGGGCACCACGGTCATCGAGGCGTCCAGCGGCTCCACCGCCGTGAGCGAGGCGTACTTCGCCCGCATGCTCGAGCTCCCGTTCATCGCCGTCATGGCCCGCACCACGAGTGCGGAGAAGATCGCCCTCATCGAGCGGGAGGGCGGGCGCTGCCACCTCGTCGACGACGCGGGCGAGGTCTACGACGTGGCCCGCCGGCTCGCCACCGAGCGGGGCGGCCACTACCTCGACCAGTTCACCTACGCCGAGCGGGCCACCGACTGGCGTGGCAACAACAACATCGCCGAGTCGGTGTTCGAGCAGATGGCGCTCGAGCGGCACCCGGTCCCCCGGTGGGTCGTCGTCGGGGCGGGCACCGGCGGTACGAGCGCGACGATCGGCCGCTACGTCCGCTACCGCGGCCTCGCCAGCCAGGTCTGTGTCGTCGACCCCGAGCACTCGGCGTTCCTGCCCGCCTTCCGCGGCGACCCGGCGGGCGTGGCCGCTGCCTGCGGTTCGCGGATCGAGGGCATCGGTCGTCCCCGGGTCGAGCCGAGCTTCGTGCCGACCGTCGTCGACCGCATGCTCGGCGTGCCGGATGCGGCGTCGGTCGCGGCCATGCGCTTCCTCACCGAACGCACCGGCCGCCGCGCCGGCGCCTCCACCGGCACCAACCTGTACGGCGTGCTGCGGCTCGCCTGCGAGCTCACCGAACGCGGGGAGAGCGGCAGCATCGTCTCCCTCCTGTGCGACGGCGCCGAGAGGTATGCCGCGACGTACAACGACGATGCCTGGCTCGCCTCACGGGGTCTGGACCTCGCGCCGTACACCGCCGTCCTCCAGCGGGCGTGGGACGACGGGGTCTGGACCGGCTGAGCCTTCCAGCCGCCCCCGGTCAGCCGCCCGAGACGGCGTTGATGACGTGGACCGTGGCCTGCGGTCCGACCTGGGTCTGCACGCCCTCGGCCCGCTTGGCGTCCTCCCCGTCGACGAAGACGTTGACGTGCCGGCGGATCTGGCCGCGTTCGTCGCGGATGCGCGACGCGAGGACCGGCCACGGCTCGAAGGCGGCGTCAAGGACCTGGGACAGCGGCGCGGGCCCGGTGAGCTCGACGGGCAGCTCGGCTGCCCCGTCCGCAAGGTCACGCAGCAGCCCGGGCAGCACCACCCTCGCCGTCACGGAAGGGTCACCGCGCGGACGCAGAGGACGTCGGGCAGCTGCTCGGCGATGCGCGTGAACGACTCGCCGCCGTCGAGGGTGGCGTAGACCTCGCCGTTGCGGGTGCCGACGTAGAGCCCAGGCTCGTCGTGGGTGTCGGTGCCGGCGGCGTCGCGAAGGACGTTGGTGTAGCTGGGCCTCGGGAGGCCTGCGTCCTGCGTGCGCCAGGTCGCCCCGGCGTCGTCGGTGCGTTGCAGCTGCAACGTTGCATCGGGGGGGATGCGCTCGCCGTCGGAGGCGATGGGCACGAGCCACATGCTGTCGCCCCGGGTCGGGTGGGCGACCGCGGTCATGCCGAAGTTGGTCGGGAGGCCGGCCTCGATCGAGGTCCACGTGACGCCGTCGTCGTCGGAGCGGTAGACGCCCTTGTGGTTCTGGGCGTAGAGCCGCGTCGGGGTGGCGCTGTCGCGGGCGACCTTGTGGACGCACTGTCCGAACTCGGGCCACTCGTCGTGGGGCTGGAAGTAGGCGTGGATGCCGGTGTTGCCCGGCGACCAGGAGCGTCCACCGTCACGGGTGTTGTAGACCCCACCGGTGCTCATGGCGACGAGCATCGAGTCGGCGTCGACGGGGCTCGGCAGCACGGTGTGGATCGCGCCACCGCCGAACCCCTCCCCCCACTCGGGCCGGTGCGGGTGCTCCCACAGGCCGCGGTTGAGCTGGAAGGTCTCGCCCCCGTCGTCGCTGCGCCACAGGCCCTGCGGCTCGGTGCCCGCCCACACCACCTGCGGGTCGTGCGGGTCGGCGACGAGCTGCCAGGTCGCCTTGAGGGCGGTGTCGGTGTCCTCCGGAAACCGGATCGACCCCTCGGGGTGCTCGACCCACGTGGCGCCCAGGTCGTCGGAGTGCTGCAGCGACGGGCCCCAGTGCGAGGAACGGAACCCTACGACCAGCCTGGGGGTCCCCCGGCGGGTGTCGAACAGCAGCGACAGCACCTCGCTCATCAGGAAGTGGGGGCCGTCGACGGCCCAGGTCCGGCGGTCCTCGCTCCGGGCGAGCCACAGCCCCTTGCGCGTCCCGATACCGACGATGGTCTCGCTCATGGAACCCACCATGGCACCAACCACCGACGGAGGGCAGCCCTGTGCGCCCCTCTCCTGGAGAAGAGCGCACAGGGTCCTGCATCACCTGCGGTCCGCTGTCACCGCACGAAGGCCGCCAGCTGGTCCCGGACCGCGTCGCTGACCACGCCGGAGCTACCCAGGATGACGATCTTCGCCGGGCGCAGTCGCTTCAGCTCGGTGGTCACGGAGCTGGCGAGGCTGTTGGTCCCGGCGAGGACCACCGGTCCACGCGTCATCCCCGCGACCGGAGCCCCGGCCAGCCCATCGGGGAAGTCCAGGCCGGAGACCACGTAGACGACCCCGACGTTGGACGGGAAGGACTTGGCCGAGATCAGCGCCGAGGTGTCGAAGCGGTTCGCTCCACCCCAGCGCACCACGGGACCCGTGGTGTAGCCGGCCAAGGTCGTGGCCACCCCGTCGGAGACCGCGCCCGCGCTGCCGAGCACGACGATCTTCGCCGGGCGCAGTCGTTTCAGCTCAGTGGTCACCGAGCGGTCCAGCGCGTTCGTTCCCGCCAGCAGCACCGGGCCCTTGGTCATCCCGGCCACCGGGGCCCCCGACAGGGCGTCCGGGAACTGCAGACCGGAGGCGACGTAGGCCACCCCGACCCCGGCCGGGAACGACTTCGCCGAGATCAGCGCCGAGGTCTGGTACCGGTTCGCGCCGCCCCAGCGCACCACGGATCCGGTGGTGTAGCCCGCCAGGCTCCTGGCCACCGCGTCGGAGACCGCGCCCGCGCTGCCGACGACGACGATCTTCGCCGGGCGCAGTCGTTTCAGCTCAGTGGTCACCGAGCGGTCCAGCGCGTTCGTTCCCGCCAGCAGCACCGGGCCCTTGGTCATCCCAGCCACCGGCGCGGCCGACAGGGCGTCCGGGAACTGCACACCAGAGGCGACGTAGGCCACCCCGACCCCGGCCGGGAACGACTTCGCCGAGATCAGCGCCGAGGTCTGGTACCGGTTCGCTCCACCCCAGCGGTCCACCGACGCAGACGTCGACGTCGGCACAACGGCGTTGCTCGGCGCACTCGCCGGCCCCGTGCCGACCGCGTTCGTCGCCTTCACCGTGAACGTGTACGACGTCCCGTTCGCCAACCCAGCCACCGTCGCCGACGTCGTCGAACCATTCACTGTTGCCGACGCGCCACCCGGGCTCGCCGTCACCGTGTACCCCGTGATCGGCGAACCACCGTCACCAGGCGCCGTCCACGAAACCGACGCATCGCCGTGCCCAGCAACCGCCAGCACACCCGTAGGCGCACCCGGAGCGGTCTGCGCCGCCGTCGGCACAACGGCATTGCTCGGCGCACTCGCCGGCCCCGCACCTACCGCGTTCGTCGCCTTCACCGTGAACGTGTACGACGTCCCGTTCGCCAACCCAGCCACCGTCGCCGACGTCGTCGAACCATTCACTGTTGCCGACGCACCACCCGGGCTCGCCGTCACCGTGTACCCCGTGATCGGCGAACCACCGTCACCAGGCGCCGTCCACGAAACCGACGCATCGCCGTGCCCAGCAACCGCCAGCACACCCGTAGGCGCACCCGGAGCGGTCTGCGCCGCCGTCGGCACAACGGCATTGCTCGGCGCACTCGCCGGCCCCGCACCTACCGCGTTCGTCGCCTTCACCGTGAACGTGTACGACGTCCCGTTCGCCAACCCAGCCACCGTCGCCGACGTCGTCGAACCATTCACGCTGGCCGACGCACCACCAGGGCTCGCCGTCACCGTGTACCCCGTGATCGGCGAACCACCGTCACCAGGCGCCGTCCACGAAACCGACGCATCGCCGTGCCCAGCAACCGCCAGCACACCCGTAGGCGCACCCGGAGCGGTCTGCGCCGCCGTCGGCACAACGGCATTGCTCGGCGCACTCGCCGGCCCCGCACCTACCGCGTTGGTCGCCTTCACCGTGAACGTGTACGACGTCCCGTTCGCCAACCCAGCCACCGTCGCCGACGTCGTCGAACCATTCACGCTGGCCGACGCACCACCAGGGCTCGCCGTCACCGTGTACCCCGTGATCGGCGAACCACCGTCACCAGGCGCCGTCCACGAAACCGACGCATCGCCGTGCCCAGCAACCGCCAGCACACCCGTAGGCGCACCCGGAGCGGTCTGCGCCGCCGTCGGCACAACGGCATTGCTCGGCGCACTCGCCGGCCCCGCACCTACCGCGTTCGTCGCCTTCACCGTGAACGTGTACGACGTCCCGTTCGCCAACCCAGCCACCGTCGCCGACGTCGTCGAACCATTCACTGTTGCCGACGCACCACCCGGGCTCGCCGTCACCGTGTACCCCGTGATCGGCGAACCACCGTCACCAGGAGCCGTCCACGAAACCGACGCACTCCCGTCCCCAGCGACCGCCTGCACACCCGTGGGGGCTGCCGGGGCCGTTGCCGCCGGGGGAACGAACTCCAAGGCCCCGCGGTCGTTGTGCGGGCAGACGTTCTCCTTGTCGCAGCTCGGCCAGCCGACCACCGTGGTGTCGGCGTTGTCGATCGCTGGCGATCCGCTCATGAGGTGGAAGTCGGCAGCGCCCGGGTTCACCCACTGCGGGTTGCCGGAGAGGTCGGAGGCGCCCTGGCCCGAGGCGGTCTGGAAGGACGACACGGAGGAGTACGTCGTCATGCCCCAGGTGTACAGGGCCCCGTTGGAGGAGTTGAAGACGAGGTTGCTGGTCACCAGAGTGCCCGTCTGGGAGCCGGCGTCGACGCGGATCTGGCCGGTCGTCCTGGTGCTGCCGATGGCGTTGTCCACGCTGATGTTGTTGGCGACCGTGATGCCGGTCGAGGTGGACTCTGCATCGATCCCTGCTGTGGCGTTCTTGTAGACGCTGTTGCCGAGGACGCTGGTGCTCGGCGCCTGGCTGAGGTCGATGCCGTGGTCGAGGTTTCCGTACGACACGTTCGAGGTCACCCTGTTGCCGCTGGCCGGTGGGGCGGCCGCGGCAGCCGCACTGACCTGGATGCCGGTGTCCTCGTTGGCGTACGTCGTGTTGCCGGTGATGGTGTTGTCGTCGCCGGTGACGAGGATGCCGGTGGCGGAGCGGATGAAGACGCGGCCGTTGTTCGTGGAGATGTTTCCCGAGACCACGTTGCCGGACGACTTCACCGGCGTCGCTCCTGCCGAGGTGAGCAGCGCCATGCCGTCGTTGCTGTTGTCGTGCAGGTAGTTGCCCGCGACCGTGGAGCTCGTCGTGCCGGAGAGCTCGATGCCGTTGGCGACAGCATTCAGCTGGGGCAGTCCGGAGTGGCTGATCTCGTTGCCGCGGATCGTGAGGTTGCTGGACGAGTAGGCACCGATGCCCTCCTTCGTGGTGCCGTCGATCTTGAAGCCCTCGACAACGACGTATGACGTGCCGGTCAGCGTGATGCCCGCGGTGGCCGAGGTGTTGATGACGGCTCCCTGCGGCGTGGCCGACCGGATGGTCGTCACCTGGCCGGACGTGCCGGCGTAGGACGGCCCGAGCGTCACACCACCGGTGTAGTTGCCCGGCATGACCAGCAACGTGTCCCCGGCCTTCATGGCAGTGACTCCCCGGCCGAGGGTGCAGTAGGGAACAGCTTGGCTCCCGGCCCCCGTGGCCGTGTCCGAACAGCTCGACGACCCGCTGTCCACGTAGCGAGTGACGGGAGCAGCGGCCTGGGCAGCACCGGCCTGGACCACGACCATCGCCGCCACCGCTGCCCCCGCGAGCAGGGGAACCCTCCCGCGTCCTCGTCTGCCCCGGGTCGCGCTCGAGCCGAGCACCCCCCTCACCGATTTCCCTGCTGCGTCGCTCATGGTGGCTCCCTGTTAGCCATGGGGGATGTCGACAAGGCGCACGTGACGCCTCGACCACGCAATTGGAGCGCTGAGCACGGCTCGTGGGACCCCCCACGCGGGTGACGGGGCGCTCCACCATCCGTCCTATCCCCTCTGGCATTTCTGCAGGTCGTCCGGGCTGCTGGCGCCCGCCACCTGGCGTGCACACGCCGAAGCCCCGCCGGACCAGGTCCGACGGGGCTTCAGCAGCTGCAGGGGTCAGCGACCGTTGTAGCCCTTCACCACCGACACCAGAGTCGGGTGGTTGGCCAGGGCCTGGGGGGCAGTGGTCTGGGTGCCCCAGGTGTAGGCGTAGTCGAGCACGGCGTCCGGAAGGGCCGTGGTCCACGTGCTCAACATCTTGGTGAGCTCTGCCGTGGTCGGCGTGCGGTAGTACGCGCCGGACGCCTTCCCTTCCTGACCGAAGCCCTGGTACACGGGAACCATGGCCGACTTCGGCACACCGCTCTTCGCAGCCACGTCGACCCGCTCCGTGATCTTTGCGTAGTCGCACGCCGCACCCATGTGGCAGGGGTAGGAGTCGATGCCGACGAGGTCGACGTGGGTCTTGGACGGTGCCAGCGCGGCATACTCGCAGCCCAGGGTGCCTCCACAGGAGTTGGTGCCGTCGAGGACCACGATGAAGGACTTCTGGGCCGGGGCGGTGGCCCGCAGGTAGTCAGCCCGCTCGCGGACGTGCGCGGCGGCCAGGGGGAACTGGCCCGGGTGGGGCTCGTCGGAGATGAAGTAGCCGTAGACACGGGGGTCGGACTTGAGCGCGTCAACCTGCGCCTTGAACTGGGACAGGGTGAAGCCCGGGGTCGACGAGGAGTTGTCGAGGCCACCGACCCAGATCATGGCCTTGGAGCCGGCGGGAAGGGTGGCGAGCTTGGCCTTGACCCCGGCGGGGTTGTTCTGGGAGCCGGCGACGTCGAACACGTTGAAGCCCGCCGCGACGGCGGCCGAGTACGAACCCTTGAGGTTGACGGTGAAGTGGGCTCGGGCCGACGACACCGGGGCCGCAGCGACGGCGGCGTCAGCAGGCTTGGCGACACAGGCGGCCACCGGAATCAGGGCAACCGTGAGCAGCGCGCCGACCAGGAGCAGCCACGTGGGGCGGCGCTTACTCCGGCTCGAACGACGCGGATCGCGGGTGGGCATGGAAAAGCGGGAGGGCATGGGGGATCACATCTTTCGTCGGGGGAAAACCCACTCTCCGTCAGATGTACTAGACCTTCAATACGCAAAAAGGCGTAGTTTGTGCTCACTGCCGGTGCCGAGTGGCTCCGTCGCGCGCTCGCGTAGCGTGGCGCCCATGACCGTGGTCACCCTCCCCGACGACAGCTGGGTCCGTGACGTCGGACCGGTCCCGGGCATCGAGTACGTCACCTGGGACCTGCGCACCCCACCCGACCGTGCCGAGGAGGTCGCCGTCGTCGTGCCGCCCTACACCGGTCCAAGCGCCCAGCTCAGCGCCCTGTCGCAGGTGCCGAGCCTCGACCTGGTCCAGCTGCTGACCGCCGGCTACGACTCGGCGCTCCCCCTGGTGCCGTCGGGAGTGCGGCTGGCCAACGCCGCGGGGGTGCACGACGCCTCGACGGCCGAGCTCGCCGTCGCGCTGACCCTGGCGGCGCTGCGGGGGCTGCCGGACTTCGTCCGCGCCCAAACCCGGGACGCCGGGACCTGGCTGCCGCTGCACATGCACCCGGCCCTGGCGGACAAGCGGGTCCTCATCCTGGGCTACGGGTCGATCGGTCGCGCGGTAGCGGCCCGGCTCACTCCCTTCGAGGTGGAGCTCACGGCCGTGGCGAGCCGCGCACGCGGGGGCGACGAGCTGGTGCCGTCCGTCCACGGGGTCGACGAGCTGCCCGACCTGCTCCCCCACGCAGACGTGGTGATCGTCCTCGTCCCGCTCAGCGCCCACACCGAGCAGCTGGTCGACGCCGACTTCCTGGCGGCCCTGCCCGACGGCGCGCTGCTCGTCAATGTCGCGCGGGGCAAGGTCGTCGACACCGATGCCCTGGTCCGGGCGACCTCCAGCGGCAGGATCCTGGCCGCCCTCGACGTCACCGATCCCGAACCCCTGCCACCGGGCCACCCTCTCTGGTCCTCCCCCGGCGTCCTCGTCACGCCCCACGTCGGCGGCGGTTCGAGCGCCTTCCGTCCCCGCGCGGTTCGCCTGCTGCGGGAGCAGATCTCGGCCTACGCCGCAGGGCGTCAGCTGCGCAACATCGTCCACGAGGGCTGAGACCGCGGCGCGACCGGCACAATGGGGTATGCCGCCTCGTCCCCGTCCGTCCGTCCGTGCCGCGCGCCCGGGGGCGCGCTCCGCCCGGCGGCCCGTGGTTCGGCTCGGCACCGTCCTCGGCGCCCTCGCCCTGGGGCTCTGCGCCTGCAGCGGGTCGGACGGCAGCGGGTCGGACCGCAGCGGGAGCGCGCTGAGCGCGCCCGTGGTCCGCCCGGTCACCCCCACCTCTCCGGGGACGAGCACCGTACCGGCCAGCCCGTCCGCGACCTCGTCGGCCGCCTCGTCCTCGACCTCGTCGACCACCTCATCGACCGCCTCGTCCACCTCGGGGCCGACGCCTCGGGCCACCGCCATGTCCACCGTCGCCACCCACCTCGACGTCCCCTGGGCCGTGGCGTTCCTCCCCGACGGGTCTGCGCTCCTGACGCTGCGTGACGAGGCTCGGTTGCTCCAGGTCCGCGACGGCCGGCCCCCGGTCGACCTCGGCCGCGTCAGTGGCGTCGAGCCCGGCGGGGAGGGCGGGCTGCTCGGGGTCGCCGTGTCGCCGACGTTCGCCAGCGACCACACCGTCTTCCTCTACGCGACCGCGGCCCGCGACAACCGGGTGCTGCGCGTGACGTTCGAGCACGGCAGGCCCTCGCAGCAGCGCGCCATACTCACCGGGATCCCGAAGGCCGGCAACCACAACGGCGGGCGGCTGAAGTTCGGGCCCGACGGCTACCTCTACGTCACGACGGGCGACGCCGGCCAGACCGACCGCGCGCAGGACCGGACGTCGCTCGGGGGCAAGATCCTGCGGATCACCAAGGAGGGCAAGCCCGCTCCCGGCAACCCGTTCGGCGGGTCACCGGTGTGGAGCTACGGCCACCGCAACGTCCAGGGCGTCGCGTGGGCGCCGGACGGCACGATGTACGCGAGCGAGTTCGGCCAGGACACCTGGGACGAGCTCAACCGCATCGAGCCCGGCAAGAACTACGGCTGGCCCGTCGTCGAGGGCAGGCAACCTCATGCCGGTTTCGTCGAGCCCCTCGTGCAGTGGCCGACGTCCGACGCCTCCCCCAGTGGCATCGCGTATGCCGACGGGGCGGTCTGGATGGCAGCCCTGCGGGGTGAGTCCTTGTGGCGGATCCCGGTGTCCGGCAACAACGCCGGTACGCCCGAGCGGCTGCTCCAGGGCAGGTACGGGCGTCTGCGGGACGCGGTCGTCGCCCCCGATGGACGCCTGTGGATCCTGACGAACAACACCTCCAGGGGCACCCCCCACCCCGGTGACGACAAGCTCCTCGCCGTCCCCCTCGCCGACCTCACCTGACGCCTGACGAACGACGCCCACCCCGCAGCGTTCCGGGGTGGGCGTCGTGGGTCGAGCGAGCCTCAGCTGGCGCCGAGCTTGGCGAGGATGATCTCGCGGGCCTTGCCGGCGTCGGCCTGGCCGCGCATCTCCTTCATGACCTGGCCGATCAGGGCCCCTGCGGCCTGAACCTTGCCGTCGCGCACCTTCTGGGCGATCGGGGCGTTGGCCTCGATGACCTTGTCGACCGCTGCCTCGAGCGCCCCGTCGTCCTGGACCAGCTCCAGACCCCGCGCATCGGCGACCGCCGTCGGGGTGCCCTCGCCGGCCAGCACCCCCTCGAGCACCTGGCGGGCCATCGAGTCGTTGAGGCGGCCACCGCGGACGAGCCCGTCGAGCTCGGCGATGTGGGCCGGCGTGACACCGAAGTCCTCGACCGCGCGACCCTCGGCGTTGGCCCGGCGGGCCAGCTCACCGGTCCACCACTTGCGGGCGCCTGCCGGGGTCGCCCCGGCGGCGACGGTCTCCTGGATGAGCTCGACCGCGCCGGCGTTCATCACATCGCGCATCTCGAGATCGCTGTAACCCCAGTCCGACTGGAGCCGCTTGCGCCGCTCGCCGGGAGGCTCGGGGAGCGTCGCACGCAGGGTCTCGACGGTCTCGCGGGTCGGGGCGACCGGCACGAGGTCGGGCTCCGGGAAGTAGCGGTAGTCCTCGGCGTCGGACTTCTCGCGGCCACTCGTGGTGACCCCGGTGTCCTCGTGCCAGTGCCGCGTCTCCTGGGTGATCTTCTCGCCCTTGTCGAGGATCGCCGCGTGCCGCGTGATCTCGTAACGGACGGCGCGCTCGACGCTGCGCAGCGAGTTGACGTTCTTGGTCTCGGTGCGGGTGCCGAGCGGCACAGCCGCCTGCTCATCGCTCGTGGCGTCGCCGGCCTTCGGACGCAGCGAGACGTTCGCGTCGCAGCGCAGCGAGCCCTGCTCCATCTTCACGTCGGAGACCCCGAGGGCGCGCAGCAGCTCGCGCAACGCACCGACGTACGCCTTGGCCACCTCGGGGGCGCGCGCACCGGCACCGGTGAGCGGCTTGGTGACGATCTCGATGAGCGGGATGCCGGCCCGGTTGTAGTCCACGAGGGAGTACTCGGCGCCGTGGATGCGACCGGTGGAACCGCCGACGTGCAGCGACTTGCCGGTGTCCTCCTCCATGTGGGCGCGCTCGATCTCCACGCGGTAGGTCGAGCCGTCCTCGAGCTCGACGTCGAGGTGTCCTTCGAACGCGATCGGCTCGTCGTACTGCGAGGTCTGGAAGTTCTTCGGCATGTCCGGGTAGAAGTAGTTCTTCCGGGCGAAGCGGCACCACTGGGCGATCTCGCAGTTGAGTGCCAGGCCGATCCGGATGGCCGACTCCACGGCCATCTCGTTGACGACCGGGAGCGCGCCGGGCAGGCCCAGGCAGACGGGGCAGACCTGGCTGTTGGGCTCGGCGCCGAAGCCGGTCGCGCAGCCGCAGAACATCTTGGTCGCCGTGTTGAGCTCGACGTGCACCTCGAGCCCCATCACGGGGTCGTAGCGCTCGAGGACCTCGTCGTAGTCGACGACCCCTTCGGTGACAGCGGTGGCCATCGGGGTCACGCTCCCTTCGCGGAGAGTTCGGGGGCCTTGGTGAGCAGCGGTGCGCCCCAACGGTCCAGGAGCATCCGCTCGAGGGCCGCACCGACGCCGTACAGGCGGTCGTCGTGGGTCGCGGGCGCCAGGATCTGGATGCCGGTGGGCAGCCCGTCCTCGTCGGCGAGGCCGCTGGGCAGCGACATGCCGGGGACGCCGGCGAGGTTGGCCGGGATGGTGGCGACGTCCTGGAGGTACATCGACATCGGGTCGTCGAGCTTGTCACCGAGCTTGAACGCCGTGGTGGGCGCCGTCGGGCTGACCAGCACGTCGACCTTCTCGAAGGCCGCCGAGAAGTCGTTGGCGATGAGGCGACGGACCTTCTGGGCCTGCCCGTAGTAGGCGTCGTAGTAGCCGCTCGACAGGGCGTAGGTGCCGAGGATGATGCGGCGCTTCACCTCGTCGCCGAAGCCGGCGTCACGCGTCGCGGCCATGACCTGCTCGGCGCTGGGGTCGTCGACGCCCGCGGGGAGAACCCTTGCGCCGTAACGCATCCCGTCGAACTTGGCGAGGTTGGAGGAGGCCTCGCTGGGGAGGATGAGGTAGTAGGCAGCGAGCGCGTAGTCGAAGCTCGGGCAGGACACCTCGACGACCTCCGCGCCGGCCTCCTGCAGCAGCGCGACCGACTCGTCGAAGCGAGCGCGCACACCGGCCTGGTAGCCCTCACCGCCCAGCTCCTTGATGACGCCGACGCGAAGTCCCTTGACGTCGGCCCGGCGGGCGGCCTCGACGACCGACGGCACCGGCGCGTTGATCGACGTCGAGTCCATCGGGTCGTGACCGCCGATGACCGAGTGCAGCAGGGCGGCGTCGAGGACGGTGCGCGTGCACGGTCCCGCCTGGTCCAGGCTCGAGGCCAGCGCGACGAGGCCGTAGCGGGACACCCCGCCATACGTGGGCTTGACCCCGACCGTGCCGGTGACCGAGGCGGGCTGGCGGATCGACCCACCCGTGTCCGTGCCGATGGCCAGCGGTGCCTCGTATGCCGCGACGACGGCCGCAGAGCCGCCGCCGGACCCGCCGGGGATCCGGGTGAGGTCCCACGGGTTGTGGGTGGGGCCGTAGGCGGAGTGCTCGGTCGAGGAGCCCATCGCGAACTCGTCCATGTTGGTCTTGCCGAGGATCGGCATACCGGCCGCGCGAAGCTTCGCGACGACGGTGGCGTCGTAGGGCGGGACCCAGCCCTCGAGGATCCTCGACCCGCAGGTGGTCGGCAACCCCTTCGTCGCGAGCACGTCCTTGACCGCGATCGGCACGCCGGCGAGGACGTGCAGCTCCTCTCCGGAGGAACGTCGCTGGTCGACCTCGCGGGCCGCGGCGAGCGCCCCCTCGCTGTCGACGTGGAGGTAGGAGTGCACCTCGCCGTCGACCGCGGCGATGCGGTCGAGGTGGGCCTGGACGACCTCCACGGAGCTGAGCTCACGGGAGTCGAGCGCGTGCGCGAGCTCTGCCGCGCTGGAACGGGTGATGTCGGGGTTCACGAGTGGGTGGTCCTTGGTCTGTCGCGAGGAGCGGAGGAGCTCGGGATCGGGGGCCTGACGGCGAACGCCACTCAGTCTTCGGCGAGGATGCGCGGGACCGAGAAGCGCTGCTGGTCCTGCTGCGGGGCGGCGGCGAGGGCGGCCTCGGCGCCGAGCGACGGGCGGACGACGTCGGGGCGCGTGACGTTGGTCAGTGGCAGCGGGTGCGACATCGGCTCGATGTCGCCGGCCGCGACCTCCTGCACCTTGGCGACGGAGTCGAGGATGACGCCGAGCTCACCGGACATGCGGTCCAGCTCGGCGTCCGAGAGGTCGATGCGGGCGAGGCCGGCCAGGTGGGCGACGTCGTCCCGGGACAGTGCAGACATGGGGGTCAGTCTAGGGGCGACGTCACACCCCCCTCACGGGGCGACCGACAGCACCTAGGGTGAAGCCATGGATGCAGCGCTGCCCACGGAGCTCTTCACGGCCATCGACCACGTCGGCATCGCCGTCACCGACCTCGATGCCGCGATCGCCTTCTACCGCGACACCTACGGCATGACCCTCGCGCACGAGGAGGTCAACGAGGAGCAGGGCGTCCGCGAGGCGATGATGGCGGTCGGCGGCAGCGGGTCGCACATCCAGCTGCTGGCGCCCCTGACGCCCGAGTCCACCATCGCCAAGTTCCTCGACCGTTCCGGCCCCGGCGTCCAGCAGGTGGCCTACCGCGTCGAGGACGTCGAGGCGGTCAGCGCGGTGCTGCGCGAACGCGGCCTGCGACTGCTGTACGACGCCCCCCGCCGCGGCACGTCCAACAGCCAGGTCAACTTCATCCACCCCAAGGACGCCGGTGGGGTGCTCGTGGAGCTCGTCCAACCGGCGTACGAGACCCACTGACCGTCCTCTAGGGGCGCGGACGGTTCCTCCGCCTCGTCCGAACGGTCCGAAATCTGCCGACTGATCCCTCCGGTGGCCCGCGCGCTGCCATGGTGCTGGCGAACGTGCGCACGTGGCGCACCGACCCAGGGATCCCCCATGCGACTGCGTCTTCTGACCGCCGCCCTCCTCGGCACCGTCCTCGCGGCAACCCTCGCGGCCCCGGCCGCCCAGGCGGCTGCCCCGCCCACCCCGGGTGCGATCTCCGCGGTCACCGCGGTGCACAGGACCTGGAGCCGGGGAGGTGACCCTGTCCTGGCGCCAGGACGGCTCGAACACCACGGCCTTCGTCATCGAGACGGGGTTGACCGTCTTCAGCAGCACCGACCACTCCCTTCCCCTCCACGGTCGCGGGTCCAAGACCTTCACGGTCGCCAAGTCGCGCCGGTCGGTGACGCTGACGGCGGCACAGCTCGCGTCCGCCGGCGCCTCGCTCGGCTCGGCCAACCACGTCTTCTACCGCTTCCGCGCCGTCAACCAGACCTCCGCCGGCACCTCGACCCGCGCCTGGCCCTACCTGCAGAGCTTCGGCGTGCGGCCGATGTCCGCCCCGACCACCGGCACCATGCTGCGCGTGGCGACGTTCAACGTGCACACGGCCACGCCGATGGCCGGCTTCCCGTCCTGGCTCAGCCGGGTCGACAAGGTGTCCGCCATGATCCTGTCCCGCAACCCTGGCGTCGTCGGGCTCCAGGAGCTGGGCATCACACCAGCGGACGGCTCGGGCCCCAGCATGACGGCCCAGACGCAGGCCCAGAGCCTGGTCGCCAGCCTCGCCCGGAAGGGCGCCGGCCGCTACAAGCTCGTCCGGACCACGCGCTACGTCGTGCCGGGCAGCCCCTCGGCCGTCCAGGGCGCGCGCATCCTCTACGACTCCTCGCGCTACCGGCTGCTCTCCTCGTGCCCCGACACGACCAGCGGCGTCGCGTGGTCGTCGTCCTGCACGGTGCGCCTGCGCGTGCTGTCGGGCGACTCGGAGACGGTACGCCGCCGTGCCGGCTTCGCCATCCTCCAGGACCGCACCACCGGCACGAAGTTCTTCGTCGTGGCGGCCCACCTCGACCAGCGACACTCGACGAGCGCGGCGACCGATGCCGTCTACGAGAACCTCCGAGCCGGACAGGTCGCGGACATCCTGGCCCAGGTCGCCGTGTCCAACCCGTCAGGCCTGCCCGTCGTCCTCGCCGGCGACCTCAACACCTACCAGCCCAACGTGGGCGGGTACCTCGCCCACGACGCGCTCGTGCGGGCCGGCTACTACGACACCGCGTCCGCGCTGACCCAGGTCAACCTGCGCTACCCCACCATCAACAAGATGGCCTGCACCCAGGCGATCCCCATGGTCGGGTCCTTCCCCGGCTGGGGCACCCGGATCGACGTCGTCATGGTCAAGGGCCTGCGCGGCGCAGTGCGCTCGGAGAACGTGCTGCAGCGGAGCGACTGTGCCCGCCCCTCGGACCACAACCTCGTCGTCGCGGACGTGCGCCTGCCCTGACCCCGCGGCTCCTCGACGCCGGGTGAGGTAGGTCACCGCGTGACCGGAGTCTCACTGTCGGGCGAACCGCTTTACTCCCCAGTAGTTTCGGCCGCATCCGAGCCAATGACGCCGACGACGCCGAGGAGCCACTTCCATGCAGGACATCCGCGACGCCATCCTCTCCGGGGACCGCACCGAACAGACGTATGCCACCCTCCCCCTCCCCGAGTCCTACCGCGGGGTGACCGTGCACAAGGACGAGGTGGACCTCTTCGAGGGCCTCGAGAGCCGCGACAAGGACCCCCGCCGCTCGTTGCACGTCGACGACGTGCCGATCCCCGAGCTCGCCCCCGGTGAGGCCCTGGTCGCCGTCATGGCGAGCGCCATCAACTACAACACCGTCTGGACCTCGATCTTCGAGCCGGTGTCGACCTTCAGCTTCCTCGAGCGCTACGGCCGCACCTCGACCTACGCCAAGCGCCACGACCTGCCCTACCACGTGGTCGGTTCGGACCTCGCCGGTGTCGTGCTGCGCACCGGCCCCGGCGTCCAGAAGTGGAAGCCCGGCGAAGAGGTCGTCGCGCACTGCCTGTCGGTCGAGCTCGAGAGCGCCGACGGCCACAACGACACGATGCTCGACCCCGAGCAGCGGATCTGGGGCTTCGAGACCAACTTCGGTGGCCTCGCCGAGCTCGCGATCGTCAAGACCAACCAGCTGATGCCCAAGCCCACCCACCTCACCTGGGAAGAGGCGGCGTCCCCCGGCCTGGTGAACTCGACGGCATACCGTCAGCTCATCTCCCGCAACGGTGCCGGCATGAAGCTCGGTGACGTGGTCCTCATCTGGGGCGCCTCCGGTGGTCTCGGCTCCTACGCCACGCAGATGGCCCTCGCGGGAGGGGCCACCCCGGTCTGCGTCGTGTCCTCCCCCGACAAGGCCGACATCTGCCGCGCGATGGGTGCCGACCTGGTCATCGACCGCAACGCGGAGGGCTACAAGTTCTGGAGCGACCCGACCACGCAGGACCCCAAGGAGTGGAAGCGGTTCGGCGCGCGCATCCGCGAGCTCACCGGCGGCAAGGACCCCGACATCGTGTTCGAGCACCCGGGCCGCGAGACCTTCGGTGCCAGCACGTACGTCGCGCGCAAGGGCGGCACCATCGTCACCTGTGCGTCCACGAGCGGCTACATGCACGAGTACGACAACCGCTACCTGTGGATGAACCTCAAGCGCATCATCGGCAGCCACTTCGCCAACTACCGCGAGGCGTGGGAGGCCAACGACCTCATCAACCGGGCCCTGATCCACCCGACCCTGTCGAAGACGTACGCGCTCGAGGACGTGGGCCAGGCGGCATACGACGTCCACCAGAACCTGCACCAGGGCAAGGTGGGCGTGCTCACCCTGTCGCCCGAGGCCGGCCTGGGTGTCACGGACACCGAGAAGCGAGCCATCCACCTGGCCGCGATCAACCGGTTCCGCAACACCTGACCTGGGCATTCACCGCGACGGTCATGGGCGTGCCCTAGGGTTTCGGACATGTCAGTGCTGGCGCGATGGCGCGAGTTCCGGTACGCACAGCGCGAGGCTCTGCGTGCCAGCAACCAACCCCTGGAACGGGCGACGGAGGCTCCGTCGACGACCGACCCGCTCACGGACGTCCTGCCGGGGCTGCGCATCCCGGACCAGCAGGCTGAGCCCACCTCCGGTGACACGAACACCGACGTCAACGGCACGGCCCCCCAGGGTGGGCAGCGCTACGGCCAGGCCGGTCGCCCCCTCAACCGCCAGTCCCCCTTCTTCATGGGGTTCGTGGGGGCGCTCGGCGTCCTCACCGCCCTGCTGCTGTGGCAGACCCTCGGTCGCCTCGCCACGACGATCACGCTGCTGGTCGTCGCGTTCTTCCTCACCCTGGCGCTCAACCCCCTCGTCGAGTTCCTGACCCGTCGCGGCGTCAAGCGTCCGGGCGCGGTCGCCCTCGTCTTCGCCGGTGTCGTGGTGGTCTTCACCCTGATCGGCCTGCTCGTCGTGCCCCCCGTGGTGCAGCAGGGTGCCGAGCTCGCGGCCAAGACCCCCGACTACCTCACCCAGATCCTCAACAAGCCCGTCGTCAGAGACCTGGACCGGCACTACCAGATCGTCCACAAGATCGAGGCGGAGTTCAACAAGCGCATCACCGACAGCAGCTTCATCGGCCAGGTGGCCGGCGGTGTGCTCGGGGTCGGCGCCGCCGTCATCGGCGGCATCTTCCAGGTCTTCACGGTCCTGGTCCTGACCTTGTTCCTGCTCTCCTCGCTGCCGCGCGTCAAGCAGGCCGCGTACGCGATCGTCCCGGCCTCGCGCCGCCCCCGCGTGATCTCGCTGTCCGAGGAGATCATGCGTCGCACCGGCTCCTACGCCATCGGCCAGGTCGCGGTCGCCACGATCAACGCCGCGTGCTCGTGGATCATGATGATGATCGTCGGGATCCCGTACGCCGCGGTGCTCGCGGTCTCCGTCGGGATCCTGGGCCTGGTGCCCATGGTCGGAGCCACCCTCGGCGCAAGCCTCGTCGTGATCGTCGCGTTGTTCACCGAACCACGGGACGCGATCATCGCCGCCATCTACTACATCGTCTACCAGCAGGTGGAGAACTACGTCGTCGCCCCGAAGATCATGCAGCGGACCGTGTCCGTGCCGGGCGCCGTCACCGTGGTGGCTGCCCTGGCCGGCGGCACCCTGCTCGGGGTGCTCGGCGCCCTGCTCGCGATCCCGGTCGCCGCGGGCCTGCTGCTGCTCTACGAAGAGGTCCTGCTGCCGCGCCAGCGGCGCCACTGACGGGACGCCGATGACGGGACGAGGGGCCGGCGGGAACGACCGCCCGGCCCCTTCCCGTTGCGTGGCCGCACTCGGCCCTCACCGTATGGCGCCGCGGGTGTGCCGCCGTTCGCGCGCCTCCCAGCACGTCGTGTGCCAGTGCCTGCGGTCGTCGAGCCCACCCATGCCGTCCGCCGGCCACGACACCACGTGGGGCGTGCCCATCGCGATGTTCTGCTGGCAGCCCGGGCACAGGTAGGCGCGGCTCGCCGACGCCCCGGTGACCCGGCGCACGAACCACTCGGAGCCGCCATACGACTCACGTCGCGTGAGCCCGCCGACCGCACGGTCGACGTTCAGCGGGACGTCGTCGCGGCGGCGCCGGTTGGCTCGGGGCATGACATCGAGTCTCCCAGACCTGCCATCCGCTCGCGGAGCCTGGCCAGCGCCTTGTGCGCGGTGACCCGCACCGACACCGGAGAGCAGCCGAGGACCTCCGCGATCGCCGCATCGGGCAGGTCGTCGTAGTAGCGGAGCACCAGCACCGCCCGCTGCCGCGGCGACAGCCCGGCGAGCAGGGTCCACATCGCGTCCCGCTCCTCGGGACCCGCAGTCCCGGTGCTCGGCGCCACGCCGTCCGCGGTCACCAGCTCGTGGGAGACGACCTCCCTGGACGAGCGGCGGCGCTTGCCCGAGACGAACGTGTTGACCATGACCCTGCGGACGTAGGCGTCCGGGCTGTCGGCCCGCTCCACCCGCCGCCAGTTCACCAGGACCTTGGCCAGGGTGTCCTGGACGAGGTCTTCGGCGTCGTGCCGGTTCCCGGTCAGGGACAGTGCTGCCCCCATCAACCTCGGGATGGCGGCCGAGACGTAGGCCTCGGCATCGTGGCGGCTCTCACTCCTGCCGAAGAGGGCCAAGACTCAGCGCCCCTTCGCCGCAGGTGTCCCGGAGGTCCGCAGCTCGCGGGCCACGGTGTCGCTCAAGGCCGCGGCACCGTTCTTCGCACCGTCCGCGTCGCTGCTTGCCTGGACCACGACCGAGACGATGAGGTCACCGACGCGCTGGGCCGCGAGCCAGGTGATCCCACCAGCGTCGCCCGTGGTCTCGGAGAGGAGGGCCGTTCCCGAAGGGTGGCTCGCCCAGAGGTGGACGGCTTGCGGGCTGGCGAAGATGCAGCGGCCGGTGTCGTTGCGCAGGTCTGCGAACCGCGCAGCTCCCGTCCCCTTCGCCCAGCCGGTGACCGTGACGGTGACCTGGGTGCCCGCCTGACCGGTGCCGTCCCCCGTCCACGCTGACCGGTTCACGCCGCTGACCGGGCCGGGGCCGGTCTCCTGTCCACCCCCACGTCGGGCGGCGACCTCGAACGGGTCGCACATCTGCACGTCCATCGCCGTCGGCAGATTCGGGTACTGGTGTGCCGGCTCGCGCCAGGTCGCCCCACCCGGGAGCTCACCGTCCTTCGGCCAGGCCACCTCCAACGGGTACGCGTTCTGCCAGGCATTGGGCTTGGTGGAGGCGATCCGCGACGCGGAAGCGGCGTTGGAGGCCTCCGCGCTCGTCCCGAGGGCCAAGCCGTCTGCAGGGGCGAAGCCCGTCAGCTTCTGCACGGCCCCCAGTGCCAACGCGGTGGCCGTGTCCCGGGCCTCGGACACGGTGCTCCCTGAGGAGAAGCCGGAGACGAGCAGGTCGCCTCGGCGCACGAGGGCCAGCGCGATCGACCCGCCGTCCTTGACGCCCGCCGACCCCCACGATCCCTCGGCGAGGAAGTGGTCGACATCGGTGTGGCCGGCCCAGGTGCTCGGCTCGAGCCCCTCGGTGAGGTTGCAGGCCAGCGACTTGGTGCGGAACTCGGTCATGGCAGCCTTGCCCGTGCCTGTGACGAACCCGGCGACGGACACCCCGGCGCCCCAGCCGCCGCCGGACGCGTCCGTCAGCTGCCACTGACGGCCCGCCACGGGCCGGCGGACGTCGTCCTGCCAGGCGCAGCCCCCTTGGTTGCCCAGGAGCTCAGGTCGGTCGGTCTGCTCGCCTGTCGTCCCGAGGGGGCGCAGGCCACGCGGGAGAGGCTCGGGCAGGGCATCCGGCACGGCGTAGGCCGCGTCGAGCCGGACGTGGCCGGTCCTCGGTGCGCTTCCGCTGTCCGACGCGGAGTCGAGCCCCTGGTCCGTCAGCCCGGCGAGGGCCCCGGTGCCGGCCAGGCCGAACGCCACCGTCGCTGCCACCGCTCCCGCGAGCCCAGTCCGGACAGCCGCCCTGCGGCGCCGCAGACGCGTCGCCCGTGTGGCGATGCCCGCGGGCAGTCCATCGACATCCAGGCCCCCGTCGGCCCGCGCTCCCGCGAACGTCTCGCGGAGCAGGTCCTCGAGTCGATCGTCCTCGGTGCTCATCATGCTTCCCCCTCAGGTCGCGGGACTGCGGGCAGCCCGTCACCGACCCAGACGCGGGAGCCCCCTCCCCGCGTTACCCCGCGCCGGCTGACGTGACGCGGACACGGTATGCCGCACCGGCGGCATACCGTGTCTCGCCTCGCGGCAGCGGGCGGACTCAGGCGTAGGTGCGGAAGCCGCGGCCGGACTTGCGGCCGAGGTAGCCCGCGGTGACCAGGTGCTCGAGCAGCGGCGCCGGAGCGAACCCACGCTCGCGGAACTCGAGGTAGAGCTCGCGCTGGATCGCCAGCGACACGTCGAGGCCGACGACGTCGAGCAGCTCGAACGGGCCCATCGGCAGACCGCACCCGGTCTTCATGGCCGTGTCGATCGAGTCGGCGGTCGCGTAGTTGGCCTCGAGCATCTTCACGGCGTCGTTGAGGTAGGGGAAGAGCAGGGCGTTGACGATGAAGCCCGAGCGGTCCCCGCAGGTGACGGCGTGCTTCCCCAGGTCGGCGCACACCTGCTGCACGGTCGCGACGACGTCGGGGGCGGTCGAGACCGTGTGGACGACCTCGACGAGCTTCATCACCTGGGCGGGGTTGAAGAAGTGCATGCCGACGACGTCGTCGGGACGGGTCGTCGCGGCCGCGCACTCGACCACCGGCAGGGAGGAGGTGGTCGTCGCGAGGATGGCGCCCGGCTTGCAGATCTCGTCGAGGTTCTCGAACAGCGCACGCTTCACGGCCAGGTCCTCGACGACGGCCTCGACGACGAGGTCGACCGTGGCGAGGTCGTCCAGGGACGTCGAGCCGGTCAGGTGGCCGAGCGCCGCGTCACGGGCCTCCTGGGTCAGCTTGCCGCGCTGGACGGCCTTCTCGAGCGACTTCTGGACCGCCGCGGTGACGGCGTCCACCTTGGGCTGGCTGCGCGTCACGTAGGTGACGTCGTAGCCCGCCTTGGCGAAGACCTCGATGATGCCGGTCGCCATCGTGCCGGAGCCCACGACACCGACGGTGCGCACCGTACGCGTCGCCTCGTGCTCGCCGGCGGCGGCAGCAGGGGTGAGGGCGTCATCGACGAGCTGGGAGCTGCCCGGCTCGGCATACGTGTAGAAGCCACGTCCGCTCTTGCGGCCCTTGAGGCCCGCGCTGACCATCTGCTTGAGGATGGGGCTGGGCGCGTGCAGCCGGTCGCGGCCCTGCTTGTACATCGTGTCGAGGATCTCGTAGGCCGTGTCGAGGCCGATGAGGTCCATCAGGGCCAGCGGCCCCATCGGGTAGCCGCAGCCCAGCTTCATCGCGGCGTCGATGTCCTCACGGCTCGCGTACTTGCTCTCGAACATCGCCACGGCGTGGTTGAGGTAGCCGAAGAGCAGGGCGTTGGCGATGAAGCCGGCCTTGTCGCCGACGACCACCGGCTGCTTGCCGAGCCGCTGGGCGAGGGCCTTGACGTCCTCGAACACCTCGTCCTCGGTGACGACGGTGCGGATCACCTCGACGAACTGCAGCACCGGGGCCGGGTTGAAGAAGTGCATGCCCACGACGCGCTTGGGGTTGCTCGTGGCGACGGCGATCTCGGTGACCGACAGCGAGGACGTGTTGGTGGCGAGGATCGCGTCCGGGCCGACCACCGCGTCGAGCTTGGCGAAGATCTCCTTCTTGAGGTGGAGGTGCTCGGGCACGGCCTCGATGACGAGCTGGCAGTCGGCCACGTCGTCCATGCTGGAGGTGAAGTGCACCCGCGCGTGCAGCGCGGACTGGTCCTCCGCGGACAGCTTGCCGCGGGAGACCGCGCGGTCGGTGGAGTGCTGCAGGACACCACGGCCCTTGTCCACCGCCGCCTCGTCCACCTCGATCGCGACGACGTCGATGGCGTTGCGCGCGAACACCTCCACGATGCCGGCACCCATGGTGCCCAGTCCGACGACAGCGACCTTGCTGAACTCACGAGCCATGCGGCGCAGTCTGTCAGAGCCCTCCAGCGGGGAGGAGACCCGGCAGGCGTGACGGTCACCACCCCGGTCCGCGCACGCACGTCACCACTCGTGTCCGGTGCCGATCAATGCGGACTCCATGTGGAAGCGCTGCTCGGTCGACAGGCCCCGGATGGCCGTCGGCACGGGGATGTCGACGGCTCGGCAGTAGTCGCGCAGAGTGTGGTCGTAGGCGAGACGAGCCGCCATCAGGCGCTCGGCCTTGTTGGGGAGGTCCGAGCGCTCGACGTACCGGACGTGGTCGGCGAGCCGGCTGACCTCCAGGGCCACGAGGATGGGTGGCAAGGGTTCTGGGCGCGGGCGGCGCCGGGCGCGCAGCGCGTCGATGCGGTCGAACACCGGCTGTATCGTCTTGGGCGGCGCACCGGTCGAGATCCAGCGCAGCACCCCACACGCACTGGCGACGACGACGGCCAGCGCGGCGCCATTGCCCAGCATCAGCAGCATGGGTGCTCACCTCACCTCAGACTTCGAGTGTGCGCCCGCAATCCCAGCCGCGCAATCAGGCTTTGGTCACAGTTCTCACCGGTTCGCCCGGGCCGAGCAGCTCACCGTAGAGTGACGCCTCGTGCGACTGGTGATTGCGACGTGTTCGGTGGACTACGACGGTCGTCTGTCGGCCCACCTCCCCCTCGCGACGAGGCTGCTGATGGTCAAGGCGGACGGCTCGGTGCTGGTCCACAGCGACGGCGGCTCGTACAAGCCGCTCAACTGGATGTCACCGCCGTGCGCGATGGCCGAGGTCTCCCCCGAGGAGCACGAGGCCGCCGACGGGGTGACCCGGGTCTGGCAGGTCCAGCACGCGAAGTCCGAGGACCGCCTCCGGGTCCTCATCCACGAGGTCCTGCACGACTCGGACCACCAGCTGGGTGTCGACCCCGGCCTGATCAAGGACGGCGTCGAGGCCCACCTCCAGAAGCTCCTCGCCGAGCACATCCACACGCTCGGCGACGGCTGGACCCTGGTCCGGCGCGAGTACATGACCGCGATCGGGCCGGTCGACATCCTGTGCCGGGACGCCGGCGGCAGCTCGGTGGCCGTGGAGATCAAGCGTCGCGGCGACATCGACGGTGTCGAGCAGCTCACCCGCTACCTCGAGCTGATGAACCGCGACCCCCACCTGGCCCCCGTCACCGGGATCTTCGCCGCCCAGGAGATCAAGCCGCAGGCGCGCACGCTGGCCACCGACCGCGGCATCCGCTGCGTGACGCTGGACTACGACGCCCTGCGTGGGATCGACGACACGACCACACGCCTGTTCTGACGGGGTCGGTCAGACCACGCCGCGCTCGCGCGAGCCGGGCCAGGCCAGGACCCGGAACCCGTCACCATCGGCCTCCACCTCGGCGACACCGCAGTTGGGCAGGAACGCCCGCTCGACCAGGTCGGCGCGCACCGCGTGCTCCAACCGCGGGAGCACGAAGGACATCACGCCACCGTGGCTGACCACGACGACGGTCTCGCCACGGTGCTGGTCGGCGATCCCCTGCAGCGCCTCGCGGTACCTCCGCATGACCGTGGCTCCCGACTCGCCGCCGGGGATGAACCGCCGCTCGTCACCGTGCATCCACGCCTTGAACACCGAGGCCAGCTCGGGGTCGTCGTGGCGACGGCCCGCCAACGCCCCCACGGAGAACTCCGCCAGCCCCTCGACCGCGACGACGTCCACCCCGAGCACCTCGGCCACGAGCTGCCCGGACTCGATGGCACGCTCGAGCCGGCTGGTGTAGACCCGGGCGATGTTGCGCTCGCGCAGCGAGTCGGCCAGCTCCCGCACCTGTTCACGGCCCGCGGCGCTCAGCCAGCCACCCTCGTCGGAGAGCACCGACGGGTGGCCGTACTCCGCGTCACCGTGGCGGACGACGAGCAGCGTTGCAGGACAGTGGAGGTCGCTCACAGGCAGAGGGTATGCCGCGATGCCGGCCAGTGGGGCCGGGTCAGTCAGGCCCGGTCAGGCGTCGCGCGCGACGCCGTCCAGGAACGCCCCGAGTCGGGAGAGCAGCCGCTGGGACTGGTCCTCCTGGGACAGCGACTCCTGCAAGCGGGAGCCGGGCCCGGCACTGCGCAGGCCGCGCACGTACAGCGAGCAGGCGAGGTCGCTGCACAGATAGGTGCCCACGGAGTTGCCCTGCTGTCCCGACCGTCCGGCCTTGCGCGCCGTCATCAGGGACACCCCGTCACCGGGGTGGGTGGTCAGGCACACCGCGCACATGTTGCGTCGCCGCCTCCCGGCCGTGGAGTCGGCGAGCCGCAGTGCGACCCCCGTGGTCACCCCACCGGCCGAGGCCACCACGTACGCCCGCTGGGGGGCAGCGGGGTCGCGCCACCCCAGGAAGTCGAGGTCGTCCCACGGCAGGGTGGCGAGGTCCTTGGGCAGCGCCAGCCGCTTGGACTCGCCCTTCGTGGCGTTGACGAAGCACGCCCTGATCTCGGTCTCGGTCAGCTCCTGCATACTATGGAGTATAGGTGATCAACTAGGAGTCCTAGGTAGGAGGTCCACGTGGCACGAGCAGGGCTCACCGCGCACCGGGTGACGGTGGCTGCGGCCGACCTCGCGGACGAGGTCGGCTTGGAGGCCGTCAGCCTCGCGGCGCTGGCCCGAGGCCTCGGCGTCAAGGACGCCAGCCTCTACTCCCACGTGGGGGGCCTGAAGGACCTGCGGACCCGCGTCACCGTGCTGGCCCTCGCCGAGCTCGCCGACCTGATCTCCGACGCCGTGGCCGGGGTCGCCGGCAAGGACGCGCTGACGGCCTTCGCGACGACCTACCGGCGCTACGCCCTCGACCACCCCGGTCGCTACACCGCCATGCAGCAGGAGCTCGACCCGGCCACAGCGTCCGACAGCGCCGCCCCCCGACACGGCGAGCTGGTACGAGCGGTGCTGCGTGGGTACGGCCTGGCCGACCCGGACCAGACGGATGCCGCACGACTCGTCCTGTCGATGGTCTATGGGTTCCTCGGACTGGAGGCCATGGGCGGCTTCAGCCACCACCCGCGTGACCTCGAGACGTCCTTCGTCCGCTCGGTCGACGCCGTCGACCTGGCCCTGCGCAGCTGGGCCACGATCGCGTCGTGACGACCGTGAGCGCCGCCCTCGACCCGGTCCTGCTCACCGGACGCCTCGTCCTGCCCGGCGGGATCATCGAGGACGGTGCGCTCGTCGTGGCGGGCGAGCGGATCACCTACGCCGGCGAGCGCCACGGGCTTCCCTGCCCCTGGGCGGAGCTGCCCTCCGTCGCGCGCTTCCCGCCGGGCAGCATCCTGCTGCCGGGACTGGTCGACGTGCACTGCCACGGGGGCGCCGGTGGGGAGTTCGGCCCGGACGCCGACAGCGCGCGCATCGCCACCGCACACCACCACCGCTCGGGCACGACCTCGGTCGTCGGGTCCCTCGTCTCTGCACCGGCTGAGGTCCTGCTCGCCGGGGCCGCCGCCCTTGCGCCCCTGGTCGGGTCCGGCGAGCTCGCCGGGATCCACGTCGAGGGCCCCTTCCTGTCCACGGTCCGCTGCGGCGCCCAGGACCCGTCCGCGCTCGTCGACGTCGACCTCGACCTCGTGGACGCCCTCGTGGGCGCCGCCGGCGGGGGCCTGGCGCACATGACGTTCGCCCCGGAACGAGACCCCTCGGGCAGCCTTCCGTCGGCCCTCGCCAGTCACGGGGTGCTGGGCGCCCTGGGCCACACCGACGCCGACCACGCGACCTGCGCTCGCGCCCTCGCGGCAGTGCGGGGTTCCGGGGTCCGTGGCGGTCTCCCCCTGGTCACCCACCTCTTCAACGGTATGCCGCCGCTGCACCACCGCGCGCCCGGTCCCGTCGCCGCGGCGCTGGGGGCAGCGGTCCGGGGCGAGGCCGTCGTGGAGCTCATCGCCGACGGGGTGCACCTCGACGGCGCCACCGTGCAGCTGGTGTTCGACGCGGTCGGCCCGGCGGGCATCGCCCTGGTGAGCGACGCCATGTCGGCCAGCGGGCTCAAGGAGGGTGACCACACCCTCGGCGGCCGGCGGGTGGAGGTGCGCGTTCGAGAGGCTCGCCTCTCGAACGGTGGGTCGCTGGCAGGCGGGGTGTCCACCCTGCTCGACCAGGTCCGCTGGTGCGTCACCGAGCTCGGCATCGACCTCGCGGACGCCGTCACGGCGGCCACCCTCACCCCCGCGCGGGCCCTCTCGCTCGAAGGGGTCGGCAGCCTGGCTCCCGGCTCGCACGCGGATGTCCTCGTGGTCGACGACCAGCTGAGACCCCTGCGCGTCCTGCGACGCGGCACCTGGCTCTGACCCCTCGGTCTGGGACTTCCGCGCCAACCTGCCCCTCTTCACGCGAAGTCTGGGACTTCGGCACCTCCCCGCCCGCCTGTACCGCGAGGTCTGGGACCTCGACGCGCGAGTGGCGCGGGTGGTGGCCCGATCAGGGGTGCGCGGCGACCGCGACCTCGGCGTCCAGCCCGCGCGACCGGCGGACGATCGCGACGAACTCGCCCATGATGTCGTTGAGGCCGAAGTCCTTGGGGGTGAAGACCGCTGCCACCCCCAGTGCCCGGAGCGCCCGCGCATCGCTGTCGGGGATGATCCCGCCGACCACCACCGGCACCTCACCGGCCCCCGCCGCCCGCAGGCCCTCGAGGATCTGCGGCACGAGCTCCATGTGCGAGCCTGACAGGATCGAGATGCCGACGAGGTGGACGTCCTCCGCGACCGCCGCGGCGACGATCTGCTCCGGGGTCAGCCGGATGCCTTGGTAGACCACCTCGAACCCCGCGTCCCTCGCCCGCACCGCGATCTGCTCGGCACCGTTGCTGTGGCCGTCGAGCCCGGGCTTGGCCACCAGGACCCGCAGGCGCTCGCCGAGCTCGTCGGCGGTCCGCCGGACCTGCTCACGCACGGCGCGCAGCTCGTCGCTGCCACCGTCGCTCACACCGACGGATCCGGAGACCCCGGTGGGCGCCCGGAACTCGCCGAACTCCTCGCGCAGGGCCTGGGCCCACTCCCCCGTGGTCACCCCGGCCCGCGCCGCCTCCAGCGACGCAGCCATGAGGTTCGTGCCTGCCCGCGCGTCGGCCCGCAGGGCGGCCACAGCGGCAACCGCCCGCTCGCGGCCGACGGGGTCCGCGTCGCGCTGCTCACGCCACGCGCGGACTGCGGCGACGGCCTTGGCCTCGACGTCGTGGTCGACGGTCTGGATCGCCGCGTCGAGATCTGCCGTCAGCGGGTTCGGCTCGGTCGTCTCGAACCGGTTCACGCCGACGACGACGTCCTCGCCGGTCTCGATCCGCTGGCGCCGCGACGAGTGCGAGGCCACCAGCGCCGACTTCATGTAGCCGCTCTCGACGGCCGGCACCGCGCCGCCCATCTCCTGCACCCGGGCGATCTCGGCACGGGCACCCTCGAGCAGCGAGGCGACCTTGGCCTCCACGACGGTCGAACCCTCGAAGAGGTCGTCGTACTCGAGCAGGTCGGACTCGAAGGCGAGCACCTGTTGCATGCGCAGCGACCACTGCTGGTCCCACGGCCGGGGAAGTCCGAGCGCCTCGTTCCAGGCCGGCAGCTGGACGGCCCGCGCGCGGGCATCCTTGCTCAGCGTCACTGCCAGCATCTCCAGCACGATCCGCTGGACGTTGTTCTCGGGCTGCGCCTCGGTGAGGCCCAGGGAGTTGACCTGAACGCCATACCGGAAGCGACGCTGCTTCGGGTCCTGCACGCCGTACCGCTCGCGGGTGAGGTCGTCCCACAGCTGCACGAACGCCCGCATCTTGCACATCTCCTCGACGAACCGCACGCCGGCGTTGACGAAGAACGAGATCCGCGCGACCACCTCGCCGAACCGGTCCTGCGGCACCTGGCCGGAGTCGCGGACCGCGTCGAGGACGGCGATCGCCGTGCACATCGCGTACGCGATCTCCTGCACCGGGGTGGCCCCCGCCTCCTGCAGGTGGTAGCTGCAGATGTTGATGGGGTTCCACTTCGGGAGGTCGGACACCGTGTGGGCGACCATGTCCGTGATCAGTCGCAGCGAGGGCTCGGGCGCGAACACGTAGGTGCCGCGCGAGAGGTACTCCTTGATGATGTCGTTCTGGGTGGTCCCCGCCAGGGAGTGCACCGCTTGGACGGGGTCGCGGCCGTCCGCGACCGCCTGCTCCTCGGCCACCACCTCGTACATCGCCAGCAGCCACATGGCCGTGGCGTTGATCGTCATCGAGGTGTTCATCCGGTCGAGCGGGATCTGCTCGAACAACGCCCGCATGTCACCGATGTGCGAGATCGGCACACCCACCTTGCCGACCTCCCCCCGGGCCAGCGGGTGGTCGGGGTCGTAGCCGGTCTGGGTGGGCAGGTCGAAGGCGACGGACAACCCGGTCTGGCCCTTGTCGAGGTTGCGGCGGTAGAGCGCGTTGCTCGCGGTGGCGCTGGAGTGCCCGGCGTACGTGCGCATCACCCACGGCCGGTCCCGCTCGGACCGCGCCGGCGCAGCAGCAGGAGGTAGGGAGCCGAGCCCGGTCCCGCTGTCGGTGACGGGGGCGGGAGTGGGCGCGTCAGTGCGCTCGACAGGCTCGGGCATGAGCCCGAAGGTACCGGCGGCGCGGTCGGGGCCGGGAGGCGTTCAGGCGGTGACAGCCGCCACAGTCGCCGCGTCGGGGAGCTCGCGGAGCACCAGCGAGCGGTCGAGGCGTGATGCACGCAACAGACGGCCGGTGCGCTCGCTCATGTCGACCACCGCGAGGCGGCGGCCGGCGCGGCGGGCGCGGTTGTACGCCTCCACGAGGACCCCGAGGCCGGTCGCGTCACCGATCTCGGCACCGGCGAGGCGCACGTACACGTCACCGCACCCGGTGTCGATGATCTCGTGCAGCAGCAACCTGACGTCTGGGACCGAGTGCACGTCGATACGACCGGTGATGGCGACTTCCTGACCCGTGTGCAGCGCGCGGACTGCCACGGGGAGGACCCCGATGGTGCTGACCGACATGCGAACCCCCTTGTCCGGTGACACATTCACTCACACAGACGCAACTGGAGGGGAGGACGGTTGTCCCGGGTCAGGTCAAGATCTGGTAACTGTTGGGACCTCGGTCACAGGAACGGGTCGTCGTCCGGCTCACGGGTGACGTCCGCGCCGAGGCCCTGCATGCTCTCCGCGAAGCCCGCGTAGCCGCGGTCGATGTGCTGGGCGCCGCTCACCGTGGTGACCCCGTCGGCCACCAGGCCCGCGATGACCAGGGCAGCCCCGGCCCGGATGTCGCTCGCCTCGACCGGCGCCCCCGACAGTCGCTCCACGCCGTGGACCATGACGTGGTGCCCGTCGATACGCGTCTCCGCCCCGAGGCGGTTGAGCTCCTGGACCGTGCGGAAGCGCGCCTCGAAGAGGTTCTCGGTGATCATCGCCGAGCCCTCTGCCACGGCGTTGCACGCCAGAGCGAAGGGTTGCAGGTCCGTCGGGAACCCCGGGTAGGGCAGCGTCGCGACGTCGAACGCCTGGGGGCGCCGGCCGCCGGAGTCGACCCGGAAGCCACGAGGGGTGTCGGTGACGGTTGCCCCGCTGGCCTCCACCAGCTCCAGGGCCGCGACCAGGTGCGCGCTGACCGCGCCCACGACCTCGACGTCGCCACGCGTCGCGGACGCCGCGAAGGCCCACGTGCCGGCGGCGATGCGGTCCGGCACCACGGCGTGCTCGATCGCCGTGAGGGCGTCGACCCCCTGCACCTCGATCACCGAGGTGCCCGCACCCTGGATCTGGGCGCCCATCGAGCTGAGCATCGCGGCGATGTCGACGATCTCGGGCTCGCGGGCGGCGTTCTCCAGCCGGGTCGTGCCCCGCGCCAGCACCGCGGCGGTGAGGACGTTCTCGGTCGCGCCCACGCTGGGGAACTCGAGACGGATCTCCGCACCGTCCAGCCCCCTCGGCGCCTCGGCGACGAGGAACCCGTGCGTGACGTGGACGCTGGCCCCCAGGGCCTCGAGCCCGGCTGCGTGCAGGTCCAGACCCCGCGAACCGATGGCGTCGCCACCCGGGACGGCCACGTCGGCCGAACCCGTGCGGGCCACCAGCGGGCCGAGCACCGCGGTCGACGCGCGCAGGGCACGGACGAGGTCGTAGTCGGCGCGGTGACCGATCTTCTCGGGGACGTCGATCTCGACGACGCCCGCCGTGGCGTCGTAGTCCACGGTGCAGCCGAGCCGGCGCAGCAGCTCGGCCATGATCGTCACGTCGAGGATGGCCGGAACGTTGGTGAGCCGGGTCCGACCCACTGCGAGCAGGGCCACCGCCATGAGCTTGAGGGCGCTGTTCTTCGCGCCCCACACGGCCACCTCGCCGCGCAGCGCGGTGCCTCCGACAACCCTGAATCTCTCAGCCACCGACCCACCCTATCCGCGGTCGACCGCCCCATCTGACAGGCTGCAGCCATGGTCAACCTCACCCGCATCTACACCCGGACCGGCGACGACGGGAAGACCCACCTCGGCGACATGAGCCGCACCAGCAAGACCGACGTCCGCCTGCTCGCCTACGCCGACGCCAACGAGGCGAACGCCGCCATAGGGGTCGCGGTCGCCGCAGGTGACCTCCCCGAGGACGTCAGGACCACCCTCCTGCGGGTCCAGAACGACCTCTTCGACGTGGGCGCCGACCTCTGCTCCCCGCTCCAGCCGACCTACGAGTACCCGCCGCTTCGTGTCGAGCAGGCCTGGATCGACGAGCTCGAGGCGGACTGCGACCGGTACCTCGAGCGGGTGGAGAAGCTGCGCTCCTTCATCCTCCCCGGCGGCAGCGTCGGGTCGGCGCACCTGCACGTGGCCACGACCGTCGTCCGTCGTGCCGAGCGAGCCGCCTGGGCCGCCATCGACGCGTACGGCGACCAGCCCGGTACGGGAACCAAGGGCGAGGGCGGGGTCAACGTCCTCACCGCGACCTACCTCAACCGGCTCTCGGACCTGCTCTTCGTGCTCGCCCGGGTGGCGAACCTGCCGATCGGTGGCGACGTGCTGTGGCAGCCCGGCGGCGGTCGCGCCGAGGTGCCTGGCGAGAAGAAGTGACGCCGCTCAGGCGACGTTGACGTTGAAGCCGGGGGGCGAGCTCTCCAGCCAGCTGCGCATCGCCGTGTAGGCGGGCGGGGCCATGGCGATGCGGAACTCCTCGCCGTCGTAGCGGCACTGGACCGTGACGGCGTCCGGCAGGCCGGAGACGGGCTCCTGCGACGCCTCGGGCGGACCCAGCTCCAGCCGGGGCCGGTCCCACGAGCGCAGCGGTCGGGGCGAGGGGCCGATGAGGGTGAACCACTCCAGCGTGCTGCCGCAGAAGCGCAGCAGCCCCAGGCGGTAGGAGGACCGGCCGGGCAGCCGCAGCGCGCACAGCATGAGCGGCGCCCCGGACGACAGCAGGCGCCGGCGCACGAAGATGTACGCCAGCGCCAGGACTGCGAGCAGGGCGAGCGTCCCCACGATGATCTCGAACAAGACCACGGGCGACATGCTCCCCCCTCCGGCTAGGCCGGGATCTGCGAGGCGTCGACGGCCTCGGCGATGATGATGACCTTGTCGCGGTCGACGGACAGGAACCCGCCGTCCACCGTGGCGACCGCGCTGCTCTCACCGGTCTTGATGCGGACCTCGCCCTCGACGAGGACCCCGAGCAAGGGCGTGTGCCCGGGCATGATGCCCAGCTCGCCGTCGACGGTACGGGCGACGACCATCTCGGCCTCGCCCTCCCAGACCTTGCGGTCGGCGGCGACGAGTTCAACCTGCAGGGTGCTCACGGTGTCCTCCACGGGAATGCGTACTGCTCGAGTCTAACGGGCGCCGCGGGGACGCCGCGCGACGGGCGGTATGCCGCGGGGCCAGCCAGAGTGGCCGGCCCCGCGACCTACGGGTGCTGCTGGTGACGCTGTCGCGTCGACCTCATGGACGCTGTCGCGTCAGAGGTTCTTCTCGATCTCCGCGGCCTGGCGCTCGACGTCGTCGAGGCCACCACACATGAAGAACGCCTGCTCGGGCACGTGGTCGTACTCGCCGTCAGCGATCTTCGTGAACGCCTCGATGCTGTCGGTCAGCGGGACCGTCGAACCCTCGATGCCGGTGAACTGCTTGGCGACGTAGGTGTTCTGGGACAGGAAGCGCTGGATGCGACGGGCGCGGTTGACGAGGATCTTGTCCTCTTCGGAGAGCTCGTCGATACCGAGGATGGCGATGATGTCCTGCAGCTCCTTGTTGCGCTGAAGGATCTGCTTGACGCGCACCGCGGTGTTGTAGTGGTCCTCGGCGATGTAGCGACGGTCGAGGATGCGCGAGGTCGACGTGAGCGGGTCCACGGCCGGGTAGATGCCGAGCGAGGCGATCTCACGGGAGAGCTCGGTCGTCGCGTCCAGGTGGGCGAACGTCGTGGCCGGGGCCGGGTCGGTGTAGTCGTCGGCCGGCACGTAGATCGCCTGCATCGAGGTGATCGAGTGACCACGCGTCGAGGTGATCCGCTCCTGGAGCGTGCCCATCTCGTCGGCGAGGGTGGGCTGGTAGCCCACGGCGGACGGCATACGGCCGAGGAGGGTGGAGACCTCGGAACCGGCCTGCGTGAAGCGGAAGATGTTGTCGATGAAGAGCAGCACGTCCTGGTTCTGCACGTCGCGGAAGTACTCCGCCATCGTCAGCGCCGACAGCGCCACGCGAAGACGCGTGCCCGGCGGCTCGTCCATCTGGCCGAAGACGAGCGCGGTCTGTCCGAGGACGCCCGCCTCCTCCATCTCGACCATGAGGTCGTTGCCCTCACGGGTGCGCTCACCGACACCGGCGAACACCGACACGCCACCGTGGTCGCGGGCGACACGGGCGATCATCTCCTGGATGAGCACCGTCTTGCCCACGCCGGCGCCGCCGAACAGGCCGATCTTTCCGCCCTGGACGTACGGGGTCAGCAGGTCGATGACCTTGATGCCGGTCTCGAACATCTGGGTCTTGGACTCGAGCTGGTCGAAGGCCGGGGCCTTGCGGTGGATGCCCCAGCGCTCCTTGACCTCGAAGGTCTCGCCCTCGGCGAGGTTCATGACCTCACCGGTGGTGTTGAAGACCTTGCCGAGGGTCTGGTCGCCGACGGGCACCGAGATCGGGCCGCCGGTGTCCTGGACCTGCGTGCCGCGGACGAGGCCGTCGGTCGGCTGCAGGGAGATGGCGCGGACCATGTTGTCGCCGATGTGCTGGGCGACCTCGAGGTTGAGGTTCTTGGTCTCCCCCAGGAGCTCGACCGACGTGGTCAGCAGGTTGTACTGCTCCGGCATGGCGTCCGCGGGGAACTCCACGTCGACGACCGGGCCGATGATGCGGGAGATGCGGCCGATGCCACCCGGGGTGGCGGCCTTGGTCTCTTCAGTGACAGTGGCAGTCATTGGTTTCTCTCTACCTTCTCAACTGGCGTCGGCGAGGGCGCTGGCGCCGCCCACGATCTCGCTGATCTCTTGGGTGATCTCGGCCTGGCGAGCCTGGTTGGCAAGCCGGGTGTACTTCTTGATGAGCTCTTCGGCGTTGTCCGTGGCGGACTTCATCGCCTTCTGGCGCGAAGCGAGCTCGGACGCGGCGGCCTGCAGCAGGCAGTTGTAGATGCGCGCGGTGACGTACTTGGGCAGCAGCGCGTCGAGGACCTGCTCGGCACTCGGCTCGAACTCGTAGAGCGGCAGGACGTCGTCCTCGGCGGGGGCCTCTTCGCCCTCCACGACCTCGAGGGGCAGCATGCGGATGACGTCGGGCTCCTGCGTCACCATGTTCACGAAGCGCGTGAACACGATGTGCACCTCGTCCACGCCGCCCTCGTCGTAGGCACGGTTGAACGCGGCGACCAGGGTCTCCCCGATCTCACGGGCGACCTCGAAGGTGGGCTGGTCGGTGAACCCGGTCCACTCGTCGGCGTACTCACGCTTGCGGAACCGGTAGAAGCCCACGGCCTTGCGTCCGACGAGGAAGGGCGTGACCTCCTTGCCGGCGGCCTTGAGCTCGCCGATGAGTCGCTCGCTCTCCTTGAGGACGGAGGAGCTGTAGGCCCCGGCCAGTCCACGGTCGGAGGTGACGACGAGCACGGCGGCGCGGCGGACGTTGTCGTGCTCGGTGGTCAGCGGGTGGTCGACGTTGGAGAACGTCGCCACGGCCGAGACGGCCCGGGTCAGCGCACGGGCGTACGGCGAGGACTCGCGCACGCGCTGCTGCGCCTTGACCACGCGGGAGGCTGCGATGAGCTCCATGGCGCGCGTGATCTTCTTGGTCGCCTGGACGGACCGGATGCGCTGGCGGTAGACCCGCATCTGCGCTCCCATATGTTGCCGCCTCTCTCGTTCGTTCCTGGTGGCCTGTGGCCGCTGATCAGTACTGGGTCGTGCTGCGGTGCAACCGCTGCACGCTCGCTGTGAGGTGCCGGGTGCACGGCTGGCGCGCACCCGGCATACGACTCAGCGCTTCTGCTTGACGATCTTCTCCTGCTCGACCTCGTGCTCGAGCTCGCCCGGGTCGGCCTCGTGGCCGACGGGGGTGTTCTCGGAGCCGGAGGCGGCGAACTGCTGCTTGAACGCCTTGACGGCGTCCTCGAGCCCGGAGCGGGTCTCGTCCTCGAACTTCTTGGACTCGCGGATGGCGTCCAGCAGGCCCTTCTTCTCCCGACGCAGGTAGTCGAGGAACTCGGTCTCGAAGCGGGACACGTCCTCCACCGCGATGGAGTCGAGCTGGCCGGTGGTGCCGGTCCAGATGGACACGACCTGCTCCTCGACCGGGAACGGCGCGGCCTGCTTCTGCTTGAGCAGCTCGACGAGGCGGGCACCCTTGGCGAGCTGGGCGCGCGAGGCCGGGTCGAGGTCCGAGGCGAACATGGCGAAGGCCTCCATCGCGCGGAACTGCGCGAGGTCGAGCTTCAGACGACCGGAGACCTCCTTCATGGCCTTGATCTGCGCGGCGCCACCGACACGGGAGACGGAGACACCCACGTCGATCGCGGGACGCACGTTGGCGTTGAACAGGTCGGCCTGGAGGTAGATCTGGCCGTCCGTGATCGAGATGACGTTGGTCGGGATGTACGCGGAGACGTCACCGGCCTTGGTCTCGATGATCGGCAGACCCGTCATGGAGCCGGCGCCGAGGTCGTCGGACAGCTTCGCGCAGCGCTCCAGCAGGCGGGAGTGCAGGTAGAAGACATCACCGGGGTAGGCCTCGCGGCCCGGCGGGCGACGCAGCAGCAGCGACACGGCGCGGTAGGCCTCGGCCTGCTTGGACAGGTCGTCGAACACGATGAGGACGTGCTTGCCCTGGTACATCCAGTGCTGGCCGATGGCCGAACCGGTGTAGGGAGCGAGGTACTTGAAGCCGGCCGAGTCGGACGCAGGCGCCGCGACGATGGTCGTGTACTCGAGGGCACCGGCCTCTTCCAGCGTGCCGCGGACGGCAGCGATGGTCGAGCCCTTCTGGCCCATGGCGACGTAGATGCAGCGGACCTGCTTCTCGGGGTCGCCGGACTCCCAGTTCTGCTTCTGGTTGATGATCGTGTCGACCGCGACCGTGGTCTTGCCGGTCTGGCGGTCACCGATGATGAGCTGGCGCTGGCCGCGACCGATGGGGGTCATGGCGTCGACGGCCTTGAGGCCGGTCTGCAGCGGCTCGTGCACCGACTTGCGCTGCACGACGGTGGGCGCCTGCAGCTCGAGGGCACGACGCTCGGTGGTCGCCACCTCGCCGAGGCCGTCGATCGGCTGGCCCAGCGGGTTGACGACACGGCCGAGGAACGCGTCACCGACGGGCACCGAGAGCACCTCGCCGGTCCGCTTGACCTCCTGGCCCTCCTCGATCTTGGAGAAGTCACCCAGGATGACGACGCCGATCTCGTGGACGTCGAGGTTGAGCGCGAGGCCCAGCGTGCCGTCCTCGAACTCGAGCAGCTCGTTGGTCATGCACGAGGGCAGGCCCTCGACGTGGGCGATGCCGTCACCGGCATCGCTGACGCGGCCGACCTCTTCGCGGGAGGCCGTGCCGGGCTCGTAGGACTGAACGAAGTTGTCCAGTGCGTCCCGGATCTCCTCCGGACGGATCGAAAGCTCCGTCATCTGATCTCTTCTCCCTTGAGTGGTGCAGTGACCGGCGCCGAGTGGGCTCGGACCGGAAGGCGTTGTGGTGGTCGTGCTGCTGGAGTTGTGGTGCGTGCCGTCAGCCGGCGATGTGCCTGCGGGCCTCGTCGAGGCGCCGCAGGACCGTGCCGTCGACGACCTCGTCGCCGACCTGCACGCGGATGCCACCGATGACCTGCTCGTCGCGGACGACCTGGAGCACGATGGTCTTGCCGTAGATGTTCTGCAGCGCCGCCGACAGGCGCTCACGCTGCTGCTCGGTGAGGTCGGTGGCCGCCGTGACGACCGCCGTGACCTGCTCGCGCCGCGTCGCGGCGAGGGCGAGGTAGTCCTCGAGCGTGCGGTCGAGCTTGCGGCCCCGGGGAGCGAGCACGGCCTGGCGGGCGAGGCGGACCGTCTCCGTCGCTGGCCTTGCCCTCGAGCAGCTGCGACACCACGCCGGCCTTGGCCTCGGCGTCGCCCTGGCGGTTGGTCAGGCGGTCCCGCAGGTCGGGGTTGCCGGCCACGATCCGCTCGAAACGGAACAGCTCGTCCTCGACGCGGTCGCTGTGACCGTTCACCTCGGCCGCAGCGAGCAGGGACTCGATCGCCGAGCCGCTCCGACGGTGTCGGACAGGTCACGCTCGGTGGCCCAGCGCTGGCCGACGAGGGCCTTGACCACGACCACGGCCTCCGGGCGAGACCTTGCCGGAGAGCAGGCGCTCGGCGAGCGCCTGCTTGCCGGCAGCCTCGCGCGACGGGTCCGCAAGGGCCCGGCGCAGCGTGGCGCTGCCGTCGATGAGCGCGGTCACGGCGAGGAGCTCCTCGGCGAGGGTGCGGCGGTCCGCCCCCGCGGAGAGCGCGGCCTCGAGGGCCGTGCTCCCGGCGAGCGAGGCTGCTCGCGACGAACCACGCATCAGGAGCCCTCTCCGACCTTCTCGGGCTGCACCTGACCGGACTCGAGCTCGGCGAGGAACCGGTCGACGATGCCGCGCTGGCGGACCTCGTCCTCGAGGGACTCGCCCACGATGCGGCTGGCCAGGTCGGTCGACAGGCGACCCACCTCGGACCGCAGCGACACGACGGCCTGCTGACGCTCGGCCTCGATCTGCTTGTGCGCGGCCTCGGTGATACGGGTCGCCTCGGTCTGCGCGTGACCGCGCATCTCGACGACGATCGCCGCACCCTGCTCGCGCGCCTCCTCGCGGATGCGCGCGGCCTCGGCACGAGCCTCGGCGAGCTGCGCCTGGTACTGCTCCAGGGCCGCCTGGGCCTGCTGCTGGGCCTCTTCGGCCTGCTGCATACCGCCCTCGATGGCAGCCGTGCGCTCGGCGTACGCCTTCTCGAGGTTCGGCACGACCTTCTTGGCCACGACCCAGTAGAGGATCGCGAACGCGATGACGCCGAAGATCAGCTCACCCCAGAGGGGCAGGATCGGCAGGCGTCCGCCGGTCTTGTCCTCGGCGGTGGCCGCGACAACCACCTGCGTGATGCCGGTGAAGTGCTGCACGGGTTCTCCTAGTGCTGTGGTGCCAGACGGCTCGGGGCTGGTGCGGGGTTCGTCAGGCGGACTTGAAGACGAACGCGAGGACCAGACCGAAGATGGCCAGCGCCTCGGCGAGGGCGAAGCCGAGGATGGCGATGCCCTGCAGGACGCCGCGAGCCTCGGGCTGGCGGGCGACACCGTTGATGTAGGCGGCGAAGATCAGGCCGATGCCCACACCGGGCCCGATCGCGGACAGGCCGTAACCGAGAATGGCGATGTTGCCACCGATGTTGATGGTCCCGTTCATGGGATGAGTCCTCTTTCGTTCTTGAGGTACCGTGTGGCACGTGCCACCCGGACGTTCGTGGGTTGGTTATTCAGTTGTGGGTCGAGCGGGTCCTGCTCCGGGCGGTCGGCCCGGACGGTCTCAGTGCTCGTCGGCGAGTGAGCCGGCGATGTAGGTCGCTGCGAGCAAGCGTGAAGATGTACGCCTGCAGGAACTCGATCAGCCCCTCGAACGCGGTCAGGACGAGCGCCATGCCGAAGCTGCCGACCCCCGCGATCTTCAGGCCGAAGCTGCCGTGGATGAGCATGTACTCACCGCCGGTGATGAACAGCAGCAGCAGCAGGTGACCGGCGAACATGTTGCCGAAGAGTCGCAGGGCGAGCGTCAGCGGACGCGTGACGAAGTACGTCAGCAGCTCCAGCGGGATGATCAGCACGTAGATCGGCTTGGGCAGACCCGGCGGGATCATGTGCTTGATGTGGCCCCACGCGCCGTTCTTCTGGATGCCCACCGCGTGGTAGACGACGAAGACGAGCAGGGTGAGCGCGATCGGGAAGCCGATGCGGCTCATCGTGGGGTACTGGAACGGCGGGATGATGCCGAACAGGTTGTTCACCAGGATCAGCATGAACATGCGTGAACAGCAGCGGGCACGAACTGCAGGAAGTCACGGCTGCCGATGATGTCGCGGGCCAGGCCGTTGCGCACGAAGTTGTAGGCGCTCTCGGTGATCCACTGGCCCTTGCTGGGGACGACCGCCGCGCGCTTGGTCGTGGCGACCAGGACCCAGGCCAGAAGCGCCACGGAGATGGCGAGGATGACCATGGGTCGCGTGAGCGCGAAGTCTCCGTGACCGATCAGGGGCTGGTAGAACTCCGCCGGCGTCGGGGCCTGGTATCCCGACCCGTCGCCGCCTTCGGCTGCCAGGTTGCTGGCGGCCAGCACGTTCAGACTCACGTGTTCTCCTCGAGCGTGGTGTGTGGAACAGTCCACTGGCCCACGGCGGCGGCATTCCAACGCCAAGCGCAACCGTGCGGGGTCTGACCTGCGGAAGTCACTGCGTACCGTACCGGAACCACACGAGGTACAGCGACAGGGCCATCCCCCCGACGATCCCCACGGCGACGAGCCAGGTCGTGCCCAGCCAGTGGTCGAGCCCCCAGCCGATGCCCCCGAACATCGCCGGGCCGGTGATGAGGTAGGACACGACGTTCCACATGCGCGCCTCCTCCATCCGCTCGTGCCCGGAGTCGGCCTGCTCCAGCGGAGTGGGCCGACGGGGTGGGTCCGAGGGCGGTGGCGTGCTCATGGCGAGCTCCTGGGGTCATGGGGTGGACCCCCCATCCTGCACGGGGGGCGGCGACTCGTCGAAGACCGGCTTGCGGCTCCGGACGTAGGCCACGACCTGGAAGACCTGCCAGACCACGGCGACCGCGAGGATGGACAGGCCGAAGGCGGTGCCGTTCAGCCAGGTCGCACCCTGCAGCGCGATGATGACGACGAGCAGGAAGATCAGCTGCCCCATGAAGACGGCCAGCGCGCTGGCGAGGAAGCGGAACGGGTCCGTGGCCCCGCCGAGCTTGCGCATGACCAGCAGCCCGAGGGCGAAGAACACCATCGCGATGACGAAGCCGAGGGCGGCACCGAGCGCCGCCTTGCCGCCACCGAGGACCGCCGCCACGACCACCGCGACCGGACCCACCGCGAGGGTGGGGAGGAAGGCTCCACGCAGCATCACCGCGAACGGGTCGTGGGTGGGGGGAGGTGTAGTGCTCAAAGGTCCGGCCTGCCTGATTCGTCGGAGCTGCATCGCTTGGCGAATGGGGTGGTCTGCACCCACCTTGGGGCGCTTGTGAAAGGTATCACAAGCGCTCCGCGGGGTCCACAAAGCACCACCACGGTCGCCGTGCGCGACGCCGTGCCACGGTCCGGTTCGGGCGTACGCCGTGGACGGGGCGCCGCCGATACCCTGCCGCAGTGAGTGCCATCGCGCCTACCGGCGTCCCACTGGTCGGTCGACACGTCCGGCTCGACCCCGTGCACCTCGACGACGCCGAGAGGCTGCACGCGGTCCACAGGGACCCTGTCGTCTACACCCAGGGATACGTCATGAGCGCCCCTCCCCCGGACCTCGCGGCGACCCGGGCGCTGGTCGCGAGCGCGGTCGCCGCGCGCGGGACCGGCCGCACGGCATACACGGTGCGGCTCACCGGAGACGGCGGACTCGGCGCGGCCGGCACCGTCGTGGGCACTACCTCGCTCGGTGACGTCGACGTGGTCAACGAGCGGGTACACCTCGGGTGGACGCTGTACGGGTCGCGGTGGTGGGGCACGGCGGTGAACCCGGAGTGCAAGCTGCTGCTGCTCGGGCACGCGTTCGAGCTGCGGGTTCGGACGGGTCAAGATCCAGACCGACGCCGTCAACCACCGGTCGCAGGCGGCGATCGCCAAGCTGGGGGCGACGCGCGAGGGCGTCCTGCGCCGGCACACCCGGCGTGCCGACGGGACCTTCCGCGACACGGTCGTCTTCAGCGTCCTCGCGGACGAGTGGCCCGCGGTCGAGGCCGGCCTGCGCGCACGCCTGGGTATGCCGCCACGCTGAGTCGGGCGGTCAGGGCACCTTCGGTCGATGGCCGGGCACGGACCACCGCGGCAGCCAGATCGTGAGGACGCCGACCACCACGACCGCGACGAGCACGCCGGCGGCCGCGACGAGCGCGTCGTCGATGAAGATGAAGCTCACCGAGCCCAGGGCCGCGACAGCCGCCCAGAGCCAGAGCAGGATGACCGCGCGGCGGTGACCGTGGCCGATCTGGAGCATCCGGTGGTGCAGGTGCTGCTTGTCCGGGCTCCACGGCCGCTCCCCGCGCGCGGTGCGGCGCACGACCGCCAGCAGGATGTCGACGAGTGGCAGCAGGATGATCGCGCCCGGCACGACCAGCGGCAGCAGCGTGGCGGCGACAGGGTTGGTGCTCACCTGGGACGGCGTGACGTTGCCGGTCGTCGAGATCGTCGCCGCCGCGAGCAGCAGGCCGAGCAGCAGCGCCCCCGAGTCGCCCATGAACAGCCGCGCCGGGTGGTAGTTGTGCGGCAGGAAGCCCAGGCAGCAGCCGATCAGCGCGGCCGAGATGAACGTCGCCGAGGAGAACACGTTCGGCGGGTCGAAGGTGCGCGAGATGCCGTAGCTGTAGATGAAGAACGACGAGGCCGCGATGACGACGACACCCGCCGCGAGCCCGTCGAGCCCGTCGATGAAGTTGACCGCGTTGGTGAAGACGACCACCGCGAAGACCGTGAGCCCCACCATGAACGGCTCGGGCAGCACGGTCACGCCGCCGATCGGCAGCTGGAACAGCATGACGCCGCTGAACGCCATGATCCCGGCCGCGATCATCTGGCCGCCCAGCTTGGTCAGCCAGTCCAGCTCGCGCACGTCGTCGATCGCCCCGAGCAGGCACACGATGCCGGCCCCGACCAGCGTCCCCTTGAGCTCGGGCCCGAGCTCGAACACCTGCCCGAGGTACGGCAGCTTGCTCGCCGCCAGCATCGACGCCGCGAAGCCGAGGAAGATCGCCACGCCACCGAGGCGCGGGATCGGCGTCGAGTGCACGTCACGGTCCCGCACGGGGGTGAAGGCCCCCGTGCGCACCGCGATGGCACGCATGAGCGGCGTCGCGGCATACGTGATCACCGCGGCGACCATCAGGACGAGGAGGTACTCGCGCACTCAGGGCGCCTCTCGGGTGGGTCGGGACTCAGCCTCGAGCGTATGCCGGGAAGCGGGTGACGAGGTCCGTCACGCCTGCGCGGACCTCCTTGGAGACCGCGTGGTCGGGGTCGGCGTCACCCTCGATGACCGCCTTGGCGATCAGGTCGGCGATGGTGCGCATCTCGTCGGTGCCCATGCCCTGGGTCGTGACGCACGGCGTGCCCACGCGGATGCCGCTGGCGATGTTGGGCTTCTGCGGGTCGAACGGGATGGCGTTCTTGTTGAGGACGATGCCGGCCGCGTCGGAGCGCGCCTCGGCGTCGGCGCCGGTGACGCCCACGCCCTGGAGGTCGTGCAGCGACAGGTGGGTGTCGGTGCCGCCGGTCGTCGGACGGATCCCCTTCTCCCCCAACGATGTCGCGAGGACGCGTGGCGTTCTCGATGACCTGCTTGGCGTAGGCCTGGTACTCCGGCGTCGCGCACTCCTTGAAGTTCACGGCCTTGGCCGCGATGGTGTGCATCTGCGGACCGCCCTGCATCATCGGGAAGACGGCCTTGTCGATCTTGGCCTGGTGCTCCTCCTTGCAGACCAGGGCGCCTGAGCGCGGGCCGCGCAGCACCTTGTGCGTCGTGAAGGAGACGACGTCGGCGTACGGGACGGGGCTGGGGATCGCCTTGCCGGCGACCAGGCCGATGAAGTGCGCGGCGTCCACCCAGAAGATCGCCCCGACCTCGTCGGCGAGCTTGCGGAAGAACTCGAAGTCGATCAGCCGCGGGATCGCCGACCCGCCGGCGAGGATCACCTTGGGGCGGTGCTCCTTGGCGAGGCGCTCGACCTCGGCGTAGTCGATGTCCTCGGTCTCGCGGTCGACGCCGTAGTGGACCGCGTTGAACCACTTGCCGGAGAAGGAGACCTTCGTGCCGTGGGTGAGGTGGCCGCCCATCGGCAGGGCCATCGCCAGGATCGTGTCGCCGGGCTACATGAACGCGCCGTAGACCGCCTGGTTGGCGCTGGCGCCGGAGTGCGGCTGGACGTTCGCGTGGTCGGCGTCGAACAGCGCCTTGCACCGCTCGATGGCCAGGGTCTCGGCCTTGTCGACCTCGGAGCAGCCGCCGTAGTAGCGGCGGCCGGGGTAGCCCTCGGCGTACTTGTTGGACAGCGTCGAGCCGAGCGCGGTGAGGACCTCGGGGCTGGACATGTTCTCCGACGCGATGAGCTGCAGACCGCCGCGGATGCGGTCGAGCTCGGAGACGAGGACCCCGGCGATCTCGGGGTCGAAGGCCTCGAGCGCGCCGAAGTCGGAGCCGTAGAAGGTGTCGCTCTGGGTCATCGGGTCTCTCCTGGGTGGTCGGCGGGGGTGCGCTCGGCGGTCGGATCCGCCGACAACTCTATGGCCTGCGTCGGCTCCACCCCGGTGGTGTCCGTGGGCTCTGCCGTGGTGTGGTGAGCTGGCTCGGCCGCGGGCTGGTGAGCGGGCTCGGCGCCAGCCTGGTCCCTGTGCTCGTCAGCAGGCTCCTCCCAGGACTCGTCCGTGGCTCGTCGACCCGCAGCGGCTGGACCTCGTTCACAGGCTGCGCGGCCAGCATCACGGCGTCGATCTGCTGCTGGGTGACGGCCCCGGCGCGCAGCACCTCGGGCTCGGACCCGGTGCAGTCGACGATCGTCGAGACCTCGCTGCTCGTCGTCGGGCCCGCCGTCGAGGTAGACGGCGACCGACGCGCCGAGCTGTGCGGCGGCGTCGGTGACGGTGGTGGCCGGCGGCTGGCCGGTGAGGTTGGCGCTCGTGACCGCCATCGGACCGACCTCGGTGAGCAGCGCCAGGGCGGTGTCGTCCTGCGGCATCCGCACGGCCACCGTCCCGTTGGTGTCGCCGAGGTCCCACATGAGCGACGACTGGGCCTTGAACACCAGGGTGAGCGGCCCGGGCCAGAACTCGCGGATCAGGTCGCGCGCCCACTCCGGGATGTCGGTGGCCAGCCCGTCGACCGTCCGGACGCTCGGCACCAGGACCGGCGGCGGCATCTCGCGACCGCGGCCCTTGGCCGCGAGCACGGAGGCGACCGCCTCCGCGGAGAACGCGTCGGCGCCGATGCCGTAGACGGTGTCGGTCGGCAGGACGACGACGCCGCCGTCACGGACGACCTCGACGGCTGCCGCGATCCCCTCGGCGCGCCCGGACTCGGTGGTGCAGTCGTACACAGGGCTCATGGCCGCCAGCGTAGTTGTGCCCCGTCGGCGCGTCAGCGCCGGACGGCCACCGTCGCGCGGGGTCGCCCGGTGAGGTCGCGCTCGTCATGCACGTCGACCCACCGGCCGGTGCGCTCCAGCGCTGCCGGCAGCGAGGCACCCTGGCTGTCGGCGTGCTCCATCACGAGGAGCCCACCCGGCCTCAGCAGCACGGCCGCCCGAGCGGCGACGGCGAGCGGGATGGCCAGGCCGTCCTCGCTGCCGCCGTACAGCGCCAGCTCCGGGTCGTGGTCGCGGACCTCGGGGTCGACCGGGCACCATCCCGACGGGGATGTAGGGCGGGTTGGACACGACCACGTCGACGGTCCCGTCGAGCTCGGGGAACGCCGTCGTCGCGTCACCGTGCACGAGGGTCACCGTCGAGTCCGGAGTCGGCGACGTTGCGCGCCGCCCAGGCGTGCGCGTCCTCGCCCAGCTCCACGGCATACACGGTGGCGCCGGGCACCTCGTCGGCGACCGCGAGGGCGATGGCGCCGGACCCGGTGCACAGGTCGACCACGACCGGCTCCGCGTCGACGGCGAGCGGCGGCCTCGATGGCCAGGCCGGCCACGACCTCGGTCTCCGGGCGCGGGGTGAACACGCCCGGACCGACCGACGAGCTCGAGGCGGCGGAAGGCCGCGCGCCCGGTGAGGTGCTGCAGGGGCACCCGGTCGGCGCGGTGCTCGACGAGGCGTGCGTATGCCGTGGGGTCCGGCGCCGAGGCGCCCAGCACCATCGCGGTGCGCAGCTCCCCCACCGGCCGACCCAGCACGTGGGCGGCGAGGGCGAGCGCGTCGTGCTCCGGTGACGGCACGCCGGCCGCGGACAGCCGGGTCGACGCAGCCCGCACGGCTGCACGCAGGTCGCCAGGCCCGTTGGTGGCGTCGGTCGTCCCCTCGGTCGGCACGTCGGGCTACTTCGCCGAGCCCGAGGAGGCCTCGGCGACGGCGGCCATGCGGGCGGCCTCGTCGGCGTCGACCGCGGACTGCACCACGGCGTCGAGCTCGCCGTCGAGCACGGTGTCGAGGTTGTAGGACTTGAAGCCGGTGCGGTGGTCGGAGAGGCGGTTCTCCGGGTAGTTGTAGGTGCGGATCCGCTCGCTGCGGTCGACGGTGCGGATCTGGCTCCGCCGCGCAGCACTCGCCTCGGCGTCGGCGGCATCCTGGGCGAGCTGGTGCAGGCGGGCCCGCAGCACCCGCATGGCCGACTCCTTGTTCTGGAGCTGGGACTTCTCGTTCTGGCAGGAGACGACGGTGCCGGTCGGCAGGTGGGTGATGCGCACCGCCGAGTCGGTGGTGTTGACCGACTGGCCGCCGGGTCCGGAGCTGCGGTAGACGTCGATCTTGAGGTCGTTGGCGTCGATGGTCACCTCGACCTCCTCGGCCTCGGGCATGACGAGCACGCCGGCGGCCGAGGTGTGGATCCGGCCCTGGCTCTCGGTGACCGGCACCCGCTGCACGCGGTGCACCCCACCCTCGTACTTCAGCCGCGCCCACGGGGCGTCGCCGGGCTGCGGGGTGCCCTTGGCCTTCACCGCCATCCGGACGTCCTTGTAGCCGCCGAGGTCGGACTCGGTCGCGTCGATCAGCTCGGTCTTCCAGCCACGGCGCTCGGCGTACCGCAGGTACATGCGCAGCAGGTCGCCGGCGAACAGCGCCGACTCCTCGCCGCCCTCCCCCGCCTTGACCTCGAGGATCACGTCGCGGTCGTCGTCGGGGTCGCGTGGCACGAGCAGGCGGCGCAGCTTGTCCTCGGCAGCCTCGAGGGTGGCCTCGAGCGAGGGCACCTCCGCGGCGAACTCCGCGTCCTCCTTGGCCATCTCGCGCGCAGCAGCCAGGTCGTCGGTGGCCGCGTGCCACGCGTGGTAGGCGGCGACTGTCGGGCCGAGCGCGGCATACCTCTTGTTGAGCCGGCGGACGAGGTCCTGGTCGCCGAACACCTCAGGATCGGCCAGCTGCTGCTCGAGGTCGGCGTGCTCGGCGACGAGGGCGGCGGCGGACTCCAACATGGGGGGCTCCTCGGGTGGTGCGGTGATGGCGCTGGGCGCCGGGGGTCCGCCGGTGGCGGCGGGTAAAGCAATGCGCCGGCCCTGACCACGAGGGTCAGGACCGGCGCATCGGGAAAGCTACTTGCTCTCGGCTGCGGCCTTCTTGCCGTAGCGGGCCTCGAAGCGGGCCACGCGACCACCGGTGTCGAGGATCTTCTGCTTGCCGGTGTAGAACGGGTGGCACTGCGAGCAGACCTCGGCGCGCATCTGGCCGGAGGTGGCCGTGCTGCGGGTCACGAACGTGCTGCCACAGGTGCAGGTCACGGTCGTCTCGACGTACTCGGGGTGGATGTCCTTCTTCACTTCGCGCTCCTTGAGTCATGAGGCCGGGTCGGCCGGGCGGAGTGCCCTGGCTGCCGTGAACCGGCCAGCGGTCAAGTGTGCCAGACAGCGGCGCACATCTCCTAAACGGTGGGCGCCGGTTGCTCATTCCCCGGAGCCGGCCGCGGGGATCGCGTCCCGGCGCCGTTCGAGGTCCGCGAGGTGGAGGACGGGGCCGTGAGCAGGGGGAGCGTGATCGTCATGCTCGTCCCCTCCCCCTCCACCGAGACGAAGGTCAGCGTGCCGGCGTGCCCCTCGACGATCGCCCGGACGATGGCCAGTCCGAGGCCGGTGCCCGGGATCGCCTGGGCATTGGCGTTGGAGGCGCGGAAGAAGCGGTCGAACAGCTTGGCCTGGTCCTGCTCGGGGATGCCGATGCCCGTGTCCGCGACGACGATCTCCACGGTGCGCCCGACGGCCCGGGTCGTGATCGAGGCCACCCCTCCGGCCGGGGTGAACTTCACGGCGTTGGACCCGAGGTTGATCAGGGCCCGCTCGAGCTGGATGCGGTCGACGTGCACCTTCAGGCACGGGTCGACGGCATGGATCGACGAGCTGCACCGACCCGCGGGCGGCCACGGGCTGGAGCATCTCGCTGACCCCGCGCACGACGTCGCTGACCAGCACGTCCTCCGGGTCGGACTCCAGGCCGGTCGCCTCGATCTTGTTGAGCACGAGCAGGTCCTCGATGAGCCCGCGGAGCCTGGTCGCATTGCGCCCGATCACCCGCAGGGCCGACCCCTGTGCGTCCTCGAGGCCGCCGTAGTCGCCGTCCTCGAGGAGCTCGAGGTACCCGCTGATGGAGGTCAGGGGGGTGCGGAGCTCGTGGCTGACCGTGGCCATGAAGTCGGTCTTCTGGCGGTCGAGCTCGGTCAGCCGACGCACCTGCTCGAGCTGCATCTCGTTGAGCCGCAGCTGAGCGATCGTCTGGGCCAGGTAACCGGCACACTGCTGCACCGCCTGGATCTCGAACCGCCGCCAGCGTCGGTAGATGTCGACGGTCATGAGGGCGAGGACGCCCAGCCCGCGCTCCCCGACCCCCACCGGCACCATCACCATCGACCGCGCACCGGTGGCGCGGTGGAAGGCGGCGGCGCGCTCGTCCCGGGCGACCTCGGGGTCGAGCAGGTCGCGGATGACGAAGACCGATCCTTCACGTCGCAGCTCGCGGTTGACGTCGGGGACGCTCCGGGCCAGCGACGGGGGCAGCGGTGGCAGTGGCGGAAGGTCCTCACGGTGCCACTGGACCCGCTCCTCGACCGCCTCCTCGCCGTCGCCGAGGGTGTACAGCAGGACCCGGTCGGCGCTGCATGCGCTGTGCCGAGGTGCGAGCAGACCAGCCGGAGAACCTGCCTCGATGTCGTCGACGCTGCGCACCAGCTGGGCGACCTCGAGGACGAGCTCGTGCATGTGCAGGACCTGGGCCTGCTCCTCCATGAGGGCCCGGTTGGTGGTCGTCAGGTCGTTGAAGTCCTCGGCCAGCGCCCGGATCTCGGCTGCCCCGACCGGGGATCGGCGAGCGCGAGGGCGTCGCCGGCGCGCTGGCGCCCGACGACGCCGCGCAACCGGACGATCGGACGCGAGAGCGAGCCCTCGATGGTGCGCCACATGAGGTAGGCACCGACCGTGGACAACAGGGTCAGGGCGGCCATGATCACCAGCAGCCGGTCGAAGGCGCCGGCGATGCGTTCGCGCGTCTTCAACCGCTCGGCCACGAGCTGCGACTCGCAGCGCTCACGGACGCGGCCCGGAAGACGTCGAAGCGCTCGTCGGCTGCGGCGACGACCTCTGCTCGGGGCCTGCGCCCTGCGCCGGACACGGACCGGTCGACGCACGTCGAACCACGCCGCGCCGCAGCCTCCTGGCGCGGCTCAGCTGGAGGTACCGCGTCTGCTCGCTCCTGGGGAGCACCCCGACTGCCCAGGGCCGCCTGCTGACGGTCGACCAGCGACTCGACCGAGGTCGAGCGACGGACTGCATCCGCGGTCCGCGACCCCGGCGCACCGGCCGCACCGGCGAGGCGCCGGCTCCACAAGGCGTTGGCGTCGGCCATCTCTGTCGCACGGCCGCGTTGGCGTCGATGGCAGGCGACAGCGACTGGCTGCCGCGCGCCGTGTCGCGGGAGTTGTCGTGACGGTCAGCAGCGCTGCACCGGCGACGACGGGGACGATGCAGAGCATCATCACCACCAGCAGGCGCAGCTGGGCGGAAACCGGCCACTGCGGCCGGCCGGCTCACGGCTGCACCTCGTCGAAGCCGGTCCGGGTCATGACACCCCACACCTGCTTCTTGCCCCGCAGGCTCGCCCACCAGCCCGACAGCCGCCAGAAGACGGTGAGCTGTCGGTAGCCGAAGTTCTCCAGGACCGCGGCGGCGACCGTGGCGGCCAGGTCACGCCAGCGCGTGTAGCGGTGGAAGGCCCACTCCTCGACCGACATCGCGGCGAGGGTGACGAGGATGCGCCAGCCCGTAGGCGAGGACGAGGAACAGGATGGCGTAGGGGACGTTGACGATCCCGAGCGCGAGGCCGAGCAGGACGACGATGATCCCGAAGGCCTCCAGCAGCGGGGCGAACAGCTCGAACAGCCAGTAGTACGGCAGGGCCGAGCGCGCCGAGGCGGCCGTAGCGGCGGCGGAACATCATCCCGCGGTAGGCCCAGAGCGTCTCCCACAGGCCGCGGTGCCACCGGCGCCGCTGGCGGGCCAGCACGGCGAAGGTCGACGGCACCTCGGTCCAGCACACCGGTTCGGGGACGAACTCGACGCGGTAGTCGCGACCTCGTGTCGATCATGTGCCGGTGGATGTGCAGCATCAGCTCGAAGTCCTCGCCGATGCTGTCCGGGTCCAGGCCACCGACCTCGACCACGACGTCGCGACGGAACATCCCGAAGGCGCCGCTGATGAGGATGAGCATGCCGAGGCGGGACCAGCCGGTGCGCCCGATGAGGAAGGCCCGGAGGTACTCCACCACCTGGATGCGGGCCAGCCACGGCTTGGGCATGGCGAGCTTGACGAGCCGGCCCGAGACGACGCGACTGCCGTTGACCGCTCGGATCGTGCCGCCCGTGGCCACCATGCGGGTGGGGTCGTCGGTGAACGGCTTGCTGACGCGCAGGAGGGCGTCCGGCTCGAGGATCGAGTCGGCGTCGATGACCGCCACCAGCGGCTCGACGGCGGCGTTGATGCCGGCGTTGATCGCCTCGGAGCGGCCCGAGTTGGTCTTGCGCACGACAACCAGACGGGTGTGACCGTCACGCGGGACGTGCACCTCGGTGATCAGGGCACGCAACGGGATGTCCTGCGGCACCTGCGCGCGGGATCCGGACCAGGTCGAACGCATCGCGCAGGAGCGGGAAGGTGTTGTCGGTGCTGCCGTCGTCGACGATGACGACCTCGTGGCGCGGGTATCGCAGGGAGAGCATCGCCTTGGCCGACGTCACGACGCCGACCTCCTCGTTGTAGGTGGGCACGATGACCGACACCCCCAGGGCGAGCTCGCCACCCAAGGTGTCGCACGGAGGCGTCGCGCATGCGCAGGTAGCGCCGGAACTGCAACGCAGCGGTGCAGATGAGGACGACGAACGACAGGTTGATCAGGGTGAAGTAGACCAGGATCGGGATCGAGGTGACGGCGTACAACCACTGGACCAGCGTGCGGAGTCCGTCGAAGAAGGTGTTCACGACGTCCCGGCCCTCAGCCCGGCCAGCACGAGCGCGGTCCCCGCCGCCGGCTCGGTACGCCGCTCCTCCAGGGTGCGCATGCCGAGCGGTCCGAGCTGGACGAGGGAGTGTGCCGCCAGCTCGCCGAGGCGGGTGTCGGGGTCGAGCAGGAGGGCCACGAGGGGCTCGAGGGCGTCGGCGGAGCCGATGCGACCCAGGGCCCTCGCGCAGGCGCGACGCAGGTCGGTGGGCTCTCCCGGCGCCGTGTGGCGGGCCAGGAGGTCGATCTCCGAGTCGCGGCCGATCAGCCCCAGCGCCTCGGCCGCCTCGACCCGCACCGTGAGATCGGGGTCGGAGTCGATGAGCTGGCGCAGCTCGGGCAGGGCGGGCACGAAGGTGCCGACGCCGGCGACGTGGGCGGCCACCATCCGGGTGCGGGGTGCGGGGTTGCGCATCGCGGCCCGCAGCACCGGCGTGATCTCGAAGCCCATCTCCAGGAGGGCGTCGGCGGCAAGCCCCGCGGGGATGCCACCGCCGGCACCGACCGAACGAAGCAGGGGGGCGGCGAGCCACGGGTCGGCCAGGTAGGCCGCGGCATACGCAGCGCTGGCGCGCACGTCGGCCGCCTCGTCCTCGAGGGCCTCGGAGATCAGCGCAGAGCAGTCGTCGACCCGCGCCAGGCCCAGCAGCTGGACCGCGCGGGCACGGTGCACCGGTGAGCGGTGGGCGATGTCGGCCCTGGCCCGGTCGATCGCGCCGTGCTCCTCGAGCACGGTGACGAGCTGGCTGGCGGGCTCGCCGCGCACCTTGGCGAGCAGGCCGACGGCCGCCTGGTCGATGGCGTCCGCAGTCTTGCCGCGGGCGCTGCGCAGCGCCGGCAGGCCGTCCGGCTCGCCCGCAGCGAGCTCGATGAGCGCTCCCCGCACGGGCGCCAGCACCAGAGCGGTCCGGCTCTCGCGGCGCAGCCGGGTCACCTTGGAGACGACGACGCTGAGCGCGAGGGTCAGGCAGGCCAGCAGGACCAGGAGCTCGATGCCCAGGAGCAGCTGCCGGGTGGTCACCGGGCTCGAGCGAGCATGCCGTTCACCCGGTGCAGGAGCTCCCGGGGGCTGAACGGCTTGATCACGTAGTCGTCCGCACCGACGGCGAAACCGGTGTCGACGTCGCTGTCACGCGACTTCGCGCTCAGCAGCAGCACCGGCACGGCGCCGTGCTCGCTGTCGCGGATCTTGCGCAGCACGTCGATGCCGGACAACCCGGGCATCATGACGTCGAGGATGACCAGGGCCGGGCGCTGGGCCTGGAAGGACTCCCACGCAGCCAGTCCGTCGCCCACGGCCTCGACGGCGTACCCGGACTGCGTGAGCTTGAACTCCACGAGGTCCCGGATGTCGGGGTCGTCGTCGGCAATGAGCACGCGGGCCCCATCGGGCATGGCCACGGCTAGTCCTTTCGTCTGTCCTGCATCACTACGTTGCATTACATCAAATGTATGGGGTGCAGCAGGCAATGGCCCGCGTCAGGCCGCATCCGTGGCGTCCCCTTGGCAAATAGAGCCGAACGGCTTACTTCCCGCCTCCCACGACCAGAGGGAAGCGCGACACCGCGGAATGAACTCGCGGGTCGGCGCAGACGAAGGAGCCCGGCACCAGATCGGTGCCGGGCTCCAGCCGGTCCGGTCCCTGGGGACCGGTGGTGACCAATGTCAGCTGTTCTCGTCGTGCGGCTTCAGCGAGGAGTTCTGCTGGACCTGCATGAGGAACTCGACGTTGCTCTTGGTCTTCTTGAGCCGGTCGATGAGCAGCTCGATCCCCTGCTGCTGGTCGAGGGCGGCCAGCACCCGACGCAGCTTCCACATGATCTTGAGCTCCTCACCGGACAGGAGGAGCTCCTCCTTGCGGGTGCCCGAGTTGTTGATGTCGACCGCGGGGAAGATCCGGCGGTTGGACAGGCCGCGGTCGAGCTTGAGCTCCATGTTGCCGGTGCCCTTGAACTCCTCGAAGATCACCTCGTCCATGCGCGACCCGGTCTCCACCAGCGCCGTCGCGAGGATGGTCAGCGAGCCGCCGTCCTCGATGTTGCGCGCGGCACCGAAGAACTTCTTCGGCGGGTAGAGGGCGGCGCTGTCGACGCCACCGGACAGGATGCGACCGCTCGCCGGTGCGGCGAGGTTGTAGGCGCGACCCAGCTTGGTGATCGAGTCCAGCAGCACGACGACGTCGTGGCCCATCTCCACGAGCCGCTTGGCCCGCTCGATGGCCAGCTCGGCCACCGTGGTGTGGTCCTCGGCGGGACGGTCGAAGGTCGAGGAGATGACCTCGCCCTTGACCGCGCGCTGCATGTCGGTGACCTCCTCGGGACGCTCGTCCACCAGGACGACCATGAGGTGGCACTCGGGGTTGTTCGTCGTGATCGCGTTGGCGATGGCCTGCATGACCATCGTCTTGCCGGCCTTGGCCGGGGCGACGATGAGCCCGCGCTGGCCCTTGCCGATCGGGGCGACGAGGTCGATCACCCGGGTGGTGAGCAGGCCGGCCTCGGTCTCCAGGCGCAGCCGCTGCTGGGGGTACAACGGCGTGAGCTTGCCGAACTCGACCCGCTTGCGGGCCTCGTCGGGGGTCATGCCGTTGACCGTGTCGAGACGCACCAGCGCGTTGAACTTCTGGCGCTGGCTCTGCTGCTGGTCCTCGACCTGCGCCTTCACCGCACCGGTGATGGCATCGCCCTTGCGCATGCCGTTCTTCTTGACGGTGCCCAGCGGGACGTAGACGTCGTTGTTGCCCGGCAGGTAGCCCGAGGTGCGCACGAAGGCGTAGTTCTCCAGGACGTCGAGGATGCCGGCCACGGGGATGAGGACGTCGTCCTCGGCCACCTGGGGCTCGGACTCGTAGTCCCCGCCGTACTGACGGTCGGTGCGACCCCGCTTGTCACGGTTGCGACTGCGGTTGCGGTTGCGCCGACGGCCGCGACCGTCGCCGTCCTCGTCGCCGTAGCCCTGGTCCTGCTGGCCCTGGTTCTGGCCGCCCTGGCCCTGGCCCTGGTGCTGCTGGCCCTGGTTCTGCTGGCCCTGGTTCTGACCGCCCTGGCGCTGGTTCGGGTTCTGGCCACCTTGGTGCTGGTTGCCGCCCTGGTTCCCCCGGTCCTGCTGGCGGTCGTCGCGCTCGAACCGGTCGCCGCGGGCGTCCCGGTCGTTTCGCTCGCCCTGCTGGCGGTCGCCCTGCGTGCTGCGCTCGGACTGGCCCCGGTCGTCACGCTCGGTGGAGCGGTCGGCGCGGTTCTGCTGCCCGTCGCCTCGCTCGCCGCGGCCCCGGTCGTCACGGTCCTGGGTGCGCTCGGCCTCCCCACGGTCCCCCTGGGTATCGGTCTGCGGGCGCTCGGCACGACGCTCGGCGGCGCGGGCGGCCCGCTCGGCGCGGGCACGCTGACGCTCGGCTCGCGCCTGCTCGGCCCCGGCCCGCGGGGAATCGGTGCGCGGAGCGTCGGTGGTCGAAGACTCAGTGGTCGAGGACTCGGTGCGCTGCGACTCGGTGTTCGCCGGCTCCTGGGTCCCGGTCCCGGCGCGCGAGGACTCGGTGCGGGGAGACCCTGCGTTCGCGGGCTCGGTGCCAGCGGGCTCGCTGCGCGGGGACTCGCTGTGCGGGGACTCGGCCGCCGGACGCTCGACGGCGGCCTCACGCCGGGGCGCGGACCCTCCGGACTGGCGGTCCTTGATGGCGGCGACGAGGTCGCCCTTGCGCATCTTCGCGGTCCCGGCGATGCCCATGCTCGCGGCCAGGCCCTGGAGCTCGGCCACCTTCATGGTGCTCAGTGCGCCGGAACGGCGCGGCTTCTCGTCCTGCGACGGCGCAGTCCCGAGAGTGGTGGTGTCTGTCACGAAGGATCCTTCCCCCTCGTATGCGGCCGGGTTCAGATCCCGAGCCGGTGCGTGGGTCGGCAACGGCCGACCGGTGGAGCCACATGCAGCACGGTGAGGCCAGGGCAGCGAAGGCTGCCGTCATGTGGAGGGTGCAGCTCGCTGGTGTTCCGCGAAGGGGCGGCATCGGCGGCGAGTGCGTGCTCAATGTAACACCGTTGCCCCGGCCGGAAGTCCATCGTGTCCAGATTGTCGCCTAGGGCGCCAGCACGCTGACCTGCGCTCCTTCGCCCGGCACCCCGGGATCGAGGACCTGCCACGCGGCGTCGACGAGGGCTGCCACAGAGCCCACCGCATCGCGCGTCGACAGGACGAGCACCGAGGGCCCCGCCCCCGAGATGACCGCGGCGTGCCCGGCCGCGCGCAGGCGGTCGACGAGCTCCATCGAGCCGCCGAAGGACTCGCGTCGTGCCTCTTGGTGCAGCCACTCCCGCGTGCCGGCGAGCAGGTGCTCCGGGTGCGCGGTGAGCGCCTGCACCAGCAGCGCCGACCGGGCGGAGTTGAGGGCGGCGTCCCCGTGGCGCACGTGGGTCGGCAGGACCGAACGCGCCTTCGCGGTCGACAGCTGGGTCGCCGGCACGAGGACCAGGACGCGGACGTCGGGGTGCAGGGACAGCCGCACGGTGTGCGTGCCGTCCCCGTCGCCGTCCGACCACGACAGGGTCAGGCCGCCGTAGACCGACGCCGAGGAGTTGTCCGGGTGGCCCTCCAGCCTGGCCGCAAGCGTGTTGGTGAAGGCGAGGTCGACCGGGCGCTCGGCACCGCGGCACACGTCATACAAGGCCTGTGCCGCAACGATTCCCGTGACGATCGCCGTGGCCGACGAACCCAGTCCACGTCCGTGCGGCACCTGGTTGCGGCACTGCAGGAGCAGCCCTGCCGGAGCGCCGACCTCGAGCTCCTCCCAGGCGCGCAGCATCGAGCGGTGGACGAGGTGGGTGGCGTCACGCGGGACGTCGGAAGCCCCCTCCCCCTCGACCTCGATGACGAGGCCCGGCGCCGACGTGACCGTGGCCACGCAGGTGTCCCACAGCCCGAGCGCCAGGCCGACGGAGTCGAACCCGGGTCCGAGGTTGGCGCTGCTCGCCGGCACCCTCACCTCGACCGCCGCCCCGGGGGCCAGGGCAGCGCCCATCAGCCGTCCAGCCCCAGGGCCTGCGCGGCGGTGAAGGCGTCGACCGACACCCTCGTGGGGGTGACGTCGGAGCCGTCGGCGTTGCGCAGGGCCCACTGCGGGTCCTTCAGCCCGTGACCGGTCACGGTGCACACGATGGTCGCGCCGGCGCGCACGTGCCCGGCCTGGGCCGCCTGGAGCAGGCCGGCGACGGAGGCCGCGGAGCCGGGCTCGACGAAGATGCCCTCCTCGGCGGACAGGACGCGGTGGGCGTGCAGGATCTGCTCGTCGGTGACCGACTCGATGCGGCCGCCGGAGTCGTCGCGGGCCTGCTCGGCCTGCTTCCACGAGGCGGGGTTGCCGATGCGGATCGCCGTGGCGATCGTGTCGGGATCGTCGACGGGGTGGCCCAGGACGATCGGCGCGGCGCCGGCGGCCTGGAATCCCCACATCTGCGGCAGCGTCCTCGCCGGACCGGGCTGCTCGGAGTCGCGGTGGTACTCGCGGTAGCCCTTCCAGTAGGCCGTGATGTTGCCGGCGTTGCCGACGGGCAGGCAGTGGATGTCGGGGGCGTCGCCCAGGGCGTCGACGACCTCGAAGGCGGCGGTCTTCTGCCCCTCGATGCGGGCCGGGTTGACCGAGTTGACGAGCTCGACCGGGTAGGCCTCGGCGAGCTTGCGGGCCAGGGTCAGGCAGTCGTCGAAGTTGCCGTCGACCTGCAGCAGGGTCGCGCCGTGGGCGATCGCCTGGCTGAGCTTGCCCATGGCGATCTTGCCGTCGGGCACGAGGACCGCACACGTCATACCGGCCTTGGTCGCGTAGGCGGCCGCGCTGGCACTGGTGTTGCCGGTGGACGCGCAGATGACGGCCTTGGCGCCGTTGCGGGCGGCGACGGAGATGGCGGCGGTCATGCCGCGGTCCTTGAACGAGCCGGTGGGGTTGAGCCCCTCGTACTTGACGAACACGTTCGCCCCGGTGAGCGAGGACAGGTGCTCTGCCGGGATGAGCGGCGTGCCGCCCTCCTGGAGCGTGATGACCGGTGCACCCGCGAGGGTCGGCAGGCGGTCGGCGTACTCGCGGATGACGCCCTTCCACATGGTGGCCATCAGGCTCCCTCCACCCTCATCACGGACGTGACCTCGTGCACGGTGTCGAGGGCAGCGAGCGCCTCGACGGTCGCCGACAGGGCGGCGTCCGTCGCGGTGTGGGTCACCACGACCAGGCTGGCGCGGGTCTGGCCTCCCTCGTCGTCGACGACGACCTGCTGGCGCACCGTCTCGATCGACACGTCGTGGGCGGCGAACGCGGTGGCCACCTGCGCGAGCACACCGGGACGGTCGGCCACGGCGAGGCTGATGTGGTACCTCGTCAAGGCCTGGCCCATGCCCAGGACGGGAAGGTCGGCGTAGGCCGACTCCCCCGGTCCACGGCCGCCGCCGACACGGTGGCGGGCCACGGCCACGACGTCACCGAGGACGGCGCTGGCCGTCGGGTCACCACCGGCGCCCTTGCCGTAGAACATGAGCTGACCTGCGGCGTCGGCCTCGACGAACACCGCGTTGAACGCGTCCCGCACGCCTCCCAGCGGGTGCGACCTGGGGATCATCGCCGGGTGCACCCGGACACTGACCCCGGGAGTCAGGACGCCGTCCTCGCCGGCCACCTCGGTGCGCTCGCAGATCGCGAGCAGCTTGACGACACAGTCCATCTCGCGCGCGGCCTGCACGTCGGCGGCGCTCACCTCGGTGATCCCCTCGCGGTAGACCTGGTCGCTGGAGACCCGCGTGTGGAAGGCCAGGGAGGCGAGGATCGCAGCCTTCGCCGCGGCGTCGAACCCCTCGACGTCGGCCGTCGGGTCGGCCTCGGCGTAGCCGAGCGCCTGAGCCTGCTCGACCGCCTCGGCGAAGCCCTGGCCGGTCGTGTCCATCTTGTCGAGGACGTAGTTGGTGGTGCCGTTGACGATGCCGAGCACCTTGCGGACGTCGTCGCCGGCGAGGGACTCACGGATGGGACGCAGGATCGGTATGGCGCCCGCCACCGCGGCCTCGTAGTAGAGGTCCACCCCGTGCTCGGCTGCGGAGGCGTAGAGGCTGGGACCGGCCTCGGCGAGCAGCGCCTTGTTGGCGGAGACGACCGAGGCGCCGTGCGCCATCGCCTTCTCGATCAGGCCCCGGGCCGGCTCGATGCCGCCGATCACCTCCACGACGATGTCGGCGCGCGTCACGAGGGAGTCGGCGTCGGTGGTGAACAGCGCCGGGTCGACCGGCAGGTCGGAGCGGTCGCGACCGGCCCGGCGCACCGCGATGCCCACGAGCTCGAGCCGGCGGCCCACCCGGGCAGCCAGGTCGTCGGCGTGCTCGGTGAGCATGCGGGCCACGGAGGACCCGACCACGCCGCACCCGAGCAGGGCGACCCGCAGGGGCTCGCCTGCCGTCACCTTCTGGCTGTCACTCACGACGTGCTCCTCAGCGCCCCGGAGGGCTTGGTTGCGGTCCGGCCATCGTGCCGTGTGACCACGTGGTGGACGCTCATTGTTCCGTCATCCGGACGTTCTCGGGAAACCCGGGCCGACGCCCGCGAGATCTCCTCAGCCCACATCGAGCGCCAGCAGATCCTCCACGGTCTCGCGGCGCACCACGACCCGCGCCCGTCCGTCGCGGACGGCGACCACCGGTGGCCGGGGCGTGTGGTTGTACTGGCTGGCCATGCTGCGGCAGTAGGCCCCGGTCCCCGGGACCGCGATGAGGTCACCCGCGGCGATGTCGTCCGGGAGGTACTCGTCCATGACGACGATGTCGCCGCTCTCGCAGTGCTTGCCGACCACGCGCGCCAACCGCGGTCCGGCCTCGGAGCGGCGGCTCGCCAGCGTGCACGAGTAGTCCGCGTCGTACAGCGCGGTGCGGATGTTGTCGCTCATCCCGCCGTCGACGGACACGTAGGTGCGCTTGAGCCCTCCCCCGAGCTCGACGTCCTTGACGGTCCCGACCTCGTAGAGGGTGAAGGTGCTCGGGCCGGCGATCGCGCGGCCCGGCTCGATCGAGATCTTCGGCGCCGGGGTGCCCGCGCTCCCGTCGCCGACCGACTTCAGCTCGCGCGCGACCAGGTCTGCCATCTGCGCACCGAGCTCGCGCGGCGACAGCGGTGCGTGCTCGGACGTGTAGGCGATGCCGTAGCCACCGCCGAGGTCGAGCTCGGGCATGTGGACCCCATGGACCCGGGCCACCTCTGCGTGCAGCCCGATGAGCCGGCGGGCGGAGACCTCGAAGCCAGAGGTGTCGAAGATCTGGCTGCCGATGTGGGAGTGCAGCCCGAGCAGGTCGAGGGTGTCGGCGTGCCCGAGGATGCGGGCGATCGCCTCAGCCGCCCGGCCGCCGGCCAGGGAGAACCCGAACTTCTGGTCCTCGTGGGCGGTGGCGATGAACTCGTGGGTGTGCGCCTCGACACCGACCGTCACCCGCACCATGACCGGCGCACGGACGCCGAGCTCGGCAGCGACGGCAGCGACGCGCTCGATCTCCTCGAACGAGTCGACGACGATCCGGCCCACGCCGTAGTCGAGCGCCTGGCGGATCTCGGCGAGCGACTTGTTGTTGCCGTGCAACCCGATTCGCTTCGCCGGGAAGCCTGCGCGCTGAGCCACTGCGAGCTCACCACCGGAGCAGACGTCGAGGCAGAGCCCTTCGTCCGCGACCCAGCGCGCCACCTCGGTGCACAGGAACGCCTTGCCCGCGTAGTAGACGTCGACGCCGCCGAGCTCGGCGAACGGCTCGGCGAACTCGTCGCGGAACGCCCGGGCCCGCGCGCGGAAGTCCTCCTCGTCGACCACGTATGCAGCCGTGCCGAACTCGCGCGCGATGCTCACCACGTCGAGGCCGCCCACGGTCAACCGTCCGTCGGCGTCGCGGGTCACGGTCTGCGGCCACAGCTGCGGCATCAGCTCGTTGACGTCACCGGGCGTGGGCAGCCAGTGCGGTGGTCCGCCATACCCTTCGGCGTGGAGGGCACCGGCCTCGTGAGCGCGCATGGGCTACATCCTGTCGGGTGCGGAGACTCCCAGGAGGTCCAGTCCGTTGGCCAAGACCTGGCGGGTGGCGTCGTTGAGCCACAGCCTGCTGCGGTGCAGGTCGGTGACCTCCTCGTCGGCGGTCATCGGGCGCACGCGGCAGGTGTCGTACCACTTGTGGAAGTGCCCGGCGAGGTCCTCGAGGTAGCGCGCGACCCGGTGCGGCTCACGCAGGTGGGCGGCCTGGGCCACCACGCGCGGGAAGTCGCCGAGGATGGCGAGCAGGGCGGACTCGGTGGGGTCGGACAGCAACGACGGGTCGAACCCGTCCTCGCGCCGTACCCCGTCCTCGCCCGCGAGGCGCGCCACGTTGGATGTCCGCGCGTGGGCGTACTGCACGTAGAAGACCGGGTTGTCGTTGGTCTGCTTGCGCAGCTCCTCGCCGTCGAGCGACAACGGGCTGTCGGCCGGGTACCGGGCCAGGGAGTAGCGGATCGAGTCGGTGCCGATCCAGCTGATGAGGTCGCGCAGCTCGATGATGTTGCCGGCCCGCTTGGACAGCTTGGCGCCGCCGAGGTTGACCAGCTGGCCGATCTGCACCTCGATGTTGTGCTCGGGGTCGTCGCCCGCGCAGGCCGCGATCGCCTTGAGCCGGTTGATGTAGCCGTGGTGGTCGGCGCCGAGCAGGTAGATCTTCTCGTCGAAGCCGCGGTCCTTCTTGGACAGGTAGTAGGCGGCGTCGGCGGCGAAGTAGGTGGGCTCGCCGTTGGCCCGGATCATCACGCGGTCGCGGTCGTCGGTGAAGTCCGTGGTGCGCAGCCAGACGGCATCGTCCTGGTCGAAGACGTGGCCCTGCTCGCGGAGCCGGTCCACCGCCTGCGTCACGGCACCCGACGCGTGCAGCTCCGCCTCGGAGAACCACACGTCGAAGTGCACGCCGAAGTCGGCGAGGGTGTCCTTGATGTCCTGCAGCTGCGCGGCGTATGCGAGCGCCCGGGCCTCGGCCAGCGCCTCGTCCGCCGGCAGGTCGAGCAGGTCGGGACGCGCGGCGAGCGCCTGCGCCGCCAGGTCCGCGATGTAGGCGCCCGGGTAGCCACCCTCGGGGGTCGGCTCCCCCTTGGCACTCGCGAGGACGGAGGCGGCGAACTTGTCCATCTGCGCGCCCGCGTCGTTGATGTAGTACTCGGTCGTCACCGTGGCACCGGACGCCTTGAGCAGCCTGCTCATCGCGTCACCGAGGGCCGCCCAGCGGGTGTGACCGAGGTGCAGGGGGCCGGTGGGGTTGGCCGAGATGAACTCGAGGTTGATCGTGTGGCCGGTCTCGGACTCGTTGTGTCCGTAGGCCGCTCCCGACTCGACGATGCTGCGGGCGAGCTCGCCGGCGGATGCTGCGTCCAGGGTGATGTTGAGGAACCCGGGCCCGGCGATGTCGACGGCCTTGACCCCGTCGACCCGGCCGAGGCGCTCGGCGAGCAGCGCGGCGACGTCGCGCGGCGGCATACCGGCGAGCTTGGCCAGCTGCAGCGCGACGTTGGTGGACCAGTCGCCGTGGTCGCGGTTCCTCGGACGCTCCACACGGACCTCGGCGGGCACGTCCACGGCGAGGTCACCAGCGGCGACGGCGTCGGTCAGGGCGGTGCGGAGGGCAGCGGCGAGCTGTTCGGGAGTCACGCGGCAAGTCTAGGGGGCGGCCTCCGGCGCCTCGGCGCACCGTCGAGGAGGGCTGCCACATGGGCGGTGCAGGGGCGCGGAAGGGCCGTGGACCCTGGTCAGGGAGCCGGCGTGTGGGCCCTGCCCCCGGTCACGAAGCCGTCCACCAGCCGCATGAGGTACTCGGGGTCGAACGGCTTGGCGACGAACGCGTCGAGCCCGGACGCGGTGGCCTGGGTCCGGTCGTGCTGCTGCACCGAGGCGGTCACCATGATGACAGGGATGTCGGCCAACCGGGGGTCCCTGCGGATCCGGGCGATCGTCCACCAGCCGTCGCGCGGCACCATCTGCGCATCCAGGGTGATCGCGCCCGGCAGCGGCAGGCCGGCGTCGGCGCGCTTCTCCAGCAGGGCGAGGAGCTGGCCCCCATCGGCGGCCTCCTCCACGTCATACCCCTCGAGCTCGAGGTTGAGGCGGATCAGGCGACGGATCGGCTCGGTGTCATCGCACACCATGACCAGTCCCCTGTGTTCCATGCCGGTCACCCTAGGCTGCTACCCTCACCGGGCGCGCCTTTCACACGGCGTAGTACGGCCCCCGTAGCTCAGGGGATAGAGCACCGCCCTCCGGAGGCGGGAGCGCAGGTTCGAATCCTGCCGGGGGCACCAATCGGCCGAGTGCGACGCACTCGGCCTTTTTGGTGCCCGGGAGCTCGGGTGCCCGGCGTCCTGGTTCCGCGCGTTCCTGGACCCGTCGTTCGGGTCCCTCGTTCTCGTGCCGCGCGGCCCGGCGCTCAGCGCTGGGAGGCGTCGGCGACCTCGCCGACGAGCTCCTCGATGACGTCCTCGAGGAAGACGACGCCGATGTCGACACCCTCGGTGTCGACGACCCGGGCCAGGTGGGCTCCGGTGCGCTGCATCGTCCGCAGCACCTCCTCGACCTCGTCGGCCGCCTGCACCGTCGCCAGCTTGCGGACTCGCTTCACCGGGACGGCGATCGAGCGCTCCGTGTCGTCGGCGTAGAGCACGTCCTTGAGGTGGAGGTAGCCGGCGAGGGCGCCGGCCTGGTCGACCATGGGATAGCGGGAGAACCCACGCTTGGCGACCAGCCGCTCGACGTCGTCAGGGCTGGCGGTCAGGGGAAGCGTCACCAGGTCGCCCAGCGCCACGGCCACGTCGACCGCGTCCTTGTCGCTGAACTCCAGGGCAGCACCGACAAGGCCGTGTTGCCCTTCCTCGATGAGCCCCTCGTGGTGGCTCTCGGCGAGGATGTGCTCGACCTCCTCGACGGTGAACGTGGAGGCGATCTCGTCCTTGGGCTCCACCCCGAACAGGCGCACCAGCGACTTGGCCAGGCGCTCCATGACGGTGATGACCGGGCGCAGCACCCGGGTGATGAACAGGAGCGCGGGCACGAGGACGAGGGCCGCCCGCTCCGGTCCCGCGAGCGCGAGGTTCTTGGGGATCATCTCGCCGACGACGACGTGCAGGTAGACGACGATCAGCAGGGCGAGCGCCAGGGCTGCCCCGTCGGCGACGCCGGTCGGCAGGCCGAGGTGCTGGACAACGGGTTCGAGGGCGTGGTGCAGGGCCGCCTCGGAGACCGCACCGAGCAGCACCGAGCAGACGGTGATGCCGAGCTGGGCGCAGGCGAGCAGCGACCCCATCTGCTCCAGGGCGTCCAGACACGTCTGAGCACGGCGGGAGCCTGCGGCAGCGAGGGGCTCCAGGGTGGAGCGCCGCGCGGCCATCGCCGCGAACTCGGCCCCCACGAAGAACGCGTTGAGCAGGAGCAGCAGGACCGTCACCCAGACGGCGCCGGCGCTCACGGGCCCTCCTCCGTATGGCGCGGGGCCCGCCGGGACGCATCGGACCCCTTCGGCCCGGCGGCGGCCCCCGGTGAGGCGCCCGTGCCGTCGGTGGGCCGGCCGTCGGTCGCTGTGTCGTCGGTCGCTGTGTCGTCGGTCGCTCCGCCTCGGTGCCCGTCGTCGGCAGCGCCGTCGCCGGTGGCCCCGTCATCGGCGGTCCCGTCGAGGACCGCATCGGGGTCGTCGGCGCGGAACCGCAGCCGGTCGGCCCGCATACCGTCCATCGCGAGCACGGTGATCTCCCAGCCGGGGATCTCCACGCGGTCGCCCACGACGGGGATGCGGCCCAGCTCGGCCATGACGAAGCCGCCGGTGGTCTCGTAGGCCGGCCCGTCCGGCACCTCGGCGCCGAGCCGGTCGCGCACCTCGTCGGGTCGCCACAGGCCGGGGACGGTCCACGACCCGTCGGTGAGCTCCCTGCCGGTGGTGCGGAACACGTCGTGCTCGTCGGACACCTCGCCGACGATCTCCTCGACGACGTCCTCGAGGGTGACGATGCCGGCGGTGCCGCCGTACTCGTCGACGACGATCGCCAGCTGCAGGCCGTGCTCGCGCAGCATGAGCAGCAGCGGGTCGAGGCGGATCGTCTCGGGCACCAGCAGCGGCGGGACCATGAGGGCGGACACGGGGACGTCGTGGCGGCGCTCGTGCGGGACGGCGATGGCGCGCTTGACGTGCACGACGCCGTCGATGTCGTCCCAGTCCTCGCCGGTCACCGGGAAGCGCGAGTGGCCGGTGCGCCGGGCCAGGCGCACGACGTCGTCGGCGGTGGCGGTGCGTTCGATGGAGGTGGACCGGGCCCGCGGGCTCATCACGTCGGCCGCCGTCTGCTCACCGAACCCCAGCGACCGGGCGACGAGCCGGGCCGTGCCCTGGTCGAGCGTCCCCGCCTCGGCGGACCGGCGGACGAGGGAGGTGAGCTCCTGCGGGGTCCGCGCCCCGGACAGCTCCTCCTGTGGCGTGATGCCGAGCGCCCGGAGGAAGAGGTTGGCCGAGCCGTTGAGCACGACGATCAGCGGGCGGGACACGACGGCGAACATCCGGACCGGGCGCGCCACGACCTTCGCCGTGGCCAGGGGGGCCGAGATACCCAGGAACTGCGGCAGCAGCTCGCCGAACACCATGGAGAACAACGTCGCGATCAGCAGCGCCAGCCCGGCGGAGACCGACGCGAGCGTCGGGCCCGAGAGGCCGGCCGCAGCCAGCGGGGTCTCCAGGAGGCGCCCGATCGACGGGGTCGCGATGAACCCCAGGATCAGGGTCGTCAGGGTGATGCCCACCTGCGCTGCCGACAGCTGGGTGGAGAGCCGGCGCAGGGACGAGAGCACGGGTTCGGCGCCGACATCACCGCCGTCGATGGCCTTCTGGACGGTGGGGCGGTCCAGTGCCACGAGCGAGAACTCGGTGGCCACGAAGACGGCGGTCCCCATGGTCAGTGCCACGCCCGCGAGGACCAGTAACCATTCGGTCATAGTGCGGCCATCCTAGGGTCGGTCACCGCGACCGACCGACTCCTGCGACGCGCCGAGGCCAAACCCCTTTGACCCTCACCCTGCGTGAGTTGGGAGGATGACGCCCATGATCACCAGACCGGGGGAACGATGACGACCACAACGACCACCAGGCCACCGACGACGCCTCGCGAAGGCGCCCGCATCGAGGTTCGTGACCTCACCAAGCGGTTCGGTCAGTTCACGGCCGTCGACAACCTGTCCTTCACCGTCGAGCCCGGCCGGATCACCGGCTTCCTCGGACCCAACGGTGCCGGCAAGACCACCACCCTGCGCATGCTGCTCGGCCTGATCTCGCCCACGAGCGGCTCCGCGACCATCGGGGGCCGCGTCTACCGTGACATCCCCACGCCCATGTCGACGGTCGGGTCCGCGCTCGAGGCGACGAACTTCCACCCGGGCCGTTCGGGACGAGACCACCTGCGCGTCCTCGCCGACACCACGGGCGTCGGCAGCGCCCGGGTCGACGAGATGCTCGAGCTCGTGGGGATCCCCGCGGCTGCCCGCAAGCGCGCCGGCGGCTACTCGATGGGTATGCGGCAACGCCTCGGACTCGCTGCGGCGATGCTCGGCGACCCCCAGGTGCTCATCCTCGATGAGCCGGCCAACGGCCTGGACCCCGAGGGCATCCGCTGGTTGCGCGGCTTCCTGCGCCACCTGTCCAGCCAGGGCAAGACGGTCCTCATCTCCAGCCACATGCTCCAGGAGGTGGAGCAGACCGTCGACGACGTCGTCATCATCTCCAACGGACGGCTGGTCAAGCAGGGCACCATGGCGGACCTGCACGGCAAGGGTGGCGCCGTCGTGCGCACCACCGACGCCGACGCGCTCGCCGGTGCCCTGCGCGTCGCCGACCTGGTGAGCAGCCCGCACGACGACGGCCTGCACGTCGAGACCGCGGACCTGCGCCTCATCGGCGACGTCGCGCTGCGGGCCGGACTGCCGATCTACGAGCTGCGGGTCGCCACGACCGACCTCGAGGACGTCTTCTTCCAGCTCACCGAAGGAACCAACCGCAACCTCGGTGGCGGGACACCCGCTGAACGAGATGCCGTCGCCGGCCAGGAAGGGGCGAACGAATGACCGCCGCAGTGCGCGCAGAGTTCCGCAAGTTCTTCACGACGCGCATGTGGTGGGGCATGGCCATCGCCATCTTCGTCGCCGGGGCGGGCCTCGCCGTGCTCTTCGGCTTCCTCCTCACCAGCCGACTCGATCCCAACGGCGCCGGCCAGGGCGCCCCGACCGGCACCCCCGAGCAGATCGCCAACAGCGTCTACACCAGCGGCCTGCAGGTCGGCTACCTGCTGCGCTGATCATCGGGGTCATGCAGATCGGCTCGCGAGTACCGGCACAAGACGATCACGAGCACCTTCCTCAGCGTCCCGCGCCGGGTGCGCGTCATGGGGGCCAAGGTCATCGCCCTGCTCGGGATCGGCGCGATCTACGGCCTCATCTCGCTGGTCGCCTCCGTCATCGCCGGCGCCATCGTGCTCAGCGCTCGCGGGCTTCGAGCCGTTCCCGACCTCCGGGGTCTTCCGCACCCTGGCGCTGAGCCTGCTGGTCCTCGGTCTGTGGGCGCTGATCGGCCTCGGCGCCGGCATCCTCATCCCCAACCAGGTCGCTGCCCTGCTCATCTCGGTGGGCGTCGCCTGGATCGTCGAACCCATCGCGGGCGTGCTGCCTCGGGCTGTGGGACTGGGGCCGTGAGCACATCGTCCAGTACCTGCCCACCGCCGCCTCGCAGGCCATCGTCAACGGCGTCGACGCAGAGCGGGCCCGAACGCCGCTCCGCATCTCGAGTGGTGGGCCGGCGCGCTGGTGCTCGCCGCGTATGCCGCGGTGCTGGCGGGGTTCGGCTCCTGGCGCACCGTCCACAGCGACATCAGCTGACCGCCGCTGCTCGAGCGGACGTCGCGGGGCCGGTTTCCGTCGGGAAGCCGGCCCCGCGGCATACCCGCAGGTGGGAGGGCGTGAGACCGGTGGCGCGCGTCGTGTCCGAATCCGTCTCACCCGCGTGCCCCTGAGCACGCGGACGGGGATAGTCTGGGTGCATCTGTTGCCCGTCATTGTCGACGCTACGAAAGAGGCGTATCCGCCGTGCCCGACCAGTCCCCGACCAGCGACCCCATGGCGGCCTTCGGGCCGAACGAGTGGCTCGTGGACGAGCTCTATGAGCAGTACCAGAACGACAAGAACTCCGTCGACAAGGCGTGGTGGTCGTTCTTCGAGGACTACACGCCGTCGGACGGCGGTGACGGCAACGGGTCGGCGCCCGCCAACGGCAGCTCCACCCCCGCAGCATCCGCCCCGGCCGCGAAGCCGGCCGCGAGCGCGGCGCCCGCCGCGAGCGCCCCCGCGAAGCCCGCGGCGAAGGCTCCCGACGCCAAGGCTGCCGACACGAAGGCTCCCGACGCCAAGGCCTCGTCGGCGACGGACTCCGGCAAGGCGCAGGCGACGAGCACCGACCGCTCCGACGCCCGCACGGACACGGCCGTCGCCGACAAGCCCGAGGACAAGGAGGCGGCCGCGGCCAAGGAGCACCCCAAGCCCCGCGAGCCCCAGGCCCCCAAGTCCACCGGCCCGGTCAACCAGGACGAGATCCGGCCGATGCGCGGCGCGAGCGCCCGCACGGTGACCAACATGGAGTCGTCGCTGACCGTCCCGACCGCCACGAGCGTCCGCGCGGTCCCGGCCAAGCTCCTCATCGACAACCGCGTCGTCATCAACAACCACCTCGCCCGCTCGCGCGGCGGCAAGGTCTCGTTCACCCACCTCATCGGCTACGCCCTGGTCAAGGCGCTGGGCCACATGCCGGAGATGAACAACGGCTACACCACCGACGAGAAGGGCAAGCCGGCGATCGTCGTGCCCGGCCACGTCAACCTCGGCCTGGCCATCGACATGGCCAAGCCCGACGGCACCCGGCAGCTGCTCGTCCCCTCCATCAAGTCGGCCGAGTCGATGGACTTCGCCCACTTCTGGACCGCCTACGAGGACGTCGTCCGCAAGGCGCGTGGCAACAAGCTCACCGTCGAGGACTTCCAGGGCACCACCCTGACCCTGACCAACCCCGGCACCATCGGCACCGTCCACTCCGTGCCGCGCCTCATGTCCGGGCAGGGCGCCATCATCGGCGTCGGCGCGCTCGAGTACCCCGCCGAGTGGCAGGGCGCGAGCCAGGAGACGCTCAACCGCAACGCCGTCTCCAAGATCCTCACGATGACCAGCACCTACGACCACCGCATCATCCAGGGCGCCCAGTCCGGTGACTTCCTGCGGATCGTGCACCAGCTGCTGCTCGGCGAGAACGGCTTCTACGACGAGATCTTCGAGAGCCTGCGCCTGCCCTACGAGCCGGTCCGCTGGGTCCAGGACATCTCGGCCCACCACGACGACGACGTCAACAAGACGGCTCGCGTCCAGGAGCTCATCCACGCCTACCGCGTGCGCGGCCACCTCATGGCCGACACCGACCCGCTGGAGTACCGCCAGCGCCGCCACCCCGACCTCGACGTGACGTCGCACGGGCTCACGCTCTGGGACCTCGAGCGCGACTTCGCCACCGGTGGCTTCGGCGGGGCGCCGATGCTGCGCCTGCGCAAGATCCTCGGCATCCTGCGTGACTCCTACTGCCGCACCATCGGCACCGAGTACATGCACATCCAGGACCCCGAGCAGCGTCGCTGGCTGCAGTCCAAGATCGAGGTCGGCTACGCCAAGCCGGGCCCGGACGAGCAGCTGCGCATCCTGCGTCGCCTCAACTCCGCCGAGGCGTTCGAGACGTTCCTGCAGACCAAGTTCGTCGGCCAGAAGCGGTTCAGCCTCGAGGGTGGCGAGTCGGTCATCGCGCTGCTCGACCGCATCCTGTGCCGCGCCGCCGCCGACTCGATGGACGAGGTGTGCATCGGTATGCCGCACCGCGGCCGCCTCAACGTGCTCGCCAACATCGCGGGCAAGTCCTACGGCCAGATCTTCCGCGAGTTCGAGGGCAAGCAGGACCCCAAGTCCGTGCAGGGCTCCGGCGACGTGAAGTACCACCTGGGCACCGAGGGCGAGTTCGTCGCCGAGGACGGGAGCAAGACCAAGGTCTACCTCGCCGCCAACCCCTCCCACCTCGAGGCCGTCAACCCGGTCCTGGAGGGCATCACCCGCGCCAAGCAGGACCGCCTCGACCTCGCGGGTGAGGACTTCACCGTCCTGCCGCTGCTCATGCACGGTGACGCGGCGTTCGCCGGTCAGGGCGTGGTCGCCGAGACGCTCAACCTGTCCCAGCTGCGCGGCTACCGCACCGGCGGCACCATCCACGTCGTCATCAACAACCAGGTCGGCTTCACCACCTCGCCCAGCGCGTCGCGCTCGTCGACCTACTCCACCGACGTCGCCCGGATGATCCAGGCGCCGATCTTCCACGTGAACGGTGACGACCCCGAGGCCTGCGTCCGGGTCGCCGAGCTCGCCTACGAGTTCCGGCAGGAGTTCAACAAGGACGTCGTCATCGACATGGTGTGCTACCGCCGCCGTGGCCACAACGAGGGCGACGACCCGTCGATGACCCAGCCGCTGATGTACAACCTCATCGAGGCCAAGCGCTCGGTCCGCAAGCTCTACACCGAGGCCCTCATCGGCCGCGGCGACATCGGTCAGGAGGAGGCCGAGGCGGCGCTGCGCGACTACCAGCAGCAGCTCGAGCGCGTCTTCGTCGAGACCAAGGCCGCGCTCAAGGAGGCTGCCGCACAAGGCTCCCCGAGCGACCAGACCCTCGCCGGCACCGACGCCGAGGGCCACTCGGGGCTCGAGCCGCCGTCGGCCCAGGCCAAGGACCAGACCACCCGCTCGGCGCAGGAGACGGCGATCTCCGCCGACCTGCTCCAGCACATCGGTGACGCGTTCGTGAACCCGCCGCCCGGCTTCACCGTGCACCCCAAGCTGGCCCAGGCCATGGAGAAGCGCGCCACGTCGACCCGCGAGGGCGGGATCGACTGGGCCACCGGCGAGCTGATGGCCTTCGGTTCGCTGCTCATGGAGGGCACACCGGTCCGCCTCGCGGGCCAGGACAGCCGCCGTGGCACGTTCGTCCAGCGCCACGCGGTGCTCATCGACAAGCACACCGCCGAGGAGTGGACCCCGCTGCTCTACCTCGGTGACGGCCAGGCCCGCTTCTGGGTCTACGACTCGCTGCTGTCCGAGTTCGCCGCCATGGGCTTCGAGTACGGCTACTCCGTTGAGCGCCCCGACGCCCTCGTGCTGTGGGAGGCGCAGTTCGGCGACTTCTTCAACGGTGCGCAGACCATCATCGACGAGTTCATCTCCTCCTCGGAGCAGAAGTGGGGCCAGCGCTCGTCCGTCGTGCTGCTGCTCCCCCACGGCTACGAGGGCCAGGGGCCGGACCACTCCTCCGCCCGCATCGAGCGCTTCCTGCAGATGTGCGCCGAGGACAACATGACGGTCGCCTACCCGTCGACGCCGGCGAGCTACTTCCACCTGCTGCGCCGCCAGGCCTACGCCCGGCCGCGTCGCCCGCTCATCGTCTTCACCCCGAAGTCGATGCTGCGCCTCAAGGCCGCCAGCAGCATGCCGGAGGAGTTCACCACCGGCACGTTCCGCCCGGTCCTGCCCGACCGCACGGGAGCTCGACGCTGCAGCGGTGACCCGGGTCCTGCTCGCGAGCGGCAAGGTCGTCTACGACCTCGAGGCCGCCCGCGACAAGGCCGACGACGGCGCGACGGCGATCGTCCGCGTCGAGCAGCTGGCACCGCTGCCCGCCAAGGAGATCGCGGCCGAGCTCGCGAAGTACCCGAACGCCGAGGTCGTCTGGGTCCAGGACGAGCCCCGCAACCAGGGCGCCTGGCCGTTCATGGCGCTCAACCTGCCGCAGGCGCTGGCCGACCTCGGCGAGCAGCGTGCCCTGCAGGTCGTGTCGCGCAAGGCCTCTGCGTCGCCCGCGACCGGCTCGAGCAAGCGCCACGCCGAGCAGCAGAACGAGCTCATCACCACGGCCCTGCGCCGCTGACCCGACACCCGCCCCAACCACAGGGGCGGGACCGCACGCACGGTATGCCGCGTGGCCCACGGGCCGCGCGGCATACCTGTGTCTGGCGATGAATCACGTAGCCCCGTGGACGTGCAGGCGGTCGCGCGTGGACCTGGGGCCGCGCGTGGACCTGGGGCCGCGGGCGTGAAGAGTCGTGGAGTCCAGCGCGGTGGCTCAGGTCCGCTTGACGAAGGTGACCCGTTTGCGTGGGTGTTCGCGCGTGATCCGGTGGTGGTAGCCGGGATCGTGGATGCGCTGGTGGTGGTAGCCGCACAGCGGGACCGCCTTGTCGAGGTCGGTGGCGCCTCCCCTGCTCCACGGGTCCTCATGATGGTGCTCGGTCCACGCGTAGGGCCGGTCACAGTCGTCGGCCGCGCAGGTGTCGTAGGCCAGGGCGAGGGCGACTCGCTGTGCCTCGGAGAAGAAGCGTTGGCTCCGGCCGAGGTCGAGCACCTGGGACTGCCCTCCGAGGACCGCCGGGACCAGGCCTGCTCCACAGGCCAGTCGGCGCGCCTGCGAGGCGGACATGTCGTGCCCGGTGTCGAGGTGGGCAGCACCGAGGCCGGCCTTGAGCCGCTCGTGGTCCATGGTGACCACGATGGTGGCGTTGACCTTGCCGGTCAGGTGGTCGGTGGGCAGGTGTTCGAGCAGCTCGACGAACGCGCGCCCGTACTTCTGGGACCAGTCCAGGTCCTCGGCCCGGAACCTGGCCCAGGTCGCCTCCGCCACCTCTGATGCCGTGAGCTCGCCATCCGCACCACCGTGCGGCGCGGTGAGACCGTGCCCGGCACCACCCGGCGCCGCCTGCGCCTTGGCATCCTTGGCTGCGCGCTGGGCGAACCTGCGGGGCGAGGCGATCTGCTGGATCACCTTCTTCAGGATGTGACCGGCCAGCGTGGGCACGGTGAAGTGACCGGTGACGGTGCCGTCCAGGTTGTCGTGCAGGGTCAGCTTGGTCGCGGCGAGGGCCCGGGCTTCCTCGCTGCGCAGCACGGCGTCCTCGTGCGCGTCCACCTCGGCCTGGTCCCGCTTGGCGGCGTCCAGCGCCCGACGGGCGGCCTTGCGCAACGCGGTGGGGTCGACCCGCTTGGCGACCGCGACCAGACGCTGCTCGATCGCCAGGCGCTCCTCGACATCCAGGCCAGCCGGAAGCTGCTCGGCGGCACGTGCGATGACGTGGGCGTGCTCGGTCGACAGCTGCCCCTGCCCCAGGGCGGCACGGGTCATGGCCAACCCCTCGTCGAGAGCCGTCGCCAGTCGCAGCTCCTTGGCGGCAGACGCACCATCGGTGCGGGACCGGGCAGCCAGCCACGCCGCGGTGCCGGTCATCCCCGAGTCGGCCGCGACATCGGCCTTGTCCACCCTCGCGACCAAGGTCAGCTTCATGCCCTGCAGCCGAGCCACTGCCCGCTCGAGCTCACCGATCAGGCTCGCCGCTGCATACGCAGAAAGGTCGTCGACCCCTCCGCAGCGGTCCAACACCGAGTGCACCTGACGCAGCCCATCAACCACCGCGAGCGGTGGCGAGGGGTGCAGTGGTGCGATCGTCATGCTTCATCGTATTCGAACAGGTGTTCGAACGTCAAGACCGAATTCGCAACCTCTTCCGCGTGCCGTCGCGGCCTGACGAACCTCACGCCGACCCGCGCCGACCCGCGCGCGAGGTGCGCGCCCTCAGCCGGCGCCTGTACTAGGACTCGTGGCGGTGGTGCCGCTCTGCCATCGGGCCGAGCATCCAGGGATGCGCCACACCAGCGAGCAGGGCCTCCGCCCGAGCCGACCCGAGCCGCAGGTGCGCCGGCGCCCGTTCATCGTCAACCTGACGCTCATCGTGTGTGCCGCGGCCGACGTGGTCCTCATCTTCGAGAACCTCACGAGGTAACCCGCCGCAAACTGCGCCTTTCGTGTGTTGTCAGGGGATCTACCTCGTTCGTCCGAGCGTGAGCGGTATCGGCCAATTGACGGATGCGGTGCGCGCCGCTGACCTGCGACGATCCCCGGGTGCAACCGACCAGTGACTTCACCCCGCCGCTCAGCAGGCGAGAACGCCGCGCCCAGACGCGCCGCCGCATCATCACCGTCGCCCTGGTCCTCTTCGTGTTGGTCGACGTCGTGTTGATCTACCGGGCCATGACCAACTAGCCAGGCCCCCCAACGTCCCGACCCCGACCCAATCCCCGGCCCGACCCAACGCCCCAGCAGCGCCAGCACCCCGGTTGCTGACCCGTACGGACGACCGGGCGACGGCACCGTCAGCGTGCCCACGTCGGCGCCCGGCCCGCGCCCGATAGCCTTGCGACGTGTACTTCACGGATCGCGGAATCGAGGAGCTCGCCTCGCGGCGAGGAGAGCAAGAGGTCTCGTTCGAGTGGCTGGCCGAGCAGCTGCGGACGTTCGTCGACCTCAACCCCGAGTTCGAGATCCCCGTCGAGCGGCTGGCCACCTGGCTGGCCCGGCTCGACGACGATGACGACGAGTGACCTCGGTGGCCGCTGGTCACCGATGACGACGATGAGGACTGACGCGTGAGCGAGCCCACCTTCAACCCGAGCGCCGAGTTCCAGGTCGCCTCCGACGGCCCCCGCGACGTCGGGCTGGTCTTCCTCGGCGCCTCCCTGGTCGCCGGGGTCGGCGACCCCAAGGGGCAGGGCTGGGTCTCGCGGGTCGTGGGACGCACCCACCACCCCGACCTCGAGCTCACGGCATACAACCTCGGGGTGCGTGGTGACACCTCCGCCGACCTGCTGCACCGCTGGAAGACCGAGTGCGCGCCCCGCTGGGAGGGCCGCTCGGAGAAGCGCCTCGTGGTCTCGGTCGGCACGGACGACGCGATGTCCGGCGTGACCCTGGCCAGGCACCGCCTCAACCTCGCCAACATCCTCGACGACGCGGCCAGCGCCGGGATCGGCACCTTCGTCGCGAGCCCGCCGCCGTCGGACGACGAGGAGCTCAACAGCAAGCTCGACGTCCTCGTCGAGGCGCAGGCCGATGTCTGCTCGCGCCGCGGCGTGCCCTTCGTCGACTGCTACCGCCCCCTGCTGGGTCACGAACAGTGGCGCACCGACCTCGCCGCCAGCCGGGTGCCGCACCACCCCGGCCAAGCGGGATACGGCCTGATCGCGTGGCTCGTCCTGCACAACGGCTGGTACGACTGGCTGCAGGTCTCCCCAGCTGACCCGAGCTGACCCCAGCTGATCCGCCGGGTCACCGGCACCGACGAAGGCTCCCTGCGCAGCGCGCGGGGAGCCTTCGTCGTAGGGGGGGCGTCAGCTGACGGTGAAGACGACCTTGCCGAAGACGTCGCCGCCGGCCATCGTCGCGAACCCGTCGCGCGCCTGCTCCAACGGCATCACCGAGTCGACGACCGGCTCGATGCCCTGCTGGGTGACGAACGCCGCGAGCCGCTCGAGCTCGGACCGCGTGCCCATCGTCGAGCCGAGGACGCGCAGCTGCTTGAAGAAGATCTTGGTGAGCTCCGCCTTGGCCGGGGCGTCGCCCGAGGTCGCCCCGCTGATGACGATGGCGCCGCCGGGGTTGAGCGAGTTGACCGAGTGCGACCACGTCGCCGCGCCGACGGTCTCCATGACCGCGTCGACCCGCTCGGGCAGCCGCTCGCCGCTCGCGAACGCACGGTCGGCGCCGATCTCGAGGGCCCGCTTCCCCTTGGCCTCGTCGCGCGTGGTCACCCACATCCGGTATCCAGCGGCCTCACCGAGCTGCACCAGCGCGGTGGCGACGCCGCCGCCGGCGCCCTGGACGAGGACCGTGGCGCCAGGCGTGAGCCCGGCCTGGGTGAAGAGCATGCGGTATGCCGTGAGCCACGCGGTGGACAGGCAGGCCGCGTGCTCCCACGACAGGCCCGCGGGCTTGGGGACGAGGTTGCCGGTCGGCACCGCGACCTGCTGGGCCAGCGTGCCGTCGTGGAGCTCGGACAGGAGGGTGCGACGCGGGTCGAGCGTCTCGTCACCGCGCCAGCCGTCGCTGGGCACCACGGCGTGGATGATGACCTCGTTGCCGTCCGGGTCGACGCCCGCGCCGTCGCAGCCGAGGATCATCGGCAGCCGGTCGGCCGACAGGCCCACGCCACGCAACGACCAGACGTCGTGGTGGTTGAGACCGGCGGTCTTGAGCGTGACCGTCGTCCAGCCCTCGCGGGCCCGGGGCTCGGGACGTTCGCCGACCTCCAGTCCGGACAGCGGGTCGTCGGCGGACTGGCGGGCAGCGTAGACGGCGAGCATGTCCCCGACCCTAGCCGCGCCGGGTCAGACCTGCTCGACCACGTCGGGCAGGGCCAGCGCCAGGCTCTCGCGCCAGTCCGGCAGCCGGGCGATGCGCGCCATCCGCCAGGCGTCGTGCCCGAGCACGCTGTAGGCCGGTCGCGGCGCCGGCAGCGGGAAGGCGTCACTCGTCGTGGGCTTCACCCGCTCCGGGTCGAGTCCGAGGAGGGTGAAGATCTCGCGGGTGAAGCCGTACTTCGTCGTCTCCCCCTGGCTCGTCGCGTGCCAGACACCGAACGGCGCGCCCTCGTCCACGAGGCGCAGGATCGCGCGGGCGACGTCCATGGTCCACGTCGGCTGACCTCGCTGGTCGTCGACGACCGAGAGCGTGTCGTGCGACCCGGCGAGCCGGGCCATCGTCTTGACGAAGTTGGGTCCCCCGCCGCCGTACAGCCACGCGGTCCGCACGATCCACGCGCGCTGGCAGTGCGCCTGGACGGCCCACTCCCCTGCGGCCTTGGACCGGCCGTAGGCCGACAGCGGCGCGAGCGGCGCGTCCTCGGCATACGGCTCGTCCGCGTCGCCGGCGAACACGTAGTCGGTGGAGATGTGCACGAGCCGCGCGCCGGTCTCGCGACACGCCGCGGCGACGTTGCCCGCCCCGATCGCGTTGACGGCGAACGCCTCGGCCTCGTGCGTCTCGGCCTCGTCGACGGCGGTGTATGCCGCGCAGTTCACGACGACGTCGTGGCCCCGGACCGCGTCACGGACCGCGTCGAGCGAGGTGACGTCGAGGTCCTTGCGTTCGAGTGCCGTCACGTCGGACGAGGGCACCCCGGCGAGCGCGAGCACGACCTGGAGGTCGAGGCCGAGCATGCCGCCCGAGCCGGTGATGAGCCAGCGGGTCATCAGCGACCGATCCGTTCGTAGCGGGCCTCGGCGACGACCTTCGCCGTGCGCCACCAGTCCTGGTTGTCCTCGTACCACGCGATCGTGTCCGCGAGACCGGAGCGGACATCGGGGTGCGCGGGGACCCAGTCGGTCTCGGTGCGCAGCTTGGTCGCGTCGATGGCGTAGCGCAGGTCGTGGCCGGGCCGGTCCGGGACGTGGTCGAACCAGTCGGCCGGCTTGCCCATGAGCTCGAGGATCAGCCCGATGATGTTGCGGTTGTTCATCTCCCCGTCGGCGCCGATGAGGTAGGTCTCGCCCAGGCGGCCCTGCTCGACGATGGTGATGACGGCGTCGTTGTGGTCGTCGACGTGGATCCAGTCGCGGACGTTGAGGCCGTCGCCGTAGAGCTTGGGCCGCACGCCGTCGATGATCCCGGTGATCTGCCTCGGGATGAGCTTCTCCGGGTGCTGGCGCGGGCCGTAGTTGTTGGAGCAGTTGGACAGCGTCGCCCTGAGCCCGAACGAGCGGATCCACGCGCGCACCAACAGGTCCGCGCTCGCCTTGGACGCGGAGTAGGGGCTCGAGGGGTTGAGCGGCGTCGTCTCGGTGAACTTCGCCGGGTCGTCCAGCTCGAGGTCGCCGTAGACCTCGTCGGTCGACACGTGGTGCAGCCGCTTGTCGTGGCGACGGACCGCCTGGATCAGCTGGTAGGTGCCGATGATGTTGGTGTCGATGAACGGCCACGGGTCGTCGAGGCTGTTGTCGTTGTGCGAGTCGGCGGCGAAGTGCACGACGAGGTCATGGGCCGCGACGAGCTCGTCGACCAGGTCGGCGTCGGTGACCGAACCCTTGACGACGTCGATGTCCCCGATCACCGGGTCGAGGGAGGCGAGGTTCGCGGCATACGTCATCGAGTCCAGGACCGTCAGCTTCCAGTCGGGCCGCACCTGACGGGCCCGGATGACGAAGTTGGACCCGATGAAACCTGCAGCGCCGGTGACCAGGACCTTCATGTGTGGAGGTTATCGGAGCGGGGCCGAGCGTCGGGTCAGTACTGTCTGGCCCATGAAGGGGATCATCCTGGCCGGCGGCTCCGGCACGCGCCTGCACCCGATCACGCTCGGGATCAGCAAGCAGCTCATGCCGATCTACGACAAGCCGATGATCTACTACCCGCTCTCCACGCTGATGATGGCCGGCATCCGCGAGGTCCTCATCATCACGACCCCGGACGACCAGGCGCAGTTCGTGCGCCTGCTCGGCGACGGCTCGCAGTGGGGCATCGACCTCACGTACGCCGTGCAGCCCAGCCCCGACGGGCTCGCCCAGGCGTTCGTCATCGGCGCGGACTTCATCGGCGACGACTCGGTGGCGCTCGTCCTCGGCGACAACATCTTCTACGGCACCGGCCTCGGCACGGCGCTGCAGACCCACACGACGCCTGAGCGGCGGCCACATCTTCGCCTACCACGTGACCGAGCCCTCGGCGTACGGCGTCGTCGAGTTCGCGCGACGACGGCACCGTGCTGTCGATCGAGGAGAAGCCCGAGAAGCCCGAAGTCCTCCTACGCCGTGCCCGGCCTCTACTTCTACGACAACGACGTGGTCGCAGATCGCCCGCGAGCTGGAGCCCAGCGCCCGCGGCGAGCTGGAGATCACCGGCGTCAACGACGCCTACCTGCGGCGCGGCGACCTCAGCGTGACGGTGCTCGCCCCGCGGCACGGCGTGGTTCGACACCGGGACGTTCGAGGGACTGATGGACTCGGCGCAGTTCGTCCACGTCGTCGAGCAGCGGCAGGGCCAGAAGATCGGCTGCGTCGAGGAGATCGCCTGGCGCAACGGCTGGATCGACGACGACACGTTCGACGCCCTGGCCACGGCCCTGACCAAGAGCGGGTACGGCGTGCACCTCGCCGGCCTGCTCGCCGAGAAGCGAGGGACTCTCTGATGGAGATCCGCCCCCTGTCGATCGCCGACGCCTACGAGATCACCCCGCGGCAGATGAAGGACGACCGGGGCGTGTTCCTCGAGTCGTTCCGCGGCGACCTGCTCGCCGAGCACCTCGGCCACCGTCCGAAGATCGTGCAGACCAACGTGTCGGTCTCGTCGCGCGGCACCGTGCGCGGCATCCACTTCGCCGACGTCCCCCCGTCGCAGGCGAAGTACATCACCGCCCTCACCGGCTCCCTGGTCGACTTCGTCGTCGACATCCGGGTCGGCTCGCCGACCTTCGGGCAGTGGGAGGCGATCCTGCTCGACACGGTGGACCGTCGGGCGGTCTACCTGCCCGAGGGCATGGGCCACGCCTTCGCCGCCCTGGAGGACGACACCACGGCGATGTACCTCGTCACGTCCTCCTACAACCCCGGTCGCGAGCACGGCATCCACCCTCTCGACCCGGCGATCGGCCTCGAGCTGCCCGAGGGCATGCAGGACCCGCTCCTGTCCGCCAAGGACGCCGCCGCGCCCACGCCTCGCCGAGGCCGCGGAGCAGGGCCTGCTCCCGACGTATGCCGCCTGCCGGGAGTTCTACGCCTCGCTCGCCTGACATCAGCGACATGCCAGCTCGGGCGACAACTCGGCTGAACACGCATCAGCGGGGTCGAGGGGGCGCCTACCTGACCAAATGGCGGAAGATTCCCCAGTCTTGACCATGAGTTGGTCAAGTTCGGGGTGATTTGCCCGTTAGACTCCCCGCGGCCAGAGTTGCATTCGGGGAGGGAGGGGCGGTTGTGCCAACTGCACTGGAAGTACGACGTGATCGCCTAGGTCGTTGGGTGTGGGCGCTGGTCGACCCCCTCATCTGGGTGCATCGCCGTCTTCGTGGCCGCGTGGCTCCGGTACGACCTCGACCTCGACCCGACCCTGTCGACCCCCCTCCTGTGGTTCGCCGGCGTGGCCGCCGTGATGCACGTGGTCTTCGGGGCGTTCTTCGGTCCGTATGCCGTGGGGCACGAGCGCGGGTCGTTCGAGGAGACCTACGACGTCGGCCGCACCGTGCTGCTCACCACGGTGGTCCTGCTCGCGCTGGTCTTCGGCGTCGGGATGGGATCGATCCCCGCGCAGCATCCCCTTCACCGCTCCCGCCTTCGCCATGATCGGCATGTTCGCGGCCCGGTTCATCATCCGGAGCGTGCGCACCAGCCACGCCGCCCAGGCTGGCGGCGAGAAGCGCGCCATCGTCTTCGGCGCCGGTCGAGGCCGGCCGACGCCTCACCCGCAGCCTGCTCCGCGACGCCGACAGCGGCTTCACCCCGGTCGCCCTGCTCGACGACGACCGGGCCAAGGACCCGACTGCGGGTCGAGGGCGTCAAGGTGCGCGGCACCCGTCGCGAGCTGACCGAGGTGGCCGCGAAGTACGGCGCTCAAACGCTCATCATCGCCGTGCCGCGCGCCGACGCCGCCACCGATGCGCGAGCTCACCGAGCTGGCCGAGGATGCGGCCTCGAGGTGCTCACGCTGCCCCCGGTCAGCGAGATCATCGGCGGCCGCCCCACGGTCGACGACCTGCGCAACGTCGACGTCGCCGACCTGCTCGGCCGTCGTCCCGTCGAGCTCGACATGGCGGTCATCGCCGACCAGATCGCCGGCAAGCGGATCCTCGTCACCGGCGCCGGCGGCTCGATCGGCTCCGAGCTCTGCCGCCAGATCAGCCGCTTCGGGCCGGCGAAGCTCTTCCTGCTCGACCGCGACGAGTCCGGCCTGCAGGCCACCCAGATGAGCATCGAGGGCAACGGCCTGCTCGACAGCGACGACCTGATCCTGGGCGACATCCGCGACGTCGAGGCCATGCAGCGGCGCTTCGAGCGAGCCCGCCCGGACATCGTCTTCCACGCTGCAGCGCTCAAGCACCTCCCCCTGCTCGAGTCCCACCCGCTCGGAGGCGTGGAAGACCAACGTGCTCGGCACCCTCAACGTGCTCGACGGCCGCCGCGGCAGTCGGTGTCGGGACCTTCGTCAACATCTCCACCGACAAGGCCGCCAACCCGACCTGCGTGCTCGGCTACAGCAAGCGCGTCGCGGAGCGCCTCACCGCCGACTTCGCCCGTCGGGAGCCCGGCCGCTACGTCTCGGTCCGCTTCGGCAACGTCCTCGGGTCGCGCGGCTCGGTCGTGCACGCCTTCACCGCGCAGATCGAGCGTGGCGGCCCCATCACCGTCACCCACCCCGACGTCGAGCGGTTCTTCATGCTCATCCCCGAGGCCTGCCAGCTGGTGCTCGAGGCCGCCTCCATCGGCCGCGACGGCGAGGTCATGGTGCTCGACATGGGCGAGCAGGTGAAGATCGTCGACGTCGCCAACACCCTGATCCGCATGTCGGGTCGGAAGGACATCGACATCACCTACACCGGCCTGCGCCCCGGAGAAAAGCTGGGAGAAGAGCTCTTCTCGGCCGGCGAGCACCGAAAGGACACCGGCCACCGACTGGTGTCCAGCGTCGATGTGCCTGAGATCGACAAGGACGACGTCCAGTCCCTGCACCACGACGGTCCCGCGAGCGCGGCCATGTGGATGCGCGGCGAAGCCACCGACGCCATGGACTCGGAGAGAGCGTCAGCGTGATCGCATTTCTCATCAGCCTTGGAACTACCACCGCTGTGGCGCCGCTCGTGCGTCACCAGATGCTCCGTCATGGCGTGATCGATGTTCCAAACCACCGCTCGTCCCACCTCGAGGCTACGCCGCGCGGGGGCGGATTGGCACTAATTGCGGGGATCGTTGTCGCGGCGACCGTGCAGGGTATGACGGGCGGAGCGCTTCCGTGGAGAGCCCTATCGGTCGCTCTGGCGTTGGGCGTCATCGGTTTTCATCGATGATCGTAGGAGCTTCGGGAGCCCTTTGGCGACTTGGCTTGCAACTCACGGGCGGGCTAATCCTTGGGGCCGCGTACGGAGACGGATTTCTCTCCATACTGGGCATGGCCCTCTTGGTTCCGCTTGTAGTCAACACAGTTAATTTCATGGATGGCATCAACGGTATTAGCGGCCTCACATCTACCGTGTGGGGAGGCGCCGCACTCTTCCTCGGGATCAACGCAGGGTCTGAGTCACTCATATTCTTGGGTGCCGTAACCGCTGGAACCTCTTTGGCCTTCCTGCCTTGGAACATGCCCAGAGCTCGTTTGTTCTTGGGAGACGTAGGTAGCTATTGCCTGGGGGGGATGATCGCCGGCACTCTTGCCCTTTCCCACCATCAACACATCAACGTGGCTCTCCTGGTCGCTCCCATAGTTCCGTACTTGACGGATACGCTCGCCACGCTCGTCTCGCGCCTAAGGGAAAAGCACACGATCCTCGAGGCACACCGACAACACTTGTACCAGCGCCTGGTGCACCAGGCGCATTTGTCCCATACCGCCGTAGCGACCAGATACGCGGCGGCGGCCATTGCCTCCATGCTGGTCACGTTCTTCGTAGGCCGTCTCGTCTCAGACCTCACGGCACTCGCCGGCTCATTCGCTCTGTTAACCATTTTCCTATGGGTGGTCCTCACCAGACAGCTGCAGACACTCGCCGTTCAGACGAAATTGGATAAGGATTCACATAGTCTCGGCCGGTCAATAAGAAGAGCATTCTTTATGTCGTTACAGAGGACTGGTTCTTTGTGAGCCACTTTCTGCCGCGCGCGCAGGCTGCCATTTCAGCAGGATATGAGGTGTCACTCGCTACACGGGTCAGCACTCACGCACCCCGAATCCGAGAACATGGAATTGCAATAATTGAACTACCTTGGCGCAGGCGCGGAATCAATCCCATCCCCGAAATCGTCACCTTCGCGATACTGCTCAAAACCATGCTCCAGACAAGGCCGTCGATTGTGCACAACTACGCGCTGAAGCCGATCGCCTTCGGCGCCTTGGCCGCCAAGATAGCCCGCATTCGGGGAGTTGTTAATGCACCCGTGGGCCTGGGCTTCGTGTATGGCTCCGACACCTTCAAAGCACGAGCTCTACGTCCTGTGATTGCCTTTCTATTGCGCTACCTTCTGCACCCCGCCGGGGGATGAATTAACCTTGAGAACCCTGATGATCGCGACTTCATGGCATCGACCAACATGGTGCGTCGCGATAAGATACGGTTATCCGCGGGGCCGGCGTCGATTTAGACACCTACTCGCCGGGGGCTCGCGCACACACCAAAAGACCGGTCACTATAACGCTTGTCTCTCGCATGCTCACGGAAAAGGGAATACCTCTGTTTCGTAACGCGGCAGTACGAACCGCGCAAGAATCACCGGTATCTACTCGAGATTTCTGCTCGTCGGGGCTCCCGATCTAGAGAATCCCAACTCAGTGCCTGAGGCAGTACTGAAAAAGATTGGGACGCGCGAGGAGACGTCGATTGGGTCGGCCCTCGCAAAGACATTCCGAATATCCTGGCAAACTCAGATATCTTCTGCCTACCGTCGTACTATCGTGAGGGACTTCCGAAGGTTCTCATCGAAGCGGCCGCATGCGGCTTACCGATCATCACAACCGACATGCCGGGCTGTCGGGAGGTTGTCGAAGATGGAGTCAATGGATTTTTGGTGCCTCCGAAAGATGAGGGGGCCCTCCTCTCCGCCCTCCTACGGCTCACCGAAGATCACGCCATGCGGCTGCGATTCGGTCGACGAAGTCGTCGGCTTGCGGAGGATCACTTCGGCCCTGCAAGCAGTTGACGCTGCAACGCTCGACGTCTACCTCGCGATGAGTCGATCGAGAGTCCTCGTAACCGGGTCGGACGGCTTTGTAGGCCGTCACGTGGTGGAGGCACTCGTCTCGCACGGTGACCATGTCGTGGCTGCTCAGCGTTCGATCACGTCTAGGCATCGCGCCGACGTCGAGGTGACACAAGTGGGCGAACTTGGGGCAGCCCGGAGCTTGGACTGCAATATGCGAGTCGGTCGACGCAGTGATTCACCTAGCAGCGCGAGCGCATGTCATGCACGACAACGCCCGCGATCCCTTGGACGAGTACATGCGCGTGAACAGCGACGGCACCGCTCGACTGGTCAAGGCAGCCGCTAGTCGAGGTGTTGGGAAGTTCGTCCTTCTTAGTACCATCAAGGTATTGGGAGAACAGACACCGCCAAACCGCCCCTTCACGGCCAACGACCGCCCGGCCCCGGTCGATCCCTATTCCGTATCTAAGATGAGGGCCGAAGAACACCTCTGGTCCCACCGGAACCACATGGCTGGCGTTGTCATCCGACCTCCCATGGTCTACGGCCCGGGCGTACGTGGCAACTTTCGTCGCCTCTTGTCCTTGGCCGACTCGGCTTGGCCTCTCCCCTTGGATTCGTTGCATCACCAGCGAACGTTGGTCAGCGTTTGGGCAGTCGCCGACCTCGCTGTAAGGACTCTGCACGACCACCGTTCCGACAGTCGCACGCTGCTCATTGGAGACGAGCGGAACTATTCGACGCCCAGCTGATCCGTTTGATGCGGGAAGCGATGGGACGCCCTAATCGACTTGTGCCGATACCTGAGCGACTCATGCGAGGTCCAGCCAAAATGGCGGGCCAGGAGATGGCGTGGAAGCGTCTTTCTGAAAGCTTGGTGGTGGATAGCAGCGAGACCCACAGCCTGCTGGACTGGGCGCCGCCACAATCGAGCGAGGATGCACTTCAAGAAACGGTCCGATGGTACAAGCAGACCCAGTCCAACCCGAACAAGTAGCAATCAAGATGCCGGCAACGACCCGCCCCGTCCCAGCAGGGGCGCCTCCAAACGACGGGCCTGAAGCACTTATGACAAACATCTCTCATCTTGACGGAATCGTTCCCGTACGGCGACGTGGAGACCTTCCTCGAGGAGGAGATCCAACATTGGCGCGAGTCCGAGTCGAAGATTCGCGTGACCATACTTCCCCGACAGAGCGCCAAGACCCGGCGTAATGTTCCTGATGGCATCTACGTGGGCCCGCCTTGGGGTGCGTCAACCAGTATGCGTCGAAGATTCAGCGCCACCGCACTCGCTCTATTCTCCAAACTTTTGTTCTCGGAAGTCGCACTTCTTCCATCGCGGGCAGCTTCACCTCGGGTTACGTGCATTCGTCACCGCCTACCGCGCTCAACTTTGCCGCCTGGCTATATCCGATTTGGTGAAGGACGCCGGCAGCATAGCACTCTCTCGCTTACGCGTACTGGAATGACACTGCCGCTTACGGCGGAGCCTCGCGAAGCGTAATGGCACGGTGCGGAAACTTGTCTGACGCGTCCATGGCTTCAATGTCTACGATGATCCGCCGCCCAAGCCAGTACATGCCACTGAAGCGACTTCTGTTAAAGCATTTCGACGAAATCTTTCCAGTCTCGCAAAGCGGCGTCAATTACTTTACTCAAACATACTCTAGGGACTTTGGACTTCACCTTGCGAGATTGGGGGTGCAGCTTCCGAAGACGAGCTGTGAAGCTTCGTCAGCGCACCTCGTGCAAATCTTATCAGTCGCATTTTGCACTCCGGTCAAGCGTCTCGGTCTTTTGAATGACGCCCTACTTGCAGCGGCGCGGAAGGACCCGACACGACGGTACCGATGGGTGCACATAGGAGACGGCCCGGAGAAGGCGGAGTTGGAGGCTCGGGCGCGCAACCAGACATCCCCGTCGAACTTTGACTACGAGTTCGTCGGTCATATGAGTAACGCCTCCGTCAAGACGTACTACAGAGATAACCCCGTCGATATGC